>JBDRCZ010000063.1:0-9492 GCA_043821285.1 Candidatus Omnitrophota bacterium | reverse complement strand
AAAGTCCGAATGATCTTTTAAAAACAGAGCGCATCTTTCTATATAAGAGCTTTCTTCAAACCAATCATCATCTGCCAACCACATAAAATAATCGCCGGTTGCCTTGCTTATCACAAACTGAAAATTAAAAACCATCCCTTTATTTTCTTCCTGCCGAAAATATTTGATACGCCTGTCTTTTTCAGAAAATTCTCTAACAGTCGCCTCAACGCTGGGATCAGGAGAACAGTTATCAGAAACAATAATCTCTAAATTTTTATATGCCTGGCTGCAAATACACTCTAAAGACCGCCTTAACCCTTGAGGACAATTATATGTAGGAACACCTATGCTCACCAGCGGCATACCCATAAGTTTTTCCCTCTTAAAATTTTATTCTTTACGCAATGCTATTACAACTGAATCAGTGTCAGCTTCAAAAAATATTCCGTGTTCCGGAACGCTATCCTGGTAAAATGTAATTTTGAAACTTTTCCACAAATATTGCAACGAAATTTATAGGATAAGTTTTTCGAAAACATTCTGATGATTTAAAATTTCAGCCATAATTTTATATTACTCAGCTTCCTTAAAAACCTTACATTATCTACCGAAAATATTTCTAACATCCACTCTCCTTTGACACTAAACGCAGCCAATATTGCAGATTATTGTCTTCCGGAAAATAACGAGCGTAATGACGAACCGAGCTTTTCGAAGATTCTCGAAGGATATGCCGGCAGTTCGTAATCTGGCCTTCAATTTCTATTTTCCGTTTTTCATTCGACATAATAACCGACCCGGACTATCCATAAAAAGCTGGCGGTCATTCCCCAGGCAAGCTAAAAACCACTGATAAGGCTTTTGCCCCAAAACCCCGCTAAACGCGCATATTTGCTTTTTCATTTTTAAAATCTCTTCGCAAGCATTATGAAATCGATGCACATTAGCTTCCATAAAAAACTCCCCGACAATGCGTTTTTTAGCATTTTCGCCTAAACGCAGCCTCTCGGAAGAATTATCATACAAATAACGAATGAGTTGAGCGTAATGCTTTTTATCCTCAGCCAAATAGCCGGATTTTCCATGCTCGATAATGTATTTTTCCGCGCATTGATTTAGCGCTACTACTGGTAAACCAAACGCCATTGCCTCAAATAAAGCGTTTTCAGTAGTTCCAAAATGATACGGATTCAGTGGATATCCAAATACATCAAACCGAAAAAGCTGGGCGGAAACATCTTCTTTATAGCCCCCAAACTCGAAACATTGCGAAATCCCGCGGGCACGAGCCATTTCTAAAATGCCAGAACGATTATCAATATCGCCAACCATTATAAACCGCGCAGTTGGAATTTCAAAAACAACCTCTGCACAATAGTCAATAAAGTCCGGATGCAGTTTACCAAAATTTAAAGTCCCCACATAACCAACGATAAAATCGTTTTTTTGGGGCCGATTAGACACTACTGAATTCACATCAAGCCTGCCTAAACCATAAACTATCGCGGCTTTATCTTTAGCGATCTTTTTTTGCGAATTAGTCCAATACGGGTTATCAAAAGTATACTGTGTGGTAAATAATGTTTTATGGGATATTTCAATAAACTCCAGCGGTAAACTTGGATAATTACACCCAGACACATGGCACCAGAAAACTAAACGCATATTGATACCGGGCAACACGCTTAAAAAATGCGCCATTAGCGGGTGGTGCCACCAATGCAAAACAACAATATCCGCTTTTTTTATTTCACGCTCAATAACGTCTATACTAACAGCGGCCATAACTTCTACGCCATCAGCTTTGCATGCACAAATAAATTGGTCTTTTTTAAAGCGATCCAATGTAATAATCTTATGGGCAAAAAAAGAATTATGCTGTTTTTCAAAACCAACAAAGCCGGCTATCGCCCTACCGAATCCGCCGCCAAGGTGAGCAGAAATATGCAGAATTTTTTCATAAGGCTTATAAATATTTCTTATTGCGGTTCATCTACTTTTAAATAACGGCTTTAGTCTTAGGGCATCTTCGTCCAAAACATCAAGCGCATGGAGCAACATCGCCGTTAGGCCAGACACTTAACATAAAAAACGGCAATGGACAAACTTTACGAGGAAGATGCTTATTACCATAGCGGTCGATAGTCAATGTTTTTGCTTTTGAAATTTTCACTCCTCTATACACAGGCTTTACCTTCTCTATAAACATCCTATCGCATATCTTATCAAACTGTTTGTAAACTGTTTGTCTTCACCGGAACCAAGAGAGATGTCCAATACTTTAACAAATACTCCGCCTTGTTTTTTATGCTTATAATAATACTCTATTTGTTCCAAAAGCTTTTCATAATCAAGTTTTCTATTGCTGATCCTGCGGTAAGCATCTGCGTTTACGCCTTGAAGCGATATCCGCAGGTTGGTCAAGCCGGCATCGATCAATGCAGCGGAAAGTTCGCACGTCAACAAACTAGCATTGGTAATTATTTCTATACGCTGTGTTATTTGAGTATCGTGCACGGCCTTAACCATTCCCGGAAGAGCTTTATTGAGAAGTGGTTCGCCGTGGCCCATAAACGATACCAATCTGTATTTTCCTGAAAAATCGCGGCTCTGTTTTACTATATTTCGCACCATATCCAATGTCATTCAGACTGTGTCGCAATTCATATTTTAATGCGGTAGCCGCAACCTTTAGGTTGCGATTCCGACGCTGGTAAAACGCGGGCTAAAGCCCGCGGCTACCAAAAATGCGATTATGACACAGTCTGATTGCGCTGCGACTCATGCCATATTTCTCATGAAGATACGCCTGTCCTTGGCTTTGTGCACAATATACACAACTAAAATTACACAGATTGGTAGGAAAGATATTCAGCGTAAACGGCATATGAACCGGGGTATTATTCTATAGAGCTGCTGCCCGGGGCCACAAACATTTGCCGCGCGCGTAAAAACTACCGGAAATTTATAATAATTAAAAAAAGTGTTCAGGTGTAAATCACAAGCTGCCCTTGAGGCGGCATAAGGAGTGCTGGGATTAAACAGCATTGACTCGATTACTTTGCCGGTACAATTGCCATATACTTCCGGAGTTGAAACATGGACATATTTCTTCAAAAAACTGAAATGCCTTATTTGATCATGCAGCTTTACATTACCCACTACGTTAGTCTGATACCAATGCTCCGGATGCTCCCAACTTTGAGCTACCATGGACTGCGCCGCGAAATTTATAATATAATCCGGCTGAAAATTCCGAATACTGCCCGCTATTCTATCTGTGTCATGATTAAGATCGAACTTTTCAAACCTGAATAAACCTGGCTTGTTTATATTATTCCATTTATACGGCAAAAAAATATCGGACGGCTCATGAGAACGGCTTATGCCTAATATTTCCATTCCTAAGGAAAGGCGGTATGCCGCAAAATTTGCCCCGGAAAAAGAATTGCTTCCTATTACAACTATCTTCCCGCGCGCCTCAACCATCAAGCATGCCTTTTTTAAGCCATTGCATCAGCATATGCCCTACTATGATATGCAAATCTTCGGCGATTTGCATATCATTTACCGGAAAATACATGGGAATATCGACTAAACTTAAACATTTACCGCCGTCAAATCCTAAAATTGCGCTAGTAAAAATACCCTTCTTCTTAGCGGTATCTATTGCTTTTAAAATATTCAAAGAATTTCCGCTGCCGGAAAACACGATAAGAAGGTCGCCCGCGCTGCCTAATTGTTTTAATTGAAATGAAAAAATATTCTCATATCCGAAGTCATTTACTAAACAAGTTAAAACTGCCTGATTTGCTGTTAATGCTGTGGCTTTTATTCCTTTTTCTTTTGAATGAAGATACAGCAAATCATTAGCGATATGCGCCGCGTTGGCAGCGCTCCCCCCGTTGCCGCATAAAAACACATGCCTATTTTCTTTCTGAATAAACCCAATCTTCTCCGCCAGCCGCGCCACTTACGGCCAATCAAAAGATTGCAAACAATTAATTAACTCGCGTTGATAAGATTCAAAAATATTCTCCTTCATATTTATTTAAATAGGGAATAAATTAATTTAACCTAACATTTCTTGCCGGCATAACAAACAAAAGAAACTGTTTTAAATATTTAAAAAACAATCCAAAAACAAAAAAGGCCCTCCTAAGCTTGTATTCCCGTTTTAGAAAGAAACGATAATTTCCTAAAGAAAAAATTGATTTAACTAAAGAATTCAAAAAGTATTTCCGGTGCAACCTAAGCCTTTCACCGGAAAGATTTTTTATGCCCGATTTATTTAACCGTTCACTCAATTCGCTTCCGTTCCAATTCAAAAAAGAATATTCGGCCGGTTTAATATCCTCATTAACCAGCTCATATAAGCGCGTCCCCGGCAAAGGAGTAGCGATAGCGAATATATAAACGTCGGCATCTATTAAATCCGCGACCTTTTCCGTGTCTTTGAATTCTTGGTAAGTCTCGGTCGGAAAGCCCAGCATAAAATTAGCCAATGTCCTGATTTTATGTTTCTTA
Source organism: Candidatus Omnitrophota bacterium (assembly GCA_043821285.1). Classification (GTDB taxonomy): domain Bacteria; phylum Omnitrophota; class Gorgyraeia; order B26-G9; family JBDRCZ01; genus JBDRCZ01. The sequence continues at coordinate 4,983 of JBDRCZ010000063.1, read as the reverse complement.
GCAAGGGCAAAAGCTTCTTTAATCTGAGCAATATTAGTTTTTTTGCCGATTATCTCGTCCAAAATCCTCTGATTTCCAGACTCAACCCCAAAATCAATCTGGACGCATCCTGATTCGCGCATTATAATCATTAACTCTTCGTTTATGGTATCAACCCGTGACTGGCACCCCCAGATTAGCCCGTATTTTTTTAAAACCCGAGCTACCCCTATCGCATGCTCTTTTTTTACTGTAAACGTATCATCCACAATCCAAAGCCCTTCTATGGCAAATTTCTCTTTAAGAAGCTTAACCTCCTCTTCTATCTTTTCCAAAGAACGAAAACGCGGTTTTTTCCCGAAAATAAGATTACAGCCGCAATAAGAACAGTTATAAGGACAGCCTCTGCTGGTTAACAGCAACGCGCCTTTCAACGGCAAACCTCTAACCGTGCCGATATTAATGTTAAAATACCGCGGGTCTATTTTATCGTAAGGCAAAGCATCAATGCTGTTCATCTGAAACTCGCTCATTAACTCCCGGGCGGGATTTAATATTATCCGCCCCTTGTCCTTCCAAGCTAATCCATTAATACTTCCCCATCCGGCTGAACCTTTAAAAATTTCACGGACAAACTCATGCAAAGTAATTTCGCCTTCGCCTATAGCGGCAAAATCGAATCCATTATTCAAAAAATCAGCAAAACGGTAAGTTGGCTGCGGCCCCCCAACAATGGTAAAAAGATCTTTATCCGCTTTTTTAAGCGCGTAATTTATTCTAACCACCTCATCAAATTCCAGATGGCTGGCTGAAAAACAGACTACCCGCGGATTAATCCGAATAATTCTTTCCAGAAGCAGCTTTTCTCTCAATAAATACTCAACTTTAGGCTGAGAAAGCTGAGAATCTAAAATAAAATTATCAAATCCCATCTTTTTTAAATAACCGGAAAGGCAAAGTAATCCACTAGGATACATATTGTCATACCAAAGCGAAGGATTAACAACAAAAATTATATCTTCTCTTCTAGGCATATTTTTTAAACTTATAGAAAAACGACTTTGGAAAAAAAATATTGCCAAAAAAATTAATTATTAACCCCAAAGGCAAGGTTATAAACCAAACTGGACAATACTTTAGTGGCGTTTGAAAAAGCCGCTCATCAAAGAACAATAGGCTAATAGATAAAGTTTTAGTCTTCCAGTTGTCTCGCCAATCGCCGATCCCCAACTGAGTTTTACCTAAAGGCGTACGCTTGAACATATAATACTGGAAAACATGGCTTAAGAAACCGGCTCTGGCCTTTTTAATTAAACTGAATTTATTGTCCCCCAGCAATTCTTCCAAAGTATTCTCTCCGAAAATCCGAGAATGATGAATCTCCTTGAAGTAAGTCGGCCTAAGTTTCAAAAGCCATTGTTCAGATTTCCAATAAGGAATATTGGCGATAAATTCCCCTCCCGGCCTTAAAACCCGCCAGACTTCAGCGATAACTCGATCTAAATTATCAACGTGTTCCAACACATCCAGGGCATAAACCTGGTCAAAATAATCATTTGTAAACTCCAAACGCTCAGTATTCATAACCCGATAATCTACGCTAGGAAACCTTCTCCGGGCAACAACTATAACTTCTTCAGATATATCAATACCGATAATATCGTTTTTCTTAGATAAATAATAAGTGTTAACCCCCTCGCCACATCCTATTTCTAAAATTTTTTTACGCATAGCGAATACTTACTCCGCTTTAACCAGGGATAATCTTTATCAACAACGTTCTTCCCTATATTATTTACCGGTCAAATAATTGTAGCCGCAGTAACCGCCATCACAACCTTATAATTATACCACGATAAATGCCGAGTCAAAAAAAAAGAAGCAAAAAAATAAGCAGCGTTTTTTAAAATCTATTAAATACGAATAAAACAATTTTTTTGATAAAGGCCGCGGTAAAAATAAAAAAAAGAATAAATCTGCGCAAGAAACTATATGGCCGCAGAAAGATAATTTCTTTAAAAACCATAAACCGATACCTTAATTCAAAACATATCTTCCCTATAACACCCTTGCGGTGAAAAAACTCACTGCAATAACTGCTTCGGTGCAATCTCCAGCGGACTAATTTTTGCGGAATAAACAAAAATTTTGTGTTTAAACTTATTTGAATCCATAAAAACCAATCCAGCCACATAGCGCACTCCTTATCCCAAATAAATTTAATGCCCCGGAAAACTTCTTTTTTCGCGATTACGGCTGAAAAAGATGGCACAAAATTATCAACCAATATCCGGGAAAATGCCCTAAACAAAATCTTTTCCGGCAATACCGCAAAAGATTTCAAAGTCAAATCCCGGCAAAGGATAGCATCAATCTCGCCTATAGGCTGAACATCGGAATAAACAAAATTAACATTTTCCTCTTCGAGGCGTTTAATTTTCTCCATTGCATTTTCAGAGCCCCAAATATCATCCGGTTCCAGGAAACCAATATATCTGCCCTGGCAAAGGCTTATTCCCAGTTTATATGAAGCGGAAATACCTAAATTATGCTTCCCTTCATGGCTATACACTTTTATCTTTTCCGGAAAGCGCTTAGCAAAACCTCCGACTATATCTAATGAACCATCGCTGGAGCCATCATCAACAATAATTAACTCCCACTGCGTGTAAGTTTGAGCAATAATAGACTCAATTGATTCTTTTATAAACAGCGCATGGTTATAACTGACCATCACTATGCTTAACAATCTCTTTCCCATATTTCCATTAAAATACGCCGCGCGAAACTAATAAAAAATAGGGCGGTAATTTCGGCTTTTTTCAATAAACCGCATTTATGCGGTAAAACCACGTAACGTAAAATAAACCACCGGTATCGCAATCCCCACAATATAAATTGCGGCCTGCCTATCCTTAGTAAAAAACTATTATAATAACTTTTTTGATACAGCCGCCAGGAAACTAATTTCTCGGGAATGAAAAAAAAACGCTGCCGCAGGCTAGCCTGAAGCCAAAGAAACCAGTCCAGGCTCATCATAAAAGAAGAATACGCCAAGTAAGAAAACTCTTTAAAAACTGCTGTCCGCGCGATAACGATAGAAAAAGTTGGAATAAAATTAATAACCGCCAATGATGCATAAGCGTTAAAAGGCACAAGTGACGGCGATTTTGCCAATAAACGCAAAGCTTTCTCCCGTAAACGGATAATATCAGGTTCGCCAAAAGGCTCGACATCAGAATATACAAAGCCAACCGGATAAGACTTAAGTATATTAATCTTTTTTCCGGCATTCTCCGGAGACCATAAATCATCGGGTTCTAAAAAACCAACAAATTCCCCGCGGCAAAGGCTTATACCCAATCTATATGACTCCGCGATCCCCAGGTTCCTGCCACAAGGATGCGTTTCTACCCGAATCCGTTCAGAATGCTTCTTTTGATATTCACTAATAATTTCTAAAGAATTATCCGTAGAGCCATCATCAACAACAATAAGCTCCCAGGGATAATAGTTTTGAGATATTACCGATTCTATGGCATCATGTAAAAACGCCCCATGATTGAAATTTACCATCACCACGCTTAATAAATCTTTTTGCATTTTAAATCCAATCTTTAACAATGGGAATTATCTTTATAGAGACTCTTTAATAGCTTTAACAACCATATCAATTTGGCTTTTTCCCAGCTCCGGATACATCGGCAAGGACAATACCCTGTCCTGATTTTTCTCGGCAACAGGAAAATCGCCCGGTTTATATTTCAAATCCTTGTAAACTTCCTGTAAATGCAGGCAAAGAGGATAATAAACCGCGCTGGGGATATTCTTAGCCATCAGCCGCTCTTGAATATTTTCCCTGCCGCTTTTAATCAGAATAGTGTAATAATTAAAACTATGTTTGGAATTATTGGGAATTTCCGGGAGAGTTATCGCAGCTATTCCGGATAATTGTTTATTATAATATTCCGCATTGTGAATTCTTTGTTTTATCCATTTGTCGGCATATTTAAGTTTAACCCGTAATACCGCGGCCTGTAAAGCATCTAAACGGCTGTTAAAACCATGCACTGAATATATATATTTATTGCTTGAGCCGTGATTGCGCAGCATTCTCAGGTTTGCCACCAAAGCTTCATCATCAGTAACCACCATCCCCCCATCGCCGTAACAACCCAATGTTTTAGCGGGAAAAAAACTCAAACATCCGCACTCTCCAAAGCTGCCGGCTTTTTTACCAGCATACTCAGAGCCAAAGCTCTGGGCGCAATCTTCAATAATCTTTAGGTTATTCGTTTTTGCTACCTTTAATATTTCATCCATCTGGCAAGGCAGGCCATAAAGATGCACTGGAATAATTGCTTTTACCCGGCCATTAATCTTAGAGCTGATTTCTTGAGCGTCAATGTTATAAGTTTTTTCGTCTATATCGCAAAAAACCGGCCTTGCTCCCACCCGGCTTATAGCCTCCGCCGTAGCGATAAAAGTAAACGGCGTGGTAATGACTTCATCGCCTTCTTTTATTCCCAAGCCAGCCAAAGATAAGACTAAAGCGTCTGTCCCGGAAGCAACCCCAACAGCAAACTTTACGCCGAAATACTCCGCCACTTCTTTTTCGAACAAACTAACCTGCTTGCCCAGGATAAAACCGGACTCATTAAGCACTTCCTTTATAGCCTGGTCAATTTCATCCTTAATGCTTTCGTACTGGGCATTCAAATCTGTCATCTGTATATTCATCATCACGATTTCACCTTTTTAACCCCTCTTCGGGCGGGCACAGGGGCCCGCCCCTACATTATATTTCCGCCACGTAGAGACAAAAAGACATCCTCTTATTCCCTTATTATATTCTTTCACGCGGAATATTCCCGCGTAAAAATGCCTTTTAGATATCCCAAGTTCCATTTGAAAAGCGCGAAACAAAATAATTTAAAAATAACAAACGGATGCTTTGAGCCCATTACCGCCATAGAAAATATGCCGATAAAAGCCATAATTAGA
>JBDRCZ010000062.1:0-4633 GCA_043821285.1 Candidatus Omnitrophota bacterium | reverse complement strand
TATAATAAGCTATATAATATTTGTCACCTATATTTTATTTTTTACATGTGCAGATGCGGTTTCAGAGGAGCGAACGTATGAGGGATATTCTGCGTATCCAATAATATTTGTGCACGGGATAAATTCTAACGCAAAATCAGCGATAATCCTGAATAACGCGTGAAAACACTATTTTTTAAAGCCTTTTCAGACGACAACGATGTGAAAGTTTTTAGCAAAAGTGCAATATTTATAAAAGCTTGATTTTTTATATTTTCTTAATTGCATAGTTAAAAAAATTAATAATCACACAAAGACACAGCGGCACAGAGAAAAGCCGGGAAAGAAAAAGACCCTGTGATCCCTGTAGCTCTGTGTGAAAATAAAAAGAATTATAATAAAACACAGCCGCGGATTCATACTACTTAGGCAGTACAGGTTGCTAAATCTTAGGCTCGTCTGATAAAAAATAAAAATATTTTCACCACGAATAACACGGATTTACACGAATGGGCATATTTATAAAAGTCTGCGCTGAAAACCCCGCCTTTTAGGCGGGGATGAAGGCGCATCCTTTTATCCGTGTTTGGAGCCTGCTCCAAACAGAAACAAATTTTGAAGGCATCTAACCTAAAAAGAGAGGTTCTTAGGGGATACTTCCCCTAAGATGAAGTGAAGATGCCCCGCCTTTAGGCGGGGTAGATTCACTAAAAAATCCAAATATAAGAAAACAATTAAACAGGCATGCAAATTATTATTCGGTATAAATGACGATTAGTTAAAAACTCTGTGAGCTTTGTGGCTCTGTGTGAGAATAAAAAATTTTGTATAAAGCGCTGCAGCGAATTCGTACCGCTGGCGCGCTACGAATCGCTGAGTTTTACGTTAGATAGACAGTAAAAAAAGAGATTTAAACTTACAAAGTAATTTTTTATTGTCGAAACAGCAGAGATATGATACAATATTCTTTCTAAATATGCGGGAGTAACTCAGCGGTAGAGTGCAACCTTGCCAAGGTTGAGGTCGCGGGTTCGAATCCCGTCTCCCGCTCCAGTGTAAAGATATGGATTCGAACCCTAAAAAAAGGGTATTAGGGAAAAAGATTGTTTTTCCCTATCGGCGAACTGGGACCTCTGTGCGGAGGGAAGGAAGAGATTAGAAGGAAACGGACAGAGTTTCCTTCTAAAGGAGTAAGACTGAATTGAACCCGAAAGGGACGGAGCTGCTGAACAGCAGCGGAGTGTCTTGCGACGTTTGAATCCCGTCTCCCGCTCCAGTGCAAAGATACCGATTCGAACCCTAAAGAGAGGTTTTAGGGAAAGCTTGAAAACCGTAGGTTTTCAAATGGATAAAAAGATTCCGAAGGAATATTTTTATTAGGAGCGAAGATTGAAAGTTAAAGTTGAATCGCCTAAATCGTGCTTTAAGGTATTGAAAATCGAGATTCCCAAAGAAAAAGTGATGGATGAACTTGAGGGGATTCTTGCGGAAATAAAACGGACAGCGGCAATTCCGGGATTTCGCCCGGGTAAGGCGTCTAAGGATATTGTGCGCAGTCATTATTTGCCGGCGGCACAGCAGCGTTTGCTGGAACGCCTCGTGCCTTTGGCTTACGAAGAGGCTGTTGTAAGTGAGAATATATCTCCGATTGGATTGCCGGGTATTAGTGAGGTATGTTTTAAACCAGATAGTCCATTATCATTTACCGCCAGTGTTACGGTTAGCCCGGAGTTTACGCTCAAAAATTATAAAGGTATAAGGATTAAAAAGAAAGAAAATGACTTTAAAGAGGAAGAAATAGATAAAACGCTAAGCGTTTTACAGGAAAAACATGCCCAATACCACGCGGTCGAAGATCGGAAAGTTGCCTGGAATGATTATATTATTTGTGATCTCGAGTACTTCATTTTAGGTAAATCTATTGATAAAAAGGAAAATATTTTAATAAAGATCGCCGAAGACTCTTATATAACCGGATTTGCGGCGCAGCTTGTAGATACGGCAATTAATGAAGCAAGAAAGTTTAGTTTAAAAATCCCTGATGATTTTCCGAATATTGACCAAGCCGGTAAAATTGCTGATTTTGTTGTACAGGTAAAGGAGATAAAGATTAAAAAACTGCCGGAATTATCTGATGATTTTGCCAAAGATTTTGGTCAGGATACATTAACCGGGCTTAAGGCCGTAATAAAACAAGGGATACTTGAACAAAAAGAAATAGAGATAAAGCACGATATAAACCGGCAGATTATTGATAATTTGGTAAAGAGTAATAATTTTGACCTGCCAGATAGTCTGGTTGAAAAACAGACTAAAAGTATATTTGAGCAAAAAGGGCAATACTTGCTAAATCAGGGTTTTAAACCGGAAGATATTGCTAAGCAAAAAGAGATATTGGAGCAACACGCAAGGACCACTGCCGAAAGACAGGTTAAATCGTTTTTTATACTTAATAATATAGCCGAACTTGAGAATATTATCGTATCGGATGAAGATATAAATAAGCGAATTGAACTATTAGCCCAGTCATATTATAAAACACCAGAGGAAATGCACAAGTACTTAGAAGAAAAAAAAATGATGTCAGAATTTGTCTGGGAGCTTAAAGAGGCAAAAATAACGGATTTTCTCGTTTCGCATGCGGTGATTAGTGAGGAAAAGTAAGGCATAGATGATCGCACCTGTCTTGCAGCGGGATGATTTGGCGATATAGCCGGCCGTATGTCAGTGCGTTTACTGTTTACCGTGTACCGTTTACCGAAACTGAGGACAGAAGACAGTAACAGTAAGGAAATGCGGATAAAAATTTTAGGTTTAATATTGTTATTATTAGCACCGGTATTTAATGGATATGCCCAGGCTGAAGAAGATACAAGTGCACCTTTTATTAATATATCGACACCGGATGCTAATGACATAACCCGCAGTAATATTGTATACGGGGGTGTTAGCCGTGATGTGGTTAAGGTAGAGGTTAATGGGACAGCAGCAGAGATAATTAATCAAGGTGAATATAGAGCTATGTATCTGGGAAGGCCGAAGTTAAACAAAGGGATAACTACAATTACTGCGACAGCTACTAATGCGGCTGGTAATAGTTCCACAAAGTCCGTAGAGATAGATTATCAGCCGGACATGGATAAGGTGGAGATAACTTCCCCCAAAGATAATGCAATAATTAATGTTTCCCCGATTGAGGTAAGTGGCAGAGTTGGAGATGGAATGAAAGATGTGAGCATTAGTGGGGGGTATGGCCGTTATGTAAAGGATAATACTTTTAGAATAGAAATAGTGCATTTAAATTGGGTTAAGACGGTATTAACAGTTGATGTAAGTGATGAGGAAGACAATGAATATAAAGATTCAATTGTAGTTAATAGTCCGGAGTTAAAATTTTATGAGATATTTCCTGTTAGCGAGGGGTCTTGTTTAGGTGTGCCGGTAGCTGGGGATATTTATCAGGTCACCGTAAGACTAAAGATTAATTTTAACCCGGCAGGAGCAGGAGAAAGAATAGTATTTAGGACAATAGAAGGCGCGGGGAGTTTTCCCCAGGAAGAATATATTACGAATAACTATGGAGAGGTAACTGTACCGTTTACTACAGATAAGGACGCATCCGTCAGGAACCGTTTTATTGCTGAGGCAAAAGACGCTCCCCAGGCAAATTATACTTTTGAGATATATACCGTGCATGGTAGGCCGGCGAACATGGAGCAGATAAAGTTCGGGGTATTTTCTAAAGTAGTAGCGGGTGAAGCAATAGACATAGAGGTAAAAGTAACAGATAAAAATAATAATCCGATTAGGGACAAAGAGGTTAGTTTTTTAGTAGAACAAGGCGGTGGAAGAATTGTTGATAGTTCAACAAAAACTAATTATTTTGGCGGGGCACATACAACATATATTACCGAAGACATCCCGGGTAAAACAGCCAGGATAAAGGCATATTGCAGTAATAACCCTTCAATAAACACCGTATTTACTATAGAGACAGTTTCCACAAACATGACCGTAGAAGGGATAATGGATGAAGTTAATAAAAACTATGAAAAAATAGAGGATTTTACCGCAGATATAGAGGTAACTACTGATGCTTCCTGGCATGACCCTTATAACAAATTTAAAATATGGATAAAAGGAAATAAGAAAAAAGTAGAGCAAATTTATCCTGAACCAAAGGAATGGATACCGCCGTTATTGCCGGACATATTCCCGGAAACATTTACGAAGGGCAGTATTATATCATTTGCCCCGGAGAACAGCATATATGTTGTACAACCAAATGTAAGTGAGCAAGAGAGAAAAGAATCTTATTATTTAGATTATGTGGATTGTAAGCGCGGGGTTATTATAAAGACAGAGTATTATTCCAGAAAAAAATTTCCCCGCTCGGTTATAGTAACAGAATATCTGGATTTTATAAAAATAAACGGGATATGGAGGCATCAAAAGGAAATAGTGAAAGATTATGATTGTGGGAACCTCAGGTATACAATGACAAAAATCCTTGGTAATATCCAGATAAACACCGGGATTTCCGATGATATATTTAATGAATAATGAAGGAGATAATAAATAAGTGATATTTTGCAGGGAGATCGTCAAATGAAGAAAAAAACTATAATAAGCTATATAATATTTGTCACCTATA
>JBDRCZ010000061.1:0-40186 GCA_043821285.1 Candidatus Omnitrophota bacterium | reverse complement strand
CTGTACCCATTCTTTTTTTGTTTCGCAGAATTCTGTTGTTGACATGCATACATTTTAACAAATTGTCTTTTGCGTGTCCAGTTTTTTGTTCTTTTTATTTTAGACAGCTCAAACTCAATACGTCTTTACCGAATGTTTACTAAAACATGCTCACTAACCTATAAAACATGCTCACTAACCTATAAAGTATATCCGCCCTAAACATGCAATGTTTTTGGGTTAGCTAAAATATCAAAAAACACAGTATCATCTGGATAAAGTTTAGTTTTAGGACCCAATACTCTGACTTTCTTTAACTCCGCAATAAATTGTTTAAATTTTCTTCTTAGGGCGTACGTAGGTTGTTCAATGTTGTAATTTATTGCTTTTAATACAGTTAAAATATGCATTCGCGTGGGTTTATTGTGTGCGGTTAAAAATCTTAACAGTGCCTTAGACCCATCTTTTTTTAAGTGCCGGCGAATAGTAAAATTAATATTTGTAAGCATAGATTCCATAAAAAATACACAAAAATCAGGATTAAATTTGATTTTTAGATTATGCGTTGCAGGATCATAATAGTATGATTGTACGATATTTCCAATAGAGCCTTTAAACCCTGCCTTTTTTTTAGTGAACAAGGTTAGGGAAAATTTAACTAATTGAAAATGATCTAATGTTCTAAGTATGGAAGCAACGACTTTTTTGGAACTATAATACGAAGTTCCATATAACAGGTGTATAATATCTTTTATATTTGTTTCCAAAATATACTGTCCATTGATACAGGTTATTTTTTTATGGCCAACTTTCATAATTGCTAAAAAGACATCTTCTTCAAAAATAGCTAATTTAACTCCTTCAATAACCACCTTTCCCCAGCTACTCTCTTGTTCTATGCGGTGAATCCGTCTATTTTCCTCTTTTAGGTCTTTATCTGATAGGGGGAAAAAAATAGAAACTTTGGCCATCTCATGCGGTAGAAATGAAAAAACTTGTTGAGTGGGTTGTTGGGTAGTTTTGGTGATTTTTTTCTTAAATTCTTCCACCTCTTTATGCGGGCCAGCATGGATGATTTGTTCGCTTATCCGGGTAAGGATTTTTTTAAGTTCTGGATCCGTAACGGTCTCTAAAGCTTCATGTATATTGATGGAGTTGGGTTCTTTATTTTCGGTCATGGACGCCTTTCTGCATACTATAGACTTATCTTAAAACATTCAAAATAAAGTCTATTTTTGAATGTTTTTTTGGTTTTTGCGGAATTGCTCTAGTTCTACACGATCCATTTCATGCCGCAAATAAAACTCCCCAAGTGCCCTTTTTATAATCTTAGCCATAGTTGTCTTATATGCTTTTGCCCAGGTCTTTAACTGGGCACGTTCATTAGCATCAAAAGAGACATTAAGGGGAGCGCTTTTTTTCTCAAGTTGGTCTGTTTTTTTAAACAGCTCCATATTTGCTGGCGTATTACTTTTTTTACCAAGTATACTCATCGTGTTATTATCTCCTGGGCAAGTTCGCAATATTGTTTTGCTGATTTACAACTTGGATTCCATTTCGAAACGGGTTTTTTGTTGCTATGCGCTTCTTCAAGGTCCTTATTCTGCCCAATTTCTGTTTTAAACATCTTTTCCTTAAAATAATTGATTAATTCCTCTCGGTGTTGTTTAGCAATATTAGTATGAGGCATCCATGTAATACATACGCCTAAAAGTTCTAAGATAGCATTTAATTCCTCTTTTACCATCCTAACTGTGCGTTCAACGAGTTCAATCCCCCCTAATGCGAAACGTTCTGGCCGCGTAGCAATAATATAGGCATCACTAGCAACTAGCGCGTTTACAGTGAGCATCCCTAAACTAGGGCCACAATCTATGAGAATATAATCATAGTCTAGAGATTGAAGGCTTTTTTTAAGGTGGGTTTCCCTGCCAAATTTATTAATCAACTGCATTTCCACATCTGCTAGGTAGATATTAGAAGCAAGAAAATCCACTCCAAACGCTTCACTTTTGGTAATTAAGGTCTTGGCAGAATTTTTTGCCATATACACATCATTAATGAAATTTTCAATCAAGGTTTCATCCGGGCTCAACACGCTTGTAGCATGTCCTTGCGGATCATTATCGATTAAAAGAATTTTTTTATTTTGTTTGGAGAGTTCATGGGCAATGTTTAAAGTCAGAGTAGTTTTTCCAATTCCTCCTTTTTGATTAACCATACTAATTATTTTAGACATTAGGCCCCCCCCATAAATTACCAAAACATTCAAAACATAGCTTATTATTGAATGTTTTTAGGGTTTTGTCAAGTAAATTAATTATGGCTTTTATGAATATACGAATACGGAAAAAAATAGATCCATATTATGCGGTCAAAAAATAAATAAGCCTTCAAAAGACCGATGGACATATGAACATATGAAAAATTTTCTTAATTTGTACAATATTGAGATTGATTATTTTGTTGATGATGAAACGTTTTTTTTGAGTCTTATTAATGGTGAGCCTCTGCTTATCCAATACAAATATTACGGAAACAATGACCGGTGGCAAGGACACCTTGTAGCTGCGTATTCTTTTGATGCTAAAGGGGTTTATGTGGCAGAATCAATAAATGGTAAAAGAGAAAGACTTGATTTCTCGCAAATTTTTGACAAAAGTGGGGGATATACACAATTTAGTTTTGGGATAATCAAACAAAAATAGAATTGTTTTAAGTTTAGATGTAAACAAAAAATTTGGTTCTTTCTTAATTAATGTGAACGCTATTTTATAACACTATGTGGCATAATGAGAAACGTCAAAATAACTGTTACACTTTCTTTAGAGGCCTTAATTACTTTACAGCCATCATTTTTGACTTGCTTGAGCGGAGTTTTTAAGAGGCTTAACAGAAAGCAAGTAAAAAGGTTACGTAAATGCGTAGATATAATCTGTTGCTTCGTTAATACTATAGAATTATGTATAAATATCACAAAGTTTAAGAAAGAACCAAAAATTTATTGACATAACGCATACTTATTTCGTAAAATAGAATAAATAACATAATATATAAATTAAGGACTATAGACAAAGACCCCATGGAAGGTCAATCTGTGGGGGTTATATTTTTATTTAATATGAATAAATTTAAAAAACTTATTCAATTAACAAAAAATAAATTTCAAAATACAAGCTCTTGCCTGAAAGATACCCAAAACGATATTCTTTCTGAGGCCACTCTAAAAAAAGATGATTTAATGTTTGTTACTGTTGTAGGATTATGGATTCTTACTATTCTTTATTTCAATCCCCGCCTTTTAATCCTGATGATAGGTCCTGAAAGCTTTATTGCAAAGATTTCCGTTATTTTGTTTATTATATGTCTTGATATTTTTTGGTTCTATGCAATCTTTCATATGACAATCCTGACTTTTTCGTATTTTCTAAAAGAAAGGACTCAGCAATTAAAGCCTATACAAAAACAACATCCCCCTGTGGCTCTTCTGTATGTTACCTATAATGATTTTCGGGCTGATGCGGTTTTGTCCTGCATTAATCAGGATTATGATAATTCGCATGCATTTATTTTGGACGATAGCACAGATTCCAAATACATCAATAATATCGATAAATTTGCTGGTAAGTATGCAAAAAAAGTTACAGTTATTAGAAGAGAAAAGAGGGAAGCATTTAAAGCAGGCAACATAAATCACGCTCTAAAATTAATTGCAGTGCAATATGATTATTTTGCAATATCAGACTCTGACAGCATTTTACCGCCTGATTTTATATCAAAGCTTTTGCCCTATTTTTCTATTAACAAAAAAATTGGATTTGTTCAGGCAATGAATAAGATAAATCCGGATCAGAAATCATATCTTGCCAAAGCTATGGGCTTTAATCTTGAACTACATTACAAACGATACATACTTCCAAGGGAGAAATATGGCTTTGTCATGTTTCATGGGCACGGGGCATTGATTCGTACCAATGTCTGGCAGGAAGTTGATGGTTTTCCAGAGATAGTTTCTGAGGATCTAGGTTTCTCCACAAGAATGAGAAAAAATGGTTACACAGGCGTGTTGGCAGAAAATTGTGTTTGTTATGAGGATTATCCGCCAACTTACAGGCATTATCGCCGCCGGACTGAAAAGTGGGTAAAAGGAACGTTGGAATTTTTGTTTAAGGAATACCCTTCATTTTTTCGGACAAAAAGCATTTCTTGGTTTGAGAAATTGGATGTGATGGTAAGTGGCTTAAGTTTATCATTAGGCTTTCCATTTTTGCTATTTCTTTTATTAGGCAGCTTAGCACTGCCAATATACTTTTCCAATTTTCGCTCCTATGGACCAGTTTTTATCTCTGCCATTCCAGAAGGAAAGACTACAGTCTCATTGCTTACAGGATTGAGATATAACGTGTATTGGACGCGGGATTTTTACTTAATAATGTTAATTACAATCTTCTATCCCCTTATCCCAGTATTAGTTGATCTAGTTAAAAAACCTGCGAAGATGCTTATGTATATGTCCATTTCTACATACTTGTTTTTATCTACGCTGATATGGATTACCGTACAAACTTTGTCATATCTTATTTCGAGAAAGGTTGATTTTCTTGTTACAGCGCATGAAGGCGCTGCTGAAAAAACAAGCAAAAGTAACTTATGGCGGCAGATAATCAGTCTTAAGAAGGAATACTTGCTGGTATTAGCAGTGGAATTTATTTCTGCTTTTATTTTCATTGCCCTCATGATTAGGTCAAACAACTTATGGCTTATTTCTGTGTCCATAGCTTTATTTTTAAGCCCATTTTTATTGTTCTTTGATTTTAAGAGCCGAATAATGCGCTGTTTGTTATCAGTGCCATTTATTGTTAGTTTGTTTGTGCTGCTTTTGATTTCGAATTCAATAGTAAAATAGAGGAAGGAGAAGGACTATGCGAAAAAAATTTCCTATTTTTTTGATGTTTCTTGTAGTGGGAAGTGCGTTATTACTTATGGGTTTTAAATCAGGGGCAGATGCTTTAGGTTATAGGCATTTGGGGAAGGGCGAGGCCCGAGAAGCTCTTGAACTTTTTTCTCAAACAGAAAACTTTTCAGGAATGGGCCTGGCTTATTGCCAGTTAAGACATTTCGACTTAGCTATAGATTCTTTTAATAAGGGGAAGGATTACTCAGGATTAGGATTAGCCTATTGCGGAAAAAAGGATTATGAAACTGCCATCACTCATTTTAAAAAGGCAAATGACCAATCTGGGCTAGGACTTGCTTACTGCGGGAAAAGAAATTTTGAGATGGCTAGAGCATGTTTTGCTAAAGTTAATGATTGGTCCGGCTATGGGTTGGCATTTCTTGGAGAGAAAAAATTTGACGATGCAATAAACAGTTTCAGGAAGACCGGGGACATGTCAGGATTAGGGCTGGCGTATTGCGGAAAAAAAGAATATGATAAAGCAATAGAAAGTTTTTCAAAGGTTAATGATTTATCCGGTCTTGGCCATGCTTATTGTGGTAAAGGAGAGTTTGATAAGGCAATTAGCTGCTTTACACGAGCCAATGACCTTTCAGGTTTGGGGCTGGCATACTGCGGAAAAAAGAGATATGACAGTGCGATAAACTTTTTCAATCAGGCAAACGATCTTTCTGGACTTAGCCTTGCTTATAGTGGTAAAAAGCTGTTTGATAAGGCAATAGAATATGGGCAAAAAGCGAATGACCTTTCTGCTTTAGGCCATGCGTATTGCGGAAAAAAAGAATATGATAAAGCAATTGAAAAATTCACAAGCGCCAATGATTTGTCTGGATTAAGCCTTGCCTATTCCGGCAAAAAAGACTTTGATACTGCGATAAATTATGCTATCCAGGCTAATGACCTTTCAGCTTTTGGACATGCATATTCTGGGAAAAAAGATTTCGATGCTTCAATTTCTTATTTTGAACAGGCAAATGATTTATCCGGATTAAGCCTTGCTTATAGCGGGAAGAAACAGTTTGATAAGGCAATAGAATATGGGCAAAAAGCAAATGACTTCTCTGCAATAGGTCACGCGTATTGTGGAAAAAATGAATTTAATAAAGCAATTAAGATGTTTGGGAAGGCTAATGACTTGTCAGGGCTTGGATATGCTTATTGTGGCAAGAAGATGTACGATATAGCTATAGATAAATTTAACAGGGCTAATGACTTCTCAGGCAAGGGAATGGCTTACTGCGGGAAAAAGCAATATAAGAATGCTATTGAAATTTTTGAGCAGGCCAATGATTTGTCAGGGCTTGGATATGCGTATTTGGGGCTGCATGATATGAATACTGCGATTGATAAATTCACGCAGGCAAATGATAAATCCGGGTTAGGGTTGGCGCATCTTCAGCTCGGAAACCATGAAACCGCAAAAAATTATTTTACAGAGGCAAATGACTTTTCCGGTCTAGGCTTGGTTTATCTGGATAAAAAAGAATATGAGGATGCAACAGAAGCCTTTACAAAGGCTAATGACCTATCAGGGATTGGATACGTTTATCTGGAAATAAATAATATTAAGGAAGCAAAAAAATATTTTGAAAAAGCTAATGATAAAATCGGAGTTGGAAGAGCCTTAGAAAAATCACAGATGTGCAATGAAGCTATTGCCAGCTTTAAAGAGGCGCATGACCTAGAAGGCATGGGGGATGTTTACTATTCATTGAATTTATTTGATAAAGCTTTTTCTTGTTTTGACCAAAGTTATAATTTTGTTAAAGCAATGCAGGCATTAAGGAAAAAGAAAGATTATGATGCAGCAATTTCTTATGGAGAAGCATGTATAGCTAAGGACAGATTGCCGAACCAGGTGAGGTTGATTTTAGCAGAAGCATACGCAGATAAGAATGACATGGATAAGGCATTTCAACTTATTCGTGAGGCTGAAAGCGATGCTCTTTTTTATGCGCCAGCAAATGTTTTGAAAGGAAGACTATATTCTAAAATTAAAGATTATAAGAAATCCAAGGAATCATTTCAGGCAGTCAAATCTTTTTCTGCTGCAAGAAGTAAATGGTCGCAGGCAGCAGAACATTGTTTAAAGGATATTAAAGTTTTAAGCAATTTGGTTGCGCAAAAATAATAAGGAGGATGTAATGGAGTTTTTTAGAAAAAAATGTATTTTGACCATATTAGTTGCTTCCCTCTTACTATGTTATCCTGTCTTGCCGCAGATAAACAATTATGTGATGGCTTGTGAGCAGGAAGGAGAAGGCAACGATGTTCGCGGTTCAAATGATGGATTTTGGAAAAAACATGAGAAAACAATTTGGAAATTTTTAATAAAAGGAGTTGAGAAAGTTGTTGATACAATAAATGATGTGTTGGATTCAAGAGTAAATTCGGAAAGTACAAATGTTAATTTTAGCTCACAGGAAAAGCAGAGTTCAAAAGAAATTTCTACAGAACAGATAGTTGACAAAAATACAGACTATTCTGCGTCAGTAAGTACATTGAAAGTATTTACCGAGGATCTTGCTTCTGGAAGCCTCATGCATCTGATAGGGGAGAAGTATTTGCCGAAAGGAATGGGAGTTTGCAAAGCAGGGGGCAAAGTGTTTTTAATCTTAGGGACTCCGGTTATAATGAAAGGGAATGAGGGCTTGCCAGCAACATCTTTAGACTTTATTCCAACCTATTCAAGCCAAAGCACGTATTCCCAAGGGCCAATAGGATATGGTAGTCAGCATAATTATAATATTCTTCTAACAGAGATAATAGACCAGGAAACACAGGAAGTTATTGGGATTAGGATAAAAAATGAAGAAGGGACGCTTATTGACTTCGCTAAAAATGGAACCATTTATGAGGCTGAGAAGGGATTCTTTTCTACTCTTAAGCAGGAAAATGGGCTCTTTAAGTGGATAAGGAAGTATGGGACAGTATATAATTTTGATGCCCAGAACAGGCTTGAAAGCATTGAAGACAGGGCAGGAAACAAGCTTCAACTGGGGTATGATATTGATGGCAAGCTGAGGGCTGTAACTGACGACAGTGGCCAGAGTTTGACTTTTTCTTATAATGCTCAGGACTTGATTGAGACAGTAACTACCCCTCTCAATAGGGTGAGGACGTACTTATATGATATAGAGGGACGGCTTGTGAGTGTTGAGGCCCCTTATAATATTAAAACAGAGTTTTTTTACGAAGACCCAATTGATATTTACAAGATTACAAAAGTTAAGGATGCCAGGGCAAATGAGACAGAAATAACTTATGATTTATCAACAAACAGTGTGGCAGCAATTAAAGATCCTCTTCAAAACGAAATGACATACAGCATTAATAAAGAGCTAAGCATGATAGCAGTTACGGATAAAAGAAACAACCCCACAGTGTTTTCTTATCAAGATGGGGCGGTTATTTCAGAAACGTGCAGTTTAGGCACAATCGGCTATGGATACGATGCTGACATTA
Organism: Candidatus Omnitrophota bacterium; assembly: GCA_043821285.1. Taxonomy (GTDB): domain Bacteria; phylum Omnitrophota; class Gorgyraeia; order B26-G9; family JBDRCZ01; genus JBDRCZ01. Next base: position 31,785 of record JBDRCZ010000061.1, on the reverse strand, counting down.
ATTTAGATATGTTAAATGACAGAAACGGGAACACTACTCAGTGGACATATGATGATAGGGGAAATGTCCTCCAATTTTATAAAGATGCGTTCCCTAAGGACATCTGGAATTTCACCTATAGTCCTCAATTTAATAAGCTCACAAGCGCAACAGATCCTTTAGGGTATACAACCGAATACACAGTAGATCCTTTAAATGGCAATGTTACCAAAATAAAAGACGCGCTGGCTTACGAGACCAATTTTACTTATTGGCCTAACGGCAAGGTAAAGACAACTACCAATGCTAAGAGCAAGACATCAAATTTTGAGTATGACCAATATGGGAATTTATCTAAGTTTATTAATGCGCTTGGAAAAGAAACCAACTATGGGTATGATTTAGTTGGCAATTGTACCAGTGTTACTGACGCAAATTCTCACACCAAATCATTCGGTTTTGACGACCTGGATAGATTAGTCAACATAACTTATCCAGAACCCGGCTTTTCCGATATCAGCTTTACTTATGATGAGAACAATAACCTCAAGACTATAACAAAAATATTGAATGCAGCCAATAAAACCACATCGCTTGCATATAATGAAAACAACCAATTGGTTTCATTAATTGATCCAATGGGGCATAATACTGTCTATGTATATGATCCGATGGGTAATTTGAAAAAAGTAACTGATGCCAACAATAATTTTGTCAGTTGGGATTATGATGTGTTGCAGAGGCCGTTGAAATTTTATGACAGAATGAATTATGTTACTGAATACACTTATGATGGCCAGAACCGCAGTTCTATTAAAGATGCTGAAACCAATGTTACTGGCTATCAATATGACGGCGCTGATAGGTTGGATGTTACTACTTTCCCTGACACTTCCACAGAGGATTGCAGTTATGATAAAGCAGGGCGCTTGATACAAAAAAAGCAGCGAAATGGTCTTTCTGTTTCGTACGAGTATACAGCGCGCAATAAGCTGGAAAGAGATAAATCTCCTGGCGGTTCAGGGAGATATTACCAGTATGACAGCGTGAAAAATTTTATTAGTGTGACGGACAACTATGGCACAATTGCATATGGATATGATGATGTCAATAGAATAACAAGTGTTACAGGCCCTGGCTACGGGGATATACAATATACTTATGATGATGCGGGAAACAGGAAAACAATGACTGATTATGATGGCAACATCATTAACTATGAATATAATGCCAATGATAATCTTAAGCGGATAAAGGATTCTACAAACCAGATTTTAGTTGAATATACTTATGATGCTCTGGGAAGAAGAATAAGGTCGGATTACCTAAACGGCACTTACACCGAATACACTTATAATGACGCTGACTGGCTAACTAGTGTCGTAAACAGGCATTCAGGTGGAAGTGTGATTTCCAGCTTTAGCTATACTCATGATGATGTTGGCAACCGCCTTACTATGACAACACAGCAGGGTGCATACACTTATACTTATGACAATAACTATCAGTTAAAAACAGCAGCTTATCCTGATAGCACTAATATCACTTATAATTATGATAAGGTAGGCAATCGGACAAGTGTAGTTAAAAATGGAAATACTGCAATTTATGTTCCAAATAACCTTAACCAATATGAACAAGTGGAGGGGATTGATTACAATTATGACCTTAATGGGAATTTAACATTCGATGGGGAATTTACTTATATATATCAATACTATGGAAGTCAATATATGTTATCACAGGTTAAGAATAGTGATGTGAGTGCATCTGTAAGCTTTATCCATAATTATCGGAATCAGGTTACTTCTACAAATAGCTTGGGAGTTGGTGTCAGGTATTATTATGACGGTGACAGATGCATAATGGAAAAAGATTCAAGTTCCGGGACAACTATATCAAGATATGTGTATGGTGAAAAGCTGGATGAGCCTGTGGTTATGTATAAAAACGGCCAGACGTATTTTTATCATTTTGACGGACTGGGAAACGTAGTTAATCTGACAGACAGCTCTGGGAATGTTGTAGAAACATACACCTATGATGCATTTGGAAAGCCGGATCAAATATCCGGCATTGGAAATCCTTATTATTTTGCGGGAAGAAGGTACTATGATACCATAGAAATTTATTATAACAGGAATAGGTTTTATAATCCGAAACTGGGGCGGTTTATATCTCCTGACCCAGACGGGTACAAGGATGATATAAATCTCTATAATTACTGCAAAAATAATCCGGTTAATTTTAGCGATCCGTATGGATTAGATGCAAGAAGTGGGGGATGTTCTAAAATTGACTTGAAGTTTGGAGGGAGTGTTGATATGGATTGGAAGACCTTTAAAGTTAAAAAGGGAATAATTGAAATTAAAGGAAAGTTTTAGGGGGCTTATCTTGGTATATTGGATGGAAAGGGGAATACAATGAGGTTGTTTAACTTTTTATATATTATGTTGTTACTAACAGGATTATTCTGTTGTGATTCTGTTGTTTGCAAAGAAGACCTCAACAAAAATGTAGAAGATATCTTAATGGCTGGAAAATATGAATTTTCTTCTGATGATCGATTTTTGGAGAATTTCACATGTGATGTGTTGCTGCCTTTAGAAGATCAAAATGCAAATTTTAAAATAAGATATAAAAAAGGTAAATTCTTCAATATTTCTTGTTTTAATGATAAGGAGCTTGAGCTTTTATCTGTAACTAATGACAATATAAGTTTTTTTTCAAAGGGCAAATATTTTACCTATTTGAGAAAAAACATGAAACTTCAGATTTTTTTGATTCTTAAGCCGGATGAATTTAATAGCAAATTTTGTTTTGAAAAAGAAGGGCAGGATGGCTTTCTGATTGATATTTCAGAAATGACCTCGTTTTTGTTATTAAATAAAGAATCAGTGAAAACTAAAAAACTGAGTAATATCGGCGGTGGCTTAGCTTATGAAATTAACTTTATAAAAAAGAGCGTGGATAAAACAGCGGATATAACGCTATCTTTAGATGCAGATTCTGAATTATTCTCCGCATTGGAAATTGTAATTACACCCAAAGGTGATGAACAAAAAAAAATTTTTAGGATTTCTAATGTTGTTTATAATTCTCCCACTTTTAGTGAACTTGAAGAGAAGGAATTATTCAGCGCAAAAAATAAATATAAAATTGAAGATATAGAGGTAATAAACAAGGAATTTGAGGGACAGGAACTGACAGAGCTAATTTTATCTTTGTTAGATGAATTGTCTGATGAGCAGAATTTTTACTATCATTCCGGATTAATAAACGTTGCACAGGGTAAAGATGCAGAAGCTATCGAAGATTTTCTTAAAGTTCTTAATATAGATAAAAATAACATTAAAGCTTATAAAAATTTATCTACTATTTATTTGTCCATGGAAGACTTTAAAAATGCACTTTTATATTCGGAAGAAGGACTGAAGCTGTATTCTGAGGATAGTGGGCTCTATCAGAATAAGGGAGGCAGTTTAATCGGGTTAGGAGATTACAAAAATGCGGAAGTTGCGCTTAAGAAAGCGATACAATTGGGAGAAAATAATGAAACTATTTATATGTCTCATGCAATGCTGGCAACGTGTTATTTAGCGTATAACAGCCACGATTATTACCAAAAGGCACTTGAAGAATTAAAAATAGCTGAAAAATTAAATGATAATGAGGAAGAAAGAGCGGATGTTTCAAGATTGATAAAGGAGTTGGAGGATAAACTTAAAGGAAAAAAATAATTATAAAAATGAGAAAATGTATGATATCAGAGATTTTTATCCGCTAAAATTTTCCGCAATTTCCTTTCAGTTACCATTTCATCTTTGCCATGTTTCAAAATGTAATCTTGCTTTTCCTTTGGCAACTTTAAAAGGTTTAGTATTTGGTTTACTCTTACCCGTGAAATTCCTAATTTCTTCGCCAATTGGTTTTGACTTATTCTATCATCTTCCATTATCTTCCCGACTTCATACATGAACTTCCATAACTCCTTGGAAATAAACAATGTTTAAATTTTTCCAGGCACTACATTTTTTTGATAACATAAGGTGTCAAGCGTTGACTTATAGTAAACATTTTATACATTTTTATTTATAATTTTTTCGATGTGAATTCTTAGGATGGGTAATTCATTCTCAACAGCCGCCCAGACTATAGCTTTATCAATACCGAAATAATCATGCACAAGAATATTTCGCATGCCTATTATTTTGGGCCAGGATATTTCGGAATGACTATTGCGGAAGTTTTCTGAAAGGCGAGAGGAAGCTTCGCCGATGATTTGAAGATGGCGCATAACCCAGTTCTGGATCAATTCATTTTTCTCGAATTCATCTTTACCAAGTTTTGCGTATTTATCAATATTTTTTATTGCTTCTTGGATGTCAAGCAAACGTTCGCTATCACTCCTCATAGAGGAATAGCCTCCTTTAGCACGCGTTTACGTATACGGTCCCTAAGGCCGGTTTCAGTGACTACGTCAACTTCACAGCCTAAAAAATTGTGCAAATCCATAAGTAACCCGCCGAGGTCAAAAAGACTTCTGCCCGGTGACAAATCCACTAAAAAGTCTATGTCGCTGTCAGGGTCACTTTCTCCCGTAGCTACAGAACCAAAAACCCGAATATGTTTAGCCCCATACTTAGAGGCGATTGCATAGATTTTATCTTTGTTTTCTTTTAGTTCTTTTATCCCCATAAAATATCACCCTCAAAGAAATAATAGCATAATATTTACGTTAAATCAATACATAACACTGGCGAGGATTAATACAGGGTTAATTTAAAGTACTTGGTAATCGTTTTATGGTTATACTTTTTATTTATCCTTTTTCCTGTGAGAGGCAAATTATCTAACTCTGAAGGCCCGGCCTCTTTCTTTCGCTTTCTTTCTCAAAAGACACTAAAATTACGAAAGTTTATGTTGGTTTCATTTTTTGGTCGGGTTCAATGGATTGTTAACTAATTTATCTCTCCATGACTGAATTGCAAATGTTAACCCAATAAATTCTATAGGGTAATATTCATTTTTACTTAAGAATATTTTATGGAGAAATTTTCCTAGAGTCAACCTTATAGGTAGCATAAAAACAGTTCCTCCAAGTCGCAACCAAAATTGTAAGATACCAAATGTTATTAAAATAGTTAACATGTATCTTTGATGCCAATGGACAAAAAATAATGCTGCTAGAACGAAATATTTAATATAACTCCACACTTTACCTAATCTTCCCAGCAATATTGGATATTTCATTTGGTATGCATAATAATTCCCCAATGCATAACTAATGTAAGTTATGGCAAAAGCTAAGGAAGACCATAACAAGGAATTTGTAAATAATAAGATTAATATAAAAAATATTTCTGGAATACCATTTGTGCAGAATATTATTTGATAGTAAGCGTTTTCTATTATTTTAGCTCGAATACCTGGTTTTATAGTTTCTAAATCTTCGGTTGAAGATAAGAATAATTGTCTTGAAAACCTATGAAATAGAAAACCATTTGGAGTATATAGTTTATCAGTCATAATTTTGAGTGTAAATTATTTTTTCATATAACTACCTTAGTACCAGAAATAATTCTGTCATAATTTTATATAGACCTTATAAAATTCCGTATAATGCGTTATAATACTTAAAAATACATAATTTATTCTCTATATAAAATTATGCATATTGGCTGCTGGTTATTGTTTATCATATTTCTGTATATTAATAATATTATACCATGTAAAACACAATTTTAGACGGGTGGTCAATATCGTCTTCTAATCAACATTTAATCAAGCTAAAACTTATTTTTATCCGCGTTAATTCGCGGCTTCTAATAGTCTAAGGGCTTTTGTTAACATTGAGCGCAGTCGAAGGGTCTCATCCGTGGTTCTGCTTGCAGTTTTGTTATAACACGTTTGGCTTTACCTCTATCCGCCCTTAAATCTTTAGCACCGCCATAAACGCTTCTTGAGGAATCTGTACTTTTCCAAACTGTTTCAGCCGTTTTTTTCCCTCCTTCTGTTTCTCCCATAATTTCCTTTTGCGGGTAATATCCCCGCCATAGCATTTGCCGGTAACGTGTTTGCCCAGCGGCCGTACTGTGGAGCGGGCAATAATCTTTGAACCAATCGCCGCCTGAATAACTACTTCATATAACTGTCTGGGGATAACCTCTTTTAATTTTTCTACCAGCTGCCGTCCTTGATACTGCGCCTTATCTCGATGCAGCAACAAAGATAGGGCATCACAAAGCTGCGCATTAATCAATACATCTAATTTTACCAGTTTTGTCGGCTGGTAGCCAATAAATTCATAATCCATTGACCCATAGCCTTTGGTAATTGATTTAATTTTATCGTAAAAATCCACAATTACCTCGGCCAGCGGAAAATCATAAGTAAACAACATTCGCTCTTCCCCTAAGTATTCCGACTTTTTAAATATCCCCCTTTTTGACTTAGACAATTCCACCACCGCATTCATTGCAAACTGAGGCACAATCAGATAGGTACGGATATAGGGTTCCTCAATCTGCGTAATCTGCTGCGGCTCGGGCAGGTCAGCTGGTGAATCCACTTCAATAATTTCCGAGCTTGTTTTTATCACCCGGTAAACCACGCTTGGGGTCGTGGCAATAAGATTTAAATCATACTCTCGTTCTAACCTTTCCTGCGTCACATCCATATGCAGCAGTCCCAGAAATCCGCAGCGAAACCCCAACCCCAGGGACACGCTTGTTTCCGGCGAATAGGTAAAGGAAGAATCCGTCAAACTCATCTTATCCAGCGCATCTCTTAATAAGCTAAAATCCTTGCTGCTTACCGGATACAATCCGCAAAACACCAGGGGCATTACATTCTTATACCCCGGCAGCGGTAAACTCGCCGGATGTTTAAAACTCGTTACCGTATCCCCAATCTTAACCTCTTTAGGATCCTTAATATTACAGTATAAAAAACCCACTTGACCCGAGACAAGTTCCCTAACCTTCTCCGGCTTCGGCTTAAACACCCCAACCTCGGTAACCTCATATGTTCTTTTCGTGCCGAGCATTAATATTTTTAGTCCCGGACAGATAACCCCATTCATCAACCGCACATAGATAATCACCCCTTTATACACATTATACGCAGAATCAAAAATTAATGCCTGAAGGGGATTATCGATACTGCCGCCAGGCGGGGAAATCTCTAAAATTATCCTTTCAAGTATTTCCTTTGTACCAATTCCTTCTTTAGCGCTGGCGAGGATTGGTTCTTTTTTTATTTTAAGAATATTAATGATTTGTTCTTTCACTATTTGCGGTTGTGCATTGGGAAGATCGATCTTATTGATTACGGTAATAATATCCAGTTTATGCTCACAGGCAAGATGGTAATTTGCAACGGTCTGCGCCTCCACCCCTTGCGCGGCATCAACCACCAAAACTGCCCCTTCACAGGCCGCAAGAGATTTCGAGACCTCGTAACTAAAATCCACATGTCCCGGGGTATCGATCAGATTTAACAGATACGTTTGGGAATCACTACCCTGATAATTTATCTGTACCGCCGATGCCTTAATGGTAATACCACGTTCCTGCTCAAGCTCCATATCATCGAGGAACTGGGCATGGAACTCGCGCTCAGTTATTGCCCCGGTAAACTGGAGGATCCGATCGGCTAACGTAGATTTTCCGTGGTCAATATGCGCAATAATACAAAAATTTCTGATTAATTTGTTTTGCATACCAGCTCTTTCCCATAAGCAACCAGTCTCTCTGCCTGCTGTTTAGTTGTCCCCTCGGCATAAATACGCAGCAACGGCTCTGTTCCGGAAAAGCGCAGCAAGAGCCAGCTGTCATCCGCCAGCTTAAATTTTATCCCGTCAAAGCGGTCAATTTTCATAACCTTTTGGTCTAATATTCGATTTATCCGTTTCCATCCTTTTTCATCTACCTGCAAGGATTTATTTTTGAGCCAGACATCTTCTCTTAAATAAAAAAACCTGCCAAATTCCTTTTGCAGGTTAAAAAGTATTTGACGAATACCTCTTTTCTCCATACAAAGCATTTCCACCAGTAACAACCCGGAAAGAATACCGTCGCGTTCCGGGATATAATTTTTAAAGGCAATGCCACCGGATTCCTCTCCGGCGATTAAGATATCGTGTTTGAGCATCAAACGACTTAAATGTTTGAATCCCACTGACGTCTCATAGATTTTTAAATTATATTTTTTGGCAATCCGGTCAAGCCAGACCGTGGTATTAATCGTCTTCGCCAGCGTCCCGCTCCAATTCCTGTTTCTGATCAAGTGCAAAGCCAGCAAGGCAATAATCTGGTGTGAAGTAATAAAAGCACCATTGGGACAGACCGCGCCAATACGGTCAGCATCACCGTCCGTGGCAAGACCAAGGTCAAATTTTTCTCTTTTAACAAGCTGCGATAATTTTTTTAAATTTTGGCTGATTGGTTCCGGATTAATTCCGCCAAAAAACGGGTTTCGGATATTATTAATACTTTTCACATCAACGCCTTTTTTTCGCAGAATTCGTTCAATGAGTGAATTTTGCGAACCATACATCTCATCAACCATGACCTTAAGCTGAGAATTTCGAAAAACATCATTCTTTAAAAATTTTTCCAGACTGGCAACATACTCATTACTATAATCAACTAAACGCGGTTTAGAAATAACCGTTTCCGGAGCAAATGCCCTCCGGTTTATAATCCGTTCTAATCTATCGGTCAATTTAACGCCGGCAGATGTTCCCAGCGCGGTTTTAATTTTCACGCCATTATAAAGATACGGGTTATGGCTGGCAGTAATCATCACCCCCGCGGTAAAGTGATGTGCTTTTATCAAAAAACTTAACATTGGCGTAGGAATTGCTTTTTTAAATAAATAACTTTTTAATTTATAGCCGGAAAGGATCTCGGCAAAAACCGCAGCAAACCGTTCTGAAAGAAAACGATGATCATAACCAATAATAATCCGCGGAGGGTGAGATTGCATGGTTTTCGTAAGATAGAGCGCCAGGGCACAAGCAACCTTTTTAAGATTGGTAAAAGTAAAATCCTGGCCAATAATCCCCCGCCAACCATCCGTACCGAATTTAATCTTTTTTCTTTCCAAGTACATCATCTTAAATAATCCGCCTTGTCCACCACAAAACATTGGCGGATCTTCGATTTTGTGGCGGGTATTCCCTCAATCAGTGTCAATCCGTGGCATCATCTTTAGTTTTCGTATAACTCGTTTGGCACTACCGTAAGCAGCAGGCAATTTTTGTGCGATTTTTTAAATGGATAAGCTCTTTTGAATTTTCTTAATCTCTTTTTCTTTTTGCGGCCCGACCACGGCAAGATTTATCCTCTTTGTCTGAAACAGCTCATTGGCTACCCGTTTTAAATCACGCGCGGTTATCTTTTTTATCTGTCTAATTATCCCTGCCGGCTGGATAAAACGTCCATGCATATTGAGCTGATCCCCGCACCAGAGCATATAATTCATTGTATCTTCCAATGATAAGAGTGTCTGACCTGAGTAATATTCTTTTGCCCGATGCAATTCATCTTTACGCACACCAAATTTTTTAATCTTTGCTAATTCTTTCAAAATCACCGTGACTGCAGAATGTAATTTTGAGTTTTCCACTCCGGCATGAACATAAAACGCGCCGGTATCTTTAAATCTTTTTATCCCGGTGCCAATTTCATAAGCCAGTCCCAGTCTTTCTCTTACTTCATTAAAAAGGCGCGAAGACATATTCGCTCCTAAGATAATATGCAAGAGATTTAAGGCATGGCGGTCAGGGTGCACCCCGGAGCATGCCGGAAATCCCAAAGAAAGATGGGTCTGCTCGGTTGGTTTATAATAGAATTTCGTATTTATTGCATTCTGCATAAAATCCACCGGATTAAAAAGAGAACCTTCTCCCGGCAAGGAATTAGCAAAATGTTTTTTAATCTGGCCAACAAATAGATCATGAGAAATACTACCGGCAGCAACTATGGTAATATTGCAACCGACGTAATATTTGTCTCTAAAATTTAAAATATCCTGACCGGTAATTCTGCTGACCGTTTCAAAAGTACCGGCTAATGGCCGGCCTAACGGATGTTTTGGCCAAAGAAGCTCAATCATTAATTCATGCACGTACTGTGACGGCATATCCATATACATCTTAATCTCTTCCAAAATAACCGGCCGTTCACGGTCAATATCCGATTTTGACAAAAGCGCGTTAGTACACATATCACAAAGAACACTGGCCGCCGAGGCTATATGGTTCTTTACCACCTTAGCAATCAAGCAAGTCAACTCTTCACTGGTAAAGGCATTGAGCAGGCCGCCGACTCCTTCTATTTCTTCCTTAATTTGCCGATAGTCTCGTTGTTTTGTTCCTTTAAATAACAGGTGCTCCAAAAAATGAGATATCCCATTTAAGCGCTTATCTTCAAACCGGCCGCCAACCGCAATCCAAACACCTAATGATATGGACTTCATATTCGGCATCCGGATTGTACAAACCTTCACACCATTATGTAAATCTGTTAGTTTATGCATAGTGGTTTATTTTACAATCTTTTATATATCTTGTCAAGTATCTCTAATTTTACATCTCCAATTATGCATTTGCAAAATTGAAAATAAAAAAATTCCTTCGGGATCTTTTTATTACGTTAAAGAAAAAGGAAGCTTTATATAAAGCTTCCTTTAATAAAACTGCAAAAGCTATTTTGTTTTTTATATATCTAAAAAAACCGGAAATTGCTTTGCATTTTCCAAATATAACTCTACGCCACAAGCTTACTTGTGGAGTAGAGTTATTTACCTTTCAGCAAATGTTTTATCTCTGATTCTCTTTTCGTATAGCGGATACACAATGCATACTTTACCACCTGCAAACTATTTTGAACATAAAAATAGTAGGCGATGTAAATCGACCCAATAAAATGCAATAAGTCCGTATTCGGCTCTTTTTGAACCTGTATTCTTCTTTGGATAAACAGATTATTTTTCATCGCCGATCACCTGCCTTATGTATTAAATAAGTTTTGTAAAAGTATTTAATAATGTGGTATAAAAAAGGTTCTGCTTCTATACTACAAGTATAGCACGAAGTTTTTATTTTGTCAACCCCTTAAAGCTAAGTATTTTTTGTCCTAAATGAAAGCTTCCCGCAGTTTACTGCGGGAAGCTTTCATATGTGGAAAATGCCGAATATTTCTATGTGTTTCAGGAGAATGAACTCTCCCCGCCCCAAGGGGCGGGGAATTCCAAGTTAAAAAAACAAAATATAATCCTAAAAATCTATATTTCTGCATTCTTACGCTCCTAATCGCAGGATATACTGTGAAATACCAATATTGTCAAGCAATTTATGAATTATAGAAAATTAGCTGATTCCGCATAGGTAATAACCGGAACCTTAATCGTCTGCTTAATCTTTTCTAAGTGTTCTGTGGCATTATCAAAAGCGCTGGCTACTTCCGGCCAAATATAAATTTCTCCACACTGCTTACAAGTGAGTAATAGGTACTCTGTGGTTTCTTTCACTTTATTTCATTTTATTTTTGACACTACCCCCCGTTTCTTCATCAACTTTTCTTACACTCACCACGACAAGCCACCCCAAAACAATAACCATAATTGTCAACACAATCACAAACAAGCGTTTTGGTAAAATTATCGGTTTCTTTTTAACGCCGGCTGCTTCATTTTTCCTCTCCAGACCAATCTTCCAGCGCTCCCCGGTAACCGGAGGTATCTCCGCCAATACCGAAGACAGATCATAGTTAGGAAATTTAAAACCTTCCCCGCCATAATATAGCCGCAAAGATTTATTATTGTTATGAAAAAACAGTATCTCGTGGATAAAACCTTCTGCGCTAATGGCACCAACCTTAACCGGAGCATTATCGTTGTTAAATATACGCAGACAATATCGTAAATACCTGTTTTCATTAGCCGGCAGATCAATTTTAAGTTTTTCTTTCCGAAACTGCCCGGTATTTATGTTTAATATTTCTGCGGAAACAATTTTGATCCATTTCGCATCAGCCCCCAGATCGTTAGTTCCCTCTACTTCGACCTTACGCTTAAAATTCTCACTTTTAACATCGATTAATATCCGCATTAATGGTTCCCGCTTTGAATCTAAATAGACCTCACTTGTTTTCTCTTCTTTATTAAGCTTCACATCCCTTATATTAAGAGCATAAGGCACCGTTTTCCTTTCGCCATAAACAAGCTTTTCCTCTTTAACCGGATAATCCTTTGTCGTCTTCTCGTATCCTCTTAACTTTCTTACGACAAAAGGAACCTCATTGTTGTTTTTATCATAAATCCTAAGATTCGCAAACGAATTATCTGTATTGCGATACATATCACTATCAAAAGTAACCGCCCCCGCTTCATTTTCTATGTTTTGCGGCCTGGTTACCTCTTTATAGAATAAACCCTCGTTTGCCGGACATATCCCAGCCCCCAGCAAAAAAAAAACAATAATTGCCGCGGTCCAACCATATTGTTTCATTTCTCCCCCTCAATCCTAAATTTTTTATTTGCATTAATATAGGCAAAAGCCCCCCCTATCAATATTAAACCCAAAAGCATAAACGCAATCACCCGGTGCAGCACTTCCATGTCCACAAGGTCAACAATAAACACCTTAGCTACCACTATCGCAAATAAAGCAAGTCCGCTATAACGCCAATTCTCGCTTGACTTCACAATACCAATTACCAGGTAAGCCACGGCAAATAAAGCCCATATTACTGACACCGCACCTTCCTGAAATTGATGCACATACCAATAAAAGAATGTGTTCGTTTCCAGCGAGACGTAAATAAAAAGCAATGCGGTACTGATAACGGTAAAAGTCTTACGATAACTAATTAATTCCTGTTTATTAGAAACTATCCTCATCAGCCCGATTATGTAAATAAAAACTACGCCATAATCAAGAAGACGCATAAGCACACCGCTATACCCTCCCGCATAAATACACCAATTAATATCACTTGCCCAACAAGAATAATCAAAAATGAAGATTTTAAAAATAACGGTAATCATCACTACAATTGCCACCGGTAAGAAAATCCTGCGATTGGCAGCAAAATAATTATAAAGCATATATCCTCCTAATAAGCAACATAACAGGGTAAGAATGGGCATTTGTAACGGCCGGTAATATGTAAACATCTGAAACAATTCAAAATAAATAACAATGAACATAAAAGCAACTCCACCCCAAAACATTATTTCTTGAGATGCAAACTGCGATACTAATAATTTAGTATTGTTATTTCCTTCTACTGTCAACTCGGATAGCTGCTTAATTTTACGCTTATGCAAAGTAAAGGCACTAAAAAAAGAGGTAATAACTATTCCAAAAGTCCAAATTCTTTCGAAAAATACTGCCCAATATTTATTCATCGGCACGTTCTGCCAAGAATACACGGGAAAATTGCCCGGGATTTCAAGTAATACCAGTCTTCCCATAACCAACAGATATAAAATATGGGCAAGATTAACTAATAAATTACTATTTAATTTTAGCCCTATCCAAAGGAAGAAAAATGCCTGTAATGACCAGCATATCGCAATTGTCTCTTTTTCCGCAAGTAAGGGAATTGCCCAAGCCGTAAAAAATCCCGCGACACCAATTAAGCAAACTAATAAGCTGCGATCATTAATACGGTTTCTAAGAAAAATATAAATATGTGTTATGTAAAAAACAGCTATCCCGATTGCCATAACCGCCGGCCAAGGTCGTCCATGAGCTTCAAAAATCAAAAAGTATGCCGTTGAGGCATAAATAAGCGAGTTGAAAAGCAGATGTATTATTTCCAGATTTGATGATTGTTTTCGTTTTACCAAATTATAATAATAAACAATCATCGCATGTAAAATAAATAATAGGCTGAGAAAAATTATTGTTCCGCTAAAATCTCTTTCGACTTTATAATCGGAAAAACTCATAAAAACTAAAAACCAGGTAAAAATAAACCCCAGGTAATTTAACAAACGCCAGTTACGTACATGGGCAATGCCTAAAATACCCATACTAAGCAACAGCATGTATGCATATAATCCGACCGGACTTACTCCCGGGGTACTTAATATAATTGGCGTACAAAAACCGCCGATAATGCCAAAGATCGCAACCAGCTGAGAATTAAACTTATAAGACATTACCCCGGCTACAATTGTTATCAAAATCATCAAAACGAACGTGCCGGCAAAGGGAATCTTATGATACATTGGGCCAGCAGCATACATGCTGAAATAAAGCGTAGCCAATCCGCCGCCTAAAAATCCCTGTGCCAGGATATCATACTTTTTACGGAAGTTCTTAACCCCGAGAATAAGCATTGCAATTCCCGCGATTATAGAAAGAGCAATGCGGCCAGTCGGACCTAAAATCCCCTGATCTATTGACCATTTTAAAAAATAACCGATACAGATCACTAAAGCAATAACCCCTAAACGCATCAACCAGGTACTGGCAACCGCATATTCTATAGAAACATTCTCCGGCCGCTTGTCTTCACCAACCAATATCCAAGTCCAGATTCTTTTTAAAATACTGCCTATGCTTTCTTCAAGTTTTGATTTCTTTCTCGAAACGGTCACGGCATCTTCTTCTTCAAACGCTGCTTTCTGGGGAATGGGCTCTGAATAAGAAGCTTGTTTTTTAACGCCTTGCAAAAAAGCCTCTATGCTCTCAAATCCCCTTAGCGTTGGTTCCTTGGGCTTTTCCTTAGATGGCAAATCAGGAGGTACTTGTTGAGAAATATCATTGGTATCAGCTGACTGCGAAGCAATTTTCTTAATAATTACATTAAGTTGTAACCGGATGGTATTTAGCGAATTATGGATATCATTTTCTAAATCAGTTTTTGTTTTTCTTAAATCATTTATTTTATTCAGTAAAACAATACTTATAATAATCAAAACTAAAATTTCCAACATAATACCTCCTTATTTATAGAGAGGGTTTATATCCTTATCAAACAATTTTTGTTTCGATAATCACAATTCACTTCTCCACTTGGATTAATTCAAACGCCTTCCGTTTAACCGCTTTCAAATCAACCTTACCGGTACCTAACACCGGGATTTTTTCTACCCGATAAAAACTATTCCTTTTAGGTATCCATAAATTTGGTAATCCTTTATCACTTAAAGCCTGCAGCAGCCAATCTACATCGATATCTGATACATACAAAACAATAAGTTTTTCACCTTTCTTTTCATCCTTTATAGAAGTAACTGCGCAAATAGGCTCAGTCGTTCCCAGAACCTCCATAATTTTTTCTTCTACTTTGATATGCGGAACCATCTCGCCGCCGATTTTGCTAAAACGGCTCAAACGATCTGTTATTTTAATAAATCCGTCCTCGTCAATCATCGCTATATCGCCGGTGATGTACCAGCCGTCTTTAATGACTTCATCGGTTTTTTGTGGGTTGTTAAGATACCCTTTCATAACATTTGGACCTTTTATCAGTAAAAGCCCTTCTTTATCATAAGGAAGAATTTCAAACGTATCTGGATCAACTACCTTTGCCGCTACCCCGGGGATAGGCTGACCAACTTTACCCGTCTTATATCCTATCTGTACCATGCTTTTGTCAGAAGAGACATAATCCGGATAGCCGACTGATACAATCGGAGAAAGTTCTGTTGCTCCATACCCTTCAAGAGGAACGATACGGTATTTTTCTGTAAAAGCGTCTGCCAGCGGTTTTTTAAGTTTCTCAGCCCCGGCAACTACAATATGCACACTCTTAAACTGCGCGGGCGTACATTTTCTTAAATATGCCCCTAAGAAAGTCGGTGTGCCCATAATCAGCGTCGCCTTATATTGCTGTACCAGTCCGCCAATAATAGCCGCATCCATAGGATTAGCATGATAAATAACTCCGATTCCCGCACCGACCAAAAAACACATTGTAGCGGTAAATCCAAAAGAATGAAAAAACGGCAATGCCCCCATAACAATATCATTACGTTTTATATTAAATACCTGATAAAAACCTTCGATATTTGAGAATATATTCCCATGCGAGAGCATAATCCCTTTTGGATCACCGGTACTACCGCTCGAAAATATAACCGTTGCCGTATCATCTACGTTGTATCTGTCTCCTTTCACACAAATAAGTTTAAGCAGCGATGAAGGTAAAAGTAAACTGAGCAAAAACGTTTTTATCTTATCCCGTGCGCTAATTGTCTGCTGAATATCCTCAAGGCAAACCATCTCCGCTCTCTTAGGAATTCCCAATTTTTGTAAGAATTTATCTGAAGTAATGATCGTCGTCATTCGGCACTGCTTTATACAAGAGTCCAGTGCTTCACTGGATAAGGTAAAATTGAGGTTAACGGGTACTTTTCCCGCAAACATTATTGCTCCATTAACAATTGATCCCAGGCAAGAGGCGGGTAAAAGAACACCGACCATCTCATTTGTCTCCAGTGGCCGGCGTTTTTTTGGAAACAACTTATCTTTAAGCAATATCACGGTCGTTAACGCCTTTAAATAATTAAATTTTAAGCCGGTTGAATCCGCCATACAGAATTTAAATGGTTGTTTTTTAACGCTTTCAATAAACGCGATATGCAGTTTTTTACGGTATGTTCCCCTAAATCTGCACGCTAAAGCGCCTAATTCCTGCACCGCAACACGCACTTGGTAATTTTTAGCGTGTGCAGGCAATTGCTTGCCAAAAACAACGGTTATCGGATAAGGCGTGTTTTTCGGTAACTTCCAAAAATAACGCCCCTCATAAAAGCTAAAAACACTTCCCCAGATATTATCAATATACATCGGAATTATCGGAGCATTTAAGCTTTGCATGATTTTCTCAAATCCACTATTGAACGGCAGCAAATTACCGGTACGCGTCAGTTTTCCTTCCGGAAAAATACATATCAAATCCCCATCTTGAATCGCACGCCTGGCCGCTTGCAATGACCTCACAATACCCTTGGGGCCGTCTTGATAATCAATTGGAATTACTTTTAGAACTTTAGCGATCTGATGAATAATCGGGGTATTATAGATTTGCCGGTACATCACAAATCGTACCGGACGTTTCAAAGAAGCTGATACGATAAGCGCATCGATATAAGAGACATGATACAAACAAGCAAAGCTCCTCCTTGTTCAGAAACCCTCTCGATATTCTCTACTTGTAAACGATAAATTGTATGGGTAATAAGCCAGTTTACTAAACGCACAAAAGCTATCGGTAAGGTCTTTAAAATATATAGCGTGGCCATAATCGATAATATTCCTAAAACTAAGAACGTTTGCGCAGGATTAGCGTAAAATTTTACGCCGGCTAACCAGATGAATAATGACCCGCTAAACGTAGCAAATGCCGTAATAATATTAGCTGTCGCAAGAAATTCTCCCCGCTGTGATTCAGGACTTCTTTGTTGAAAGAAAGCGTTCAGGGGGACAGTATAAAATCCAGCAGATGCGCCCAGGAGAAATAATATCGCGATAACTGTGATAATGCTTAGAGTCTGAAACCCTAATAGTAAACAAAAAGCTGTAAGCCCAATTGCTCCAAGAGGAACCAGACCAAATTCAATCTGTCCTTCTGATAATTTTCCCGCTAAAACACTCCCGGCCCCGATGCCAAGAGAAACTATTACTAAGAGTACGCCTGTTTGAGCATCCGTAGTATGTAATATATTTTTTGCATAAAGCAAAATATTCATTTGAAATACCGCTCCCAAAAACCAAAAATAAGCCGCGCCGCATAAAGCCAGAAATAATGGTTTATCCTTCTTAATAACCTGCAAAATATCAAAACAACGTTTAAAACCATTAACTTGAAAAACCGCCTCTGTCCTGGCAGCCTTCCCCTTCTTAATAAATAAAGATGTGAATAATCCCAATACGGATAATGTTATTAAGATGATTGACGCTTTCCACACATCCGGAGCAAATATTTCTTTTATTCTACCGCCAAAAGCACTCCCTAAAATGATTGCGACAAAAGTAAACATCTGTAAATATCCGTTACCGCGCGATAGATTCTTCTCATCAAGGATTTCCGGTAATATGCCATATTTTGCGGGACTGAAAAAAGCGCTTTGCGTAGTCATAAAAAAAAGGATCAAACAGAGTAAAATTAAGTTTTTGCTCCCTAATGCGTATATCCCCATAACCATAATTACGAGTTCAACTATTTTTATTACTACAATAACATTGCGTTTTTTATAGCGATCAGCCAAATATCCCGCTAAGGGAGAGAAAACAATAAAAGGTAACACAAATAAAGCGCCCACAATGCTGACAAAGGCAGCACTCTGACGTTCTCCTGTAATTAGTTGAATTCCTAAAAGGGAAATAATTATTTTAAAGGCATTATCGTTAAAGACACCCAGAAACTGAGTTACCAATAATGCTTTAAGGGAACGGTTAAAAGAAGCTTTATCCCGCATCTTTACCCCCGGGTACTTTTCCTAAACCCTCTCGCACTTTAACCAGCAAGGAACTCAATTTTTTGCTCTCAGATAGAGAAATACTTCTCATCACCTTTTCTACCGTTTTGACATAATGCGGCTCAACCTCGGTTACTTTCTTTTTTCCTTTCTGGGTTAATTCAACCGCGTAGACCCGGCGATCGCCCTGAACGGACATGCGGCGCACATAGCCTTTTTTCTGTAACTTATCAATAAGCGATGTGATGTTCGAACGGCTGGAAACCATTCGCTCACTGATTTTCACCTGGGTTAATTTGCGTTTTTCCAGTTTGATGATCACCATTATATTGTACTGTGCTTGTGTAATCCTAAACTTGCTGAAGAAACATCGAGAAATATTAGTCAGATAATTGATCGTACGCACGATATTCAATAATGCTTCATGCCTTGCCGAATTAATCTTTTGTTTAATTTCTTTCTCTAATGACATACCCCCCCCCATTATGTTTACCAATCAACTGTTCATATATTAACAGTATACCACAAAACAACTCTCTTGTCAAGTCCAAATGAAATACCTACCTGCCAGAATAAATATAATCCCGGTTATTTTTCTCGTATATTTTTCAAGCATTACCAGCTGAGTATATCATACCATATCGGTCAGAAAATCGAGAATTTTTTAAGTGGCATTGACTTTTTGGCTTATCTTTGATACTATAGCTATCATAATGAAATACCTTTCTTTTATACTTATCCTTTCATCACTTTTGGCTATTGGGTTAAATAAAAATATTGCCGCCGCCAACTCCGCGGAGAAAATATACATTATCCCAATAAAAGGCGTTATTGACCTCGGGCTTTCCAGTTTTATTAAACGCTCGGTAGAACAGGCAAAAGAAGATAATGCCGCTGCAATAATATTTGAAATTGATACCTTTGGCGGCAGAGTTGATGCCGCGGTAGATATTTGTACCTACATCTCCTCAAGTGCTCCTATTCCTACTTATGCCTATATCACTAATCAGGCCTGGTCTGCCGGGGCATTAATCAGCTTGGCCTGTAAAGAGATTTATATGGCCACTGGCTCATCTATTGGCTCGGCTGAGCCCCGGGTAAGTTCACCCTTTGGCCAGCAAGAGTTAAGTGATGAAAAAACCATTTCTGCAATCCGGGCAAAATTTAAATCAATTGCCGAAGAAAATAATCATTCGCCTAATCTCGCCCAGGCCATGGTTGATAAAGATATTGAGCTAAAACTTGTAAAAATTAAAGGCGAACCTTTTATTCTTACCCCAGACGAAGTCGAGGAAAAGAAATTAAGGCTTGAAGAAAATGATATTGTTATTGAAAAAAACATCAGCCCGAAAGATAAACTGCTCAATCTAACCGCGCAAGAATCAAAAACACTCGGTCTGGCTAAAGATATTTATCCTTCCCGTGAAGAATTGCTTAAACATCTTGAACTCAGTACTGCAGAAATCACGGAAACTTCACCTAATTGGGCAGAAATTGTCGTGAGATTCTTAACCCACCCGATTTTAAGTTCCCTGCTGCTAATGCTTGGAATGATGGGATTATTTTTTGAATTAAGAATGCCTGGCTGGGGGGTCTCCGGTACTGTAGGGCTTTTGTGCCTGGCACTATTTTTCTGGGGGCACTATCTTGTTGGGCTGGCTAATTGGTTTGATGTTTTACTTTTTGCCGTTGGGATTATCCTTATTATGCTGGAAATATTTGTCATTCCCGGTTTTGGTTTTGCCGGAATACTCGGAATTATCTCGATAATTATAAGTTTATTCCTGGCATTAATAAAACACCCCCTGCATTTTCCTACTTGGGAAATATCCCATGCACTCTACATCATTGCCTATGCCTTTATTGGTGCATTTTTAATTATTATCTTAACCCTCCGCTTCCTGCCTCAGACAACATTTTGGAAAAAATTCATCCTTGCTGCTTCGGAAAAAAAGACCGCGGGTTTTAAATCAAGAGACTTGCCAAATGAAAAATATCTTGGTAAAATAGGTAAAACTACTACCGTGCTTCGGCCAAGCGGTAAGGCAATATTCGATAAAGAACTGCTCGATGTTGTCACCGATGGTGAATTTATTGAAAAAAATACATTTGTCGTTATTGCTAAAATTGAAAAAAACCGTATCATGGTTGTAAAAAAGGGGTAATCATGCCTATTTGGTTATCAATATTACTCTTAATTGCCGTCGGGGTAATATTTTTGCTGCTGGAAGTATTCATAATCCCCGGGTTTGGTTTTGCCGGAGTAATCGGAACAGTTTGTTTGGGTATTGCCATTTATTTATCATTTACAACGTTAAGCCTCTGGCCGGCAATCGGCGTAACCGCCGGCAGTATAATGCTTGTAATTCTTACAGTGAAAATTTTTCAAAAAAGTTCATCCTGGCAGGAAATGCGTCTTAAAAAAACATTAAAAAAAGAAGATGGTTTTCAATCCGTGGATAAAAATCTCAATTACCTATTAGGAAAAACCGGTAAAACACTTGCTTCTCTACATCCAACTGGAGTCGCGTCAATCGCTGGCGAAAAAATAGATGTTATCACTGAAGGTGAATTTATCGACAAAGACCAGTTAATCGAAGTCATCCGCGTCGAAGGAAGCAAGGTATCTGTAAGAGAAGTTACGTAGAATACTATCTAAACAAGTTCATTGAACCTTGGGTAACGGTTAAGGTAACGAAGCCCGTTTCGTAGTTCGGTTACGGTAACGTAAAAAAACTTTTTTATTTTTTTAGACGTAACCCTAACCGAAAAACGTGGTTTTTTGTCATTTAAAAAAGGAGGGAATAATTATGCCAGTGTTTATTTTTGTTGTTTTAATATTGGGTTTTTTGTTTCTATTCGGTTACTTTATACCCGTGAGACTTTGGATTGCCGCGGTTGCCGCGGGTGTAAATATAAACATTTTTAGTCTGGTCGGAATGCGGTTACGAAACGTCGATCCCCGCATCATCGTCACCAGCCTTATCATGTTGCACAAGGCCGGGTTATTGAAAATACCGATCGACGGGATAGAGGCACACTATCTGGCTGGTGGAGATGTTGTACGTGTGGTTAAGGCATTAATTTCTGCAGATAAGGCAAATTTGGATTTAAAATTTGAACGTGCCTGTGCTATTGATCTTGCCGGACGTGACGTCTTAGATGCGGTAAAAACATCCGTTAACCCCAGGGTTATTGATGCTCCGGTTCAAGGCACTATTGCCGCGGTAGCTAAAGACGGCATACAACTTCAGGCAAAAGCACGCGTTACGGTCCGGGCAAATATCGAACGGTTAGTTGGCGGGGCGACTGAAGAAACAATTATTGCCCGTGTTGGCGAAGGCATTGTCACGACAATTGGCTCATCCGAAACATACAAGCACGTTCTGGAAAATCCGGACAGGATTTCCAAAACTGTACTGACCAAAGGGCTTGACTCGGGCACGGCATTTGAGATTTTATCTATTGATATTGCGGACGTAGACGTTGGTAAAAATATTGGGGCACAGTTACAGGCTGACCAGGCTGAAGCTGATTTAAAAGTTGCCCAGGCAAAGGCAGAAACACGCCGGGCAATGGCCGTTGCTCAGGAACAGGAAATGAAGGCAAGGGTTCAGGAAATGCAGGCAAAAGTTGTAGAAGCCGAAGCAGAAATACCCCGGGCAATAGCGGAGGCATTTAGAAGCGGCCGGCTGGGGGTCTTAGATTACTATAATCTAAAAAATGTGCAGGCAGACACCGCGATGCGTGAAAACATTGCCAAACCTCCAAGTGATAAAAAAGACATTAAGTAATTATGGGACAATTAATTTTTTATATCATCATCATGATCGTCTGGGCGTTCGTGCAGCGTGTTAAAATAGAACGCCCGCATGATGAAAATATTACTGAAGAGATTGATAAGATTTTTGCCAAATATCCAGTAAAAGCTAAACCACCTGTAAAAAAATCTATCAGCAGCTCTAAGAAAGTTACAAAAGCACCGGTAAAGCAAAAAATACAGATTGACCCAACGATTTTACAACCGGCGGCAAAAAAAATAACTAAAGAACTAGAACATGTAATCCCGGTTTTTAATGAAAAACTAACTCCGGAAAATTTGCGCAAAGGCATGATTTACTCAATAATCCTCGGTATGCCCAAGGCAAAACAAAGGTTTTCACTATTGCCTTGGGAAAGATATAGGTAACGGATGCAAGCCGTTACCAGTTTACAGTTTTTTCACAACAGGCTGGGGCTAAAGTCGCAGCTATCACTTGGGTCACTTAGTTCCATAAGTGATGTGCTCATTAAAAACATGCTGGAGTACCCCGCAAAAAACCTACGGGACAAAGACTAGTTCAAAAATACGCTGGAGTGGTGGAATGGTATACACGTCGGTCTCAAAAACCGATGAGTGCAAGCTCGTGTGGGTTCGACTCCCACCTCCAGCACCACACTATGGATTCCTGAAAGGCAACCGCTCAAGAGGCAAATAAAAACATCCCAAAAACACTGCAAATATCAACAGAACCTTACTCCTTTTTCTCCCATCCATAAAACAGTTCAGTTATGTAATACTGTTAAGATTTTATTTTCGTGTGTTTCTTTCCATGCGTTCGATAAAATATAAAAAAATTTTATTGGCCAGCTCACAATCAATACGCGCACGATGGCTATTGGCAAAAGATACCCCTATTGCCCGGGCAATACTACCTAAATTGTAACGGGGCATACCAGGCATTAAACGCCGCGCCATGTTCAGCAGGTCAATAGCCCTGTTGGTGAGCCGTGGCTGATTCTGCTGCAGAAGGGCGGCGTTAATAAAACTAATATCAAAATCAGCATTATAAGCAACAAGCACTGTATTTTTAATAAATTTTAAAAAATCCGGCAAAATATCTTCGATTGTCGGGGCATTAGATAACAAATCAATAGTTATCCCATGTATCCTAAATGCCCCCTCGCCAATAGGACGCTGGGGATTAACCAATGAATAAAAATGCTCGATAATTTCTTTGCCTTTAATTTTCATTGCGGCAATCTCACAAATCTTATCGCCGGAAAACGCGGAAAGTCCCGTTGTCTCAACATCAAATACGACAAATACTGCATCTTGTAATAATAAATCAAGCACGCCTCATACTCCTCATTGGTACATTGATAATAGTTAGACTAACACCTGTTTGTCTCGGGTAAAAATACCTGGTTTAAAATTCCAAATGTCCCGCCACAATACATCGGCGGGCAGGCAAGTGACAAAATCTAAATGAATCTTCAAATAACTTAATCTCTAAAAGAAAAACCAAGCAATTTATAAATTTTAATTTTATTTGTTATTTTTTTGTTAAATGATTCATTTGCCTGCCCGCCATGTCTTTTAGAGGGGATTTTGTCATTTAGATTTCGTATTTCTATATTATCTAACCGTTCAACAAATGCTATCTCAAGCGTAATTTAATCGACATCACTCTCTATACTTTAATGACCTTGCTGCTTTATCTCTTCTGCGCGGTATACGGACAGATGTCCAGGTACGCGCAGTACTGACAGGCTAAATATACCGGGTTTGGCTCAAAATCAGCACGGCGGATACCACAAGCAACCTCGGTAATCAATTCTTTTACTTTGATTAAATTTAGCTCTTTGGCTTGCACCTTACCAATTAACCCTGATTCTAAAAAGTATAAATTTACCCTCGTGGGAAGTTTCGCAAACATATTCTCAAATGCCAGTGCATAAATTGCCAATTGTAAGCTATTTTTTGCCTTATTGTCTGCATCTTTTTGTTCAAATACTGCGGAACTCTTATAATCAATAATCTCTGATTTTTTCTCTAAAACATCTATTCTGTCCCAGCGGCCGATAATCCGGTTGTTTTCCCAAATAAAACTAAATTCTTTTTCGATATACGTTGGTATTCTTTTTGTTTTTTCTTCTTTTTTAAAAAAATTAATTAGGGCAGTTTTTCCTGCCGCAAATCTTTCTTCCTCATGTTCCCGGGTTAAAAACCCGGTGTTCTGCCAGGAAGCAGAAAATATCTTCAATACATCTTCCTCACTAACTCTTTTATCGGCGATTTTTTTCTGCAGATAAAACTGCACGGCTTCATGTAGAGATTTTCCGTAAATTACCGTATGATGTCTAAGTACCGGTATACGCAGTATGTGGACAAATTTATATTTTAATGGACAGGTACGATAATCATCTATTTGAAAATAACTAAGCACCAACAGCTTATCGTAGGAAACCTCTCTTACTTTTACATCCATCTTCTCTGCCGGAGCAGCAAACCGTTCAATTGCCTCTGTTGTTTTGCTTTTCTTTACCGGCACACTTCGCGCTGGTAAATCTAATGCCTCGCGTACAAACTGACTAACTTTTCGCGTTCTTTCCCCGCCATAGTTAAGACTGGCGGTAAGATAAAGTTCATTCTTTGCCCGGGTCATCCCCACGTAAAAAAGCCGTCTTTCCTCCTGAATGTGAAATTCACCGGTTGGCAATATATCTTTAATCAACTCATCTGGCAGTTCAATTGCCTCCCGGCGGCGCGGCCAGGGGAATTTTTGCATTACTAAACTTACCATAAATACCACGCGAAACTCCAGGCCTTTTGCCTTATGTACGGTTAAAACATTTACCGCATCAATATCCATATCCGCTTCTACGGTGGCCGGGTCATCCCCGGCATTAATCAACATGTCTAAATAGGATACAACATGGGGGATGGTATTGTCCCGGCCAAGAGTAGAAAATCTATGGATAATCTCAAAAAATTTGGCAATATTCTGAACCTTCTCTTCCTCCTCAATAGTCTTTGCCTGACTTAACACTTTAAGATAGCCGCTTTCTTTTAAAAAACCATAAAGCAGGTGCCCGGCGGTCTGGGTACGTGATTTTTCAACAAAGCCATTAATATCGGAAATAACCTTTTTAATTAACCCTAAAGTATCCGTGCTCAATTCCGCAAATTCTTCGATTTGCTCAATCTGTGTAAAAACATTATACAGTGATTTATTTCTTTTTGCGGCATAATTTAAAAGCATCGTTAAGTCAATCATATCCATGCGGTAAAACTCCGAACAAAGCAGGTGATATAAGCTTGTACTCTCAACTGGAGAGGCAATTACCCTCAAAAATGAAATCAGCACTCTAATCTCCTCACGGCTGTAAAGCCCCTGGTTCCCGCTAAATCTCCAGGGGATATTTTTCAGGTTCAAGGCGCGTAAAAATGGGTCGGCGTCGTTATTGCTGCGCACAAGTATCGCAAAGTCACTATAATTATATCCCCCTGAATGCACCCTTTCTAAAATCATTATTGCCACACTATCTGCCTCATGGGAAAAAGTATCAAACTGTAAATATTCTACGTCAGTCCCAATGCTACGCTCGGCAGTCAATTTTTTATTTACGCTATTTTTTACTTCTAATCTATCGGGATTATTATGCCGGATGAGCTTATATGCCGCGTCGAGGATTATCTGAGTTGACCGGTAATTCTGCGTTAAGACAATCTGCCCTGTGGCCGGATATGTCTCAAGAAAATTCAGAATATTACTAATTGCCGCCCCTCTAAATTTATAAATCGACTGGTCATCATCTCCCACCACGGTTATGTTTTTATGCAAAAGACAGAGTAATTTCATCAGCTCGAACTGCGCATAATTCGTATCCTGAAATTCATCAACTAAAACGTATTTAAACTGTTTCTGGAACCGGTGCAGGACCAAGGGATGTTTTCTGAAAATCTGCAGTGCCAGATATACCTGATCACCAAAGTCCACTTTCCCATACTGCATTTTTAGCTGTTGATACTTTTCATAACTGCGGGCAATTTCTGACTGCTGCTCAAATAACTCCTGAAGTTCTTTATTCTGTTTATCATTTTTCTGTTTTTTCTTAAGATTATTAACATATCCCAAATAATCATCAGGACCAACATCTTCATCTTTTGCCCGGCTAAATAAACTAAGCATCGCCTCAATAAATCGGGTGGGATTACCTGCGGGCCGATAGTATTTTATCGGCATTTCAAATAAATGTTCCCGAAAAAAAATGACCTGTTCCGGCCGGGTAAGCACCTCAAAATTATCACTCAAACCCGCCGCCAGGGCATTTTCCCTTAAAATCTTGTCTCCAAATGAATGAAACGTACTAATCCAAATGTCCGCATATCCATAAGGCAGAAGAACATCTACTCGTTCCTGCATTTCACGCGCGGCGCGATCGGTAAATGTCAAAGCAATTATCTCTTCCGGTCTTGCTCTTTTCGTACTAACAAGATTAGCAATGCGCCGGGTAAGCACCGTGGTTTTACCGGTACCGGCGCCCGCGATTATTAAGAGCGGCCCCAGGTCATGGCACACGGCTTTTTTTTGGGCAGGATTTAACCCTTCTAATATCTTATCCATAAATTACTGCCTTCGTCATTAATTTATGCATTACCTTTTCTTTGAAAAAGAAAAGGTAACACCAAAAGAAAAAAAAT
Source organism: Candidatus Omnitrophota bacterium (assembly GCA_043821285.1). Taxonomy (GTDB): domain Bacteria; phylum Omnitrophota; class Gorgyraeia; order B26-G9; family JBDRCZ01; genus JBDRCZ01. The sequence goes on along the minus strand of JBDRCZ010000061.1, from coordinate 4,892 downwards.
TATGATTATCCTTGTCTAAAATCAGTATACTGTAAAATTATTTCTTAAAGATATTATTCCGAGAAACGAAATTTGACCGCAATCGAGAATTTCGTCCGTCTCTTTTATTTTCTATTTTCGATTGTTCCAGTACTCTGTTGTCCTACTAAAAACTAATTTGACAAAGCACTATCGGCCGCGGTGACGAAAGCGGAATTTATTTGAACTACTTTCTTCTTGTGCATTTTTCAGTCTGTCCTGCTCAACCTGAATCATCTCTATTGCCCGGCTGTTTACATGTTTTGCTGTTTTTAATGCACGATAGACTTTGTCCTGTGCCCAGTAAAGAGAATTAGCAGCAGTTTTTTCTAAAATTTCTAAATGATTTTCGCTCGATGTACGAAGCAGATCAAGTATCCATAATATTGACTCCTTACTCAAAGACAAACTATTCAAATCCACAAGCACATCTTTCAAAACCCCTTCATATTCTACGCAAAGCCCCATGATCTTTTTAGCATCTTTTTTTATATTTAAGTTTTTAACCATATCTATATTTTTTTGTGCCAGTTGTAAATTTGAAATAATCCGGCCGGTAAGGCTGGATTTATCCGCGGTCATCTTCTGCACTAAATCATCCTGCCCGGCAAAAGCAAAGCTAGTAAATATGCCTAAAATCGCTAAAAATATTATCTTGTCAAATTTTCGCATAACCCCACCTTAAATGCGCACATAACTTATGGAACGTAGTGAACATAAGTTACTGGGCAAATTTAATCCACCAGTCTATTAGGCGGACAATATTAAGTTTATTCTTCCCTTTTCATAACATAAGTATATCAACTTGTATTTAAAAATACAAGTATTTGTTCTAAAATAAGTAGTTAATGTTTTTTATTTACGTGCCTTGCGGCTTTGCGTGATAATTTTATTTTGTGTCTTTGCTTGAGGATGTATTAAGGTAAGAAAATAGTAACAGTTCAGCTTTGAACAACAACAATTACCGATATACCCTAAGTGAATGCAGAGAAAAATCAAAAATTGGAACAGAAAACATTCATCTACTTTGTGTGAAAGGGATTAATCTCTGGGATTTGCCAGGCGGCGTCTTAAGGACTGATATTCATCCCATAATTCCTGCGGCAGATCACGGCCAAATTTTTCAAAAAATTCCTTTACGCCTTTTAACTCTTTCTTCCAGTCTGAGACATTAACCTCAAGTAATTTGTTCACTTTTTTTAAAGAAATATTCAGTCCGGTCAAATCCAAATTTTCCGGGTAAGGTACATATCCAATTGGTGTTTCTTTTGCGCTGATTTTATTATTACAGCGGTCAAGAATCCATTCTAAAACTCTAAGATTTTCGCCATATCCCGGCCAGAGAAAATTTCCCTTTTCATCACTCCGAAACCAGTTAACATGAAATATCCGCGGTGCTTGCTTCATTCTTTTCCCCATTTCCAGCCAGTGCCGAAAATATTCACCCATATTATATCCGCAAAATGGCAGCATGGCCATGGGGTCACGCCTTACCTCGCCCTGTTTTCCAAACTGTGCAGCCGTCCTCTCCGAGGCCATGGTTGCACCAACAAAAACCCCATGCTGCCATGTAAATGCTTCATAAACCAGTGGCGTCAAATGTGCTCTTCTGCCGCCAAGGATAATTGCGGAAATCGGTACCCCGTGGTGATGCTCCAAACGAAAAGTTGCTGTAGGACACTGACCAATTGGTGCAGTGAAACGGCTGTTTGGATGTGCGCCTTTTATGAGTTTGCCATCTTTATCTTTCATGCCTGGCTGCCATGGACGGCCCTGCCAGTCAATACCGCTATCTGGCGGCTCTCCGTCCCCATCTTCCCACCATACAGTATTTTCCGGTGTCAGTAATACATTAGTAAAAATTGTATTCTTTTTAACCGTAGCTATTGCATTCGGATTAGAATAAGCATTTGTTCCCGGGGCAACGCCAAAAAAACCAGCTTCTGGATTAATTCCCCATAAAGCGCCGTCAGAATCAACACGCATCCAGGCAATATCATCACCAACAGTCCATATTCGATAACCTTTGCTTCTTAATCCTTCCGGCGGAACAAGCATGGCTAAATTTGTCTTGCCGCAAGCACTGGGAAATGCCCCGGCAATATATTCAATATGCCCGTTAGGCTCTTCAATTCCCATAATCAACATGTGCTCTGCCATCCATTTTTCTTTTTTTGCCATGTGACTGGCAATCCGCAAGGAAAGGCATTTTTTACCCAGTAAGACATTCCCTCCATAACCCGAGCCTACACTCCAAATCGTATTATCTTCTGGAAAATGAAGAATCAGCCGGCGGTTTATATCCAGATCTGCCTTACTGTGCAAGCACTTTGTAAAATCCGTGCCTTCATTAAGTTTATCCAGCACTGGTCTGCCAATCCTGGTCATAATCCGCATATTAAGCACAACATAAATACTATCGGTTAACTCTACGCCAATTTTACCAAAAGGCGAGCCGACCGGCCCCATGGAAAAAGGAATAACATACATTATCCGGCCTTTCATCGAGCCGGTAAAAATCTTACCGGCCTTCTCATATGCCTGTTTAGGCGACATCCAGTTATTCGTTGGGCCGGCATCATGTTTTTTTTGTGTACAGATATAAGTCAGCCCTTCAGTACGGGCAACATCATTTAAAGCCGTACGGTGGTAGAAGCAGCCGGGAAGTTTTTCCTGATTTAAACGGATAAGCTCACCAGTCCTAACTGCTTCATTTTCCATGCGCTGTTTCTCATCCTCTGTGCCGTCAATCCAGACAATCCTATCCGGCTGGCACATCCGTGCCATCTGATTAATCCATTTTTGTAATTTTTTATTCTTGGTCATTTGGCCCACCCTATAATGAATCTTGGTATTATCAAAAATTATCTATACTTTTAATAACCACCCGCAGATTTTAAAAATACAGACTTTTACATCTTGCTATTTTTTAGCCACGGATTTACACAGATGTTGCACGGATTTTTTAATAATCAAATCGTTTGTATTCTACTTCTTTCCTTCCAAAATTTATCACTAAACCCACGGCGATCGCGGTTGCTTTTAATTCATTTAATATTCGCACTTCGTCTTTTTTTATCTGTGTTCAATCAGTGTTAATCCGCGGCTTTATCTTTTTTTAATAAGGCTAACTATCGAGTAATCTGTGGCTGCTTTTAGTTTTGTCATACCGCGGTTTGACACTACCCCGTTTTGTCTACCGTGTCCACCACTAATACTTTAGCGGATATTCGATATTGTGGCGGACAATGCAGGTATCTTTATAAATAGTATACCCTAACGCATACAATTTGTAAAGAGCATCCCATTATTTTGTACGCTCATTCTTCAATAACCAGCCGGTGCCCGAGAAAATCAATCTTTTTTATCTTCCCCTGAATCTTTCTTTTTTCGCCTTTTAGATTGGTCAAAATAATATCTGTTCCTTCAACAGAAATACTATCAACCTCTTCCATGAACAGACTTTCTGCGCCATCGATTATCTTAAAAGCATTAACTTCACACATTATCTCCTATCCTCCGTTTAGTGCCGTATATCGTATATCGTATATAGTAAAGCAACTAAATACTCAAGCAACTAAATGTTGTATCTTACCCTTATAATTCGCCATTTACCATTTACCATTTGTCATTTGTCATTTGTCATTTGTCATTCCCTGCCGGTTTACCGGCAGGGGGGGTCTTGCCTTCCAGCGGTTATGTATCCAGTTCCAGTTCAATGGATATTTTTTTACATAATTTTCAATAATTTTTGTAAGTTGTTGAATGTTTTGTTTGATAAATTCCTCCGGGTCATCTGACGGCAAAAGCTTATATATATCTTCAATAATAATCTCTTGTACCCCAAAATCATCTCTATTAATAAACATCGGCACAATTTTTGCACCGGTACGTTTAGCCAAAACTACCGGGCCGGTTGCAGTAGCTGCCGCACGGTTAAAAAAACTAACAAATACCCCCCCGCTGCCAAAATTCTGATCGAGCAATAATATTAAAATTTCATTTTTTTCTAACACTTCCAGGCATTTTCTCACACAAACCTTACGGGGATATGCCCAAATTAATCTCACATTGCAATACTCTGCCATATCCAAAATAACTGCGCCCAGTTTTTTGTCCCGGAGGTTACGGATAACAAAACTTGCATGGTAACCTTCTAAATAAAGCGCCCGGCATATAAATGGGAATTTACCCAGATGTGCGGTTACGGCAATGAGTCCCTGTTTATAAGATAAGGTTCGGTCGATAATCGCCTTATTTGAAATACGGTAAAGTTTTCTTTGCGCTTCCGGTGATAGATGATAATAATGTAAAAGTTCCAGGGCATCTTGAAAAACAATATTAAGATTTTTTTTCAGCAAATTCTTGGCATCTTTTGTATTTTTATTTAAGGCAAATTTTATGTTGTTTAACGCCACCCTTCGCTGTTTTCGGGCAAAGTGATAAGTGAAAGTTGAGAGAATGCGGGAAATTATCGCGATGGCCGTTGGAGAAAATCCTCTGGCCGCACAAAACATTACATTAAAAAACACTCTGGTAATTTTTTCTGTTATGGATTTAACGCCCTTATTAGTCACTGATCTATTCCCCACATTTTTATTCTCACACAGCGTCACAAAGCGCACAGAGTTTTTTTAACAATTATTACATCTTCAACCTATTTTTAACTATTTCGTGTCTTTAGTGTATTTCGTGGTTAATAAATTTTACTGTTTTCTCCGTGTCCCCGCGTCTGTCGGGTAGAACTCTGGCGCACAGCATATTAGGTGAAGAGTTTCCAAATCACGCACCCTTTCGGTTATGCGGTGGGTTCCTAATTTCACCATTATCTACGTTTCCAAAATCCCCCCTAAAATTCCGTACGTCGGGTTTTC
>JBDRCZ010000060.1:0-2107 GCA_043821285.1 Candidatus Omnitrophota bacterium | reverse complement strand
GCTTTTTCAACATCCTTTTTAGATATTTTTCTCTGGAACACAATATTATTATAAATCGTGTCATTCAATAAAAAACTTGCCTGTGAAACATACCCGATTAACCGACGCCACGAAGAAAGGTTAATTTCCGTTAACGGAATTCTGTCTATTATTATCTCTCCGGAACCAGGCTCGATCAAACCCATGAGTAAATCTAATAAAGTCGTTTTACCTGCTCCCGAAGCGCCGGTGAAAACTACAGTTTTTCCTTTTTTTATTTTTAAATTTATACCCTTTATATGTAAACAGTTTTTTTCTTTTACGTTTATGCTGCGGTTTTCCTTTTCGTATTTTTTTTGCGACTCTATTTCATAAGAATAATTAACGTCTTTGAATTCGATTGAATTTTCAAACGTATTTATTTTATATCCTGATATACAACGTTCGTTTTTGTGCTTTAAGAATTTAAGGTACAGAACGTCTAATCTCTCTAACGAGGGCAAATACCGCGCCACCTTACTGAAAGTCCTGATATTTTTTTCCTTTTGAACGATTTTCACAAAAAATATACATACTACTATCACTTCCCCGATAGGATATCCTAAAAGCTCTATAAATAAAAACAATATCGCAAAAACCGCTAAAGCGAGCATTACTCTCGTGATCGAAACATAGGAAATTTCGAGCAGGTTAAGACCGATTATATTATCCATTCTTTTTCGAGTTGTATTGTCAACGTATTTCTTGACGGCATCTCTGACATCGAACGATCTTACCGCCTTATTTCCCCTTATGTATTGCGCGACCATTTTGAATAATTCATGGGTAAGCTTGAATCCCTGATAGCCACACTTTTTAATTTTGCTAAGAAAATAAAGGTACACTATCCCCGAGAGTACCATAAATGACAATGTCAATACCGTAAGTCCGATTGATATAACTAAAGAAAAGATGATAAAAATTAATATGGAAATAATCGTAGAAATGCCGCTTATTAATTGCAGCAGCAGGTTCGCATTTTTATCGGGGATATTCAAAATATAATTCATTAAATAACCTTGATCCTGCGTTATCGCAAAACGCCAATCTATATCCTGGTACGCGGAAAACATTTTATTTGTGGTATTTACCTTATATTTATTGACAAAATATACAGAGTAGACTTCACTGAGAAATAAAAATATCGACTTAAAAACAACAAAAACCAGTATAAAAAGCATGATATTCCGCAATGAAAAACCAACCCCTAAATAATTAAACCCTTTAATAACTACTTTCTGTATGAATCCGGCGGAATGATAATTAACGCTTGTTGATATCAAGGGAATGAATAACAACATAGATACGCCCAGGAAAAAATCACCAATCAAGTCTAATACGATAAGCAGGGTAAACTGCTTTCTGTATCCATGGAAATGAAAGCTGAGAATTTTTATATTGTGCAATATATTTTTAGAAAAATTAGCTAAGTACATTGTTTATTATTTTTTAAACTACCCTATTTTCCTCTCCGGCTGTAACGCTTTAGAAAAATAAAAATTAAATCTTCTGCCTGTATTATATATCAAATACGGCCAAACTAAAAGAAAAAATGTTCCCGCCAAGTAATCGGTGAGTTATCAGGGGTAATATTGTTCGAGCGGACATAGCGGCTTAGTTTGAGAGCTCAGTCGAGAACTAATACCTCCCGCTTCTCGACTGAGCTCTCTTATATAAGCACCCGTGACCGCTCGAAGAATATTGGCGTTATCCTTGTTAACTCACCGGTTACCCCGCCAACGTAGAACAGCTAATGGCCAGCGGGTGACATGGCAACAGGTCCCCTGCTGTCCGCAGCAAAGCCGAACCACCTTTCCTTTTTCGTTAAAAACTAAAGAGGCATGACGGATAACGCAACCGCTCTAAATAATCTTTGCTCTACGCGAAAAGAGGATTTTTAAATAATGATTAACAAAAACGGCGGGGTACTACAGGCAAAAAATGGCAGACTGCGTAAATCCTGACTTCAATATATTAGGCTGTCACGAAAGTCGTTCCAGCCTATGATTACACAGATTTTAGAAAAGATTACACGGATAATACCGACGATATTTTTAATCTGTGTAATCTGAATTTTAATCTGTGTAAT
>JBDRCZ010000059.1:0-2054 GCA_043821285.1 Candidatus Omnitrophota bacterium | reverse complement strand
GCTTTTTCAACATCCTTTTTAGATATTTTTCTCTGGAACACAATATTATTATAAATCGTGTCATTCAATAAAAAACTTGCCTGTGAAACATACCCGATTAACCGACGCCACGAAGAAAGGTTAATTTCCGTTAACGGAATTTTGTCTATTATTATCTCTCCGGAAACAGGCTCGATCAAACCCATGAGTAAATCTAATAAAGTCGTTTTACCGGCTCCCGAAGCGCCGACAATGACTACAGTGTTTCCTTTTTTTATTTTTAAATTTATACCCTTTATATGTAAACAGTTTTTTTCTTTTACATCTATGCTGTGGTCTTCCTTTTCGTATTTTTTCTGAGGCCCTATTTCATAAGAATAATTAACGTCTTTGAATTCGATTGAATTTTCAAACGTATTTATTCTATATCCTGATACACAACGTTCGTTTTTGTGCTTTGAGAATTTAAGGTACAGATCGTCTAATCTCTCCAACGAGGGCAAATACCGCGCCACATTACTGAAAGTCCTGACATTTTTTTCCTTTTGAACTATTTTCACAAAAAATATACACACTACTATCACTTCCCCGACGGGATATCCTAAAAGCTCTATAAATAAAAACAATATCGCAAAAACCACTAAAGCGAGCAGTACTCCCGTGATTAAAACATAGGAAATGTCGAGCAGTTTAAGACCGATTATACTATCCATTCTTTTTCGAGTTGTATTGTCAACATATTTCTTGACGGCTTCTCTGATATCGAACGATCTTACCACTTTATTTCCCCTTATGTATTGCGCAACCATTTTGAATAATTCCTGGTTAAGCTTGAATACCTGATAGCCACACTTTTTAATTTTGCTAAGAAAATAAAGATGCACTATACCCGAGAGTATTATAAATGACAATGCCAATACCGTAAGTCCGATTGATATAACTAAAGAAAAGATGATAAAAATTAATACGGAAATAATCGTAGAAATACCTCTGCTTAATTGCAGCAGCAGAGTCGCATTTTTATTGGGAATATTCAAAATATAATTCACTAAATAACCTTGATCCTGCGCTATCGCAAAACGCCAATTTATATCCTGGTATGCGGAAAACATTTTATTTGTGGTATTTACCGTATACTTATTGACGAAATATACAGAGTAGGCTTCACTGAGAAATAAAAATATCGACTTAAAAACAACAAAAACCAGTATAAAAAACATGATATTCCGCGATGAAAAACCAACCCCTAAATAATTAAGCCCTTTAATAACTATTTTCTGTATGAATCCGACGGAATGATAATTAACGCTTATTGACGCCAAGGGAATGAATAACAATATAGATAAACCCAGAAAAAAATCACCAATTACGTCTAATACGATAAGCAGGATAAACTGCTTTCTGTATCTATGGAAATGAAAGCTGAGAATTTTTATATCGTGCGATATGTTTTTAAAAAAATTAGACAGATACATTGTTTATTATTTTTTAAACTACCCGATTTTCCTCTCCAGCTGTAACACTTTAGAAAAATAAAAATTAAATCCTCTGTCTGTATTATAAATCAAATACGGCCGAACTAAAATAAAAAATATTCCCACAACACCAAATCTGTAATTATTTTAAACAGCCGAACCACCTTTCCTTTTTCGTTAAAAACTAAAAAGGCATGACGGATAACGCAACCGCTCTAAATAATCTTTTCTCTGCGCGAAAAGAGGTTAGAACTCGGAGGCATATCTACCGCCCCATAACATTGATTCTATTAATCACTCTTTTTGCCCGGCGTGTATTTATTGATTTTAAAAATTACTGTTATTACCGAAAAACAAGCCGTTTATTCATAACTTTATCGTAACATTTCAAAAACCAAAATATTAAGGGCTAACACTTTTTACCTTTTCTAAACTCTTCCTGTAATATTCCATGGATTTTGATCCTGATATCTTGAAAAAACAAATCACGCACAAGATCACGAGGAAAAGGTTTGTTAATTTCTATATAATTACGTTCTTCAGCCGGCTGACAGCTCAATACCAAAATCTTATGGCCGAGAATAAGCGCTTCACCAATGC
>JBDRCZ010000058.1:0-91280 GCA_043821285.1 Candidatus Omnitrophota bacterium | reverse complement strand
GAGATCGACAGGAACGGTACTTGAAACAGCTTTTAAATAAAAAAAGAATGAATTGATAGTTACCCCCTTTGGGGGAACAAGTAATAGAGCCCTTATAGGGCTTTAATCAACCCTCCAGCTTTGCTGGAGGTCATGAGTTGGAATTCCCCGCCCCTTGGGGCGTGGGATGGCGAAGTTATAAAAAAAGTTCCTTATTATCGGCGAAGCGTAGCGAAGTCGACGTGATACCCCGCTCCCTTGGGGCGGGGAGAGTTCATTCGTGTGTCGTATATAGGATATAGTATATAGTGTAGAGAACTGCTTTGAAAATAAAAAATTGAGCAATAGAAGGCACATTTTATTTTCCCTGCATGCGGCAGGCAGGAACTGTCGATTATCAATTATTCTATTTTTTGCGAAGTAAAAAATAAGGGGGCAGGAGGGATGATAAAAAATAGATGTAGACAAAAGGCAATGGTTTTGATGTTGGGAATAGTGATTGCCGGGTTGCTGCTCCCACAAGCAATGGCGTTATTAGAAGAAGATGTTACTGTTGATATTCCGATACTTGTTTTGAAATATTTTCCAACAATAGATGGAGTTAATCTTGATTCCGGGGTAACCGGTGTAACAGCTACTCTTGCCGGGATTAGAACGAGGGTTGATAAATTAACTAATGAAGCGATAACAGCGCTTAATAAGGGAAGTACATATCACGGGTACAAAGATTCTTCTGCCATGGCTTCTTTAAATTATTTTGTTGCTGACTCAAGGGAATTTCTTTATGCAATCCCTAAATCAGTTCAATTTCCTCCTTTCCCGGATCATATGCAAATATTAACCGATTTGAACATTGCTGATTATGTTGATAATCAAGGAATAAAAGAGGTCTGGATATGGATGTACCATACTGCAGATATAGTACCAATAGAATCAAATATGGCAATAGGAAATATCTCAGGAGATTTTTGGAATTACGGATCATATGGGGATGTGAGCAATAGTTATAGACAAAATGACTTGCCGATATGTAATAAGACTTATACGGTATATGATTATAATTATGGAAGGGGATTAGGCGAGGCTGTTGAAGATCACACCCACCAGTTAGAAGCTGTGTTTAGATGGGTTGATAATGATTTATTCTGGAATAAATTTGTTAATCCTTATGGAAGGACAGACATTGTAAACCATTGTGGTTGGACACACTGTCCGCCGAACACCATATCTGATTATGACTGGTATAATGAAACCATAGTTTCATCTAATTGTGAAGATTGGCATCCGGATGGCAGTGGAGAGATTAAACTGGTAAATTGCCATACATGGGAAGAAGCCTGGCCGGGCGATACAGGAGGAGGAGAAGCTTTTAAAGTTTGGTGGATGCAAAACATACCTGGGAAAAATAATGATCTATATTATGAAGGTAATAAATTAAAAAACTGGTGGGATTTTATTGGAGATTTTGATCAGGCGCTGCAATTTGGCAGATCTTTAACTATTAATATACCATCGGATATGCCTTTAGAATATTGCAGTTACTCCACTGATGGTGTGAGTGAAGGCGGAGTTTCTGCAGGAAGTGAGGTGCGGCTTATTGTAATGCTCAAAAATGGATGTAGCACTCAACTTGTTGATGTTTGTGCGACCATTTCAACAGAAGATCCTCGTGTGATCATCACTGACTCTCTTGCGGTTTTTGGGAATATATCTGGCGGGGCAAAAAAGGATAACTTAGCAGATCCGTTTTCGTTTTCTGTAGCCGCGGATTATCCAGTAGGCGGTTATATCTCTTTTAATCTCACAATCAATTGTTACAATCCATACGGGGAGGTATATAGCGATACAGTATCATTTGAAGTTTCTACTATTCGACAAAAAAGAATTACCTCTAATGTAAACGACCAACTTTTTCCGGACATCTGGGGGGATCGCATTGTATGGAGTGACAGCAGAAACGGTAATTATGATATCTACCTATATGATCTTCAAGATGAACAGGAAAAGCAGATATCAGGAGATTCTTTTCACCAACTGTATTCAGTAATCTGGCAGGATTTAATTGTATGCATGAACATGATTAGCTGGGGTGAATTTTATCTTAATTTATACGACCTCAAGAATCCCCATGAGCGTCGAATTTTATGGGAGGATGCTTGGTTAAGTGCACCGGACATCTGCAACAACAAAATTACCTGGGCGGACAATCGTAATGGCAATTTTGATATCTACCGCTATGACATCCAAACTGAACAGGAAATACAGGTAACGGATTATCCCTCTTACCAATCTTGCCCAAGGACCGACAATAATCGAATTTGCTGGGAAGATAATCGCAATGGCAATTTTGATATTTATCTTTACAATCTTGAAACAGGAGCAGAGATACAGATAACTACGGATCCTGCTGATCAAAGGTAACCAATGATTAATGGCAATCGAATTTGCTGGGAAGATAATCGCAATGGCAATTTTGATATTTACCTCTACGATATTCAAACAGGAGAAGAGACCCAGATAACCACAGATCTCTCTGATCAAAGGAGTCCGGTGATTAACGATAATCAAATTTGTTGGGAGGATTATCGTAATGGTAATGCGGATATCTACCTCTACGACATTCACTCTGAGCAGGAATTTCGGATAACCACCCATTTTTCTAATCAATCTAATCCCAGGATTTCGGGTAACCGGATTGTCTGGCAGGATGGAAGAGATGGCAAGGAACATATCTACATGGCAGAACTTATGATAAATCCACCGGTTATTTCTTTACTTACTCCAAGTTCAGGTTACATTACTACCAAGGTTACCATTAGTGGAGAGAATTTTGGTGCTTCTCAAGACGCCATATCCAAAGTTACTTTCAACGGCATAGAGACAAAGGATTACATTAGCTGGTCAGATAGCCAAATTCAGGTAAAGGTGCCTATTGGAGCAGCCACCGGCCCGGTTGTAATAGAGACACCAGCCGGCAGAAGCAATGCTAATTGCGTCTTTACTGTCTGGCAGGCTGTGGGGCAATATCGGATTAGTGATATCAATAGGGATGGAGTGGTGAACTGGAATGATTTCAGCATCTTAGCCAGCCAGTATGGAAGAACAGGATGTACAATAGATCCCCAATACATTCGGGCGGATATTAATGGTGATAATACTGTCAATATCGCTGACTGGGGACTGCTGACAAAAGATTTTAACAGGCAAGCTACTTTAATCTGTGATATAACCCTGGACTACACAGTAAACATTTATGATCTTAGCAAGGTAAGCACTAAATTAGGGACGAGTGTCTATGATTTCCCTGAATTAGATATAAATCGAGACACCAACATTGACCATGATGACTTAGAGATTATAAAAGTAGATTTTAATAAAACCATTGCTAATATAACGCGCTATTTGCTGGATACTGATTTAAACCGTGACGGCTTTGTGGATGCAAATGACCGGAAAAATGTTCAGGTAGGTCTTGTGCCCTGGGCCGATGTAAATGGAGATGGACAGGTAAATATTTTGGATATTACCTTAATTGAAAGGGATCTTCCGTTTATAACTGGTGATGTGAACTTTGATGGAGATATAACCCAGAATGATGTGCAATTAGTAACACAATATTGTGCAGGGTTGACAGAATTGACGCTCTTACAGAAACAAGCTGCTGATGTCAATAAAGATGGCAAGATAGATATAGAAGACGCGATGTTAATTACTGAATATGTCGCTGGTCAAAGAGATGCATTTCCGCCGGGTCCAAAAAATTTAAAAGACACCACAACATACTCTAATCGAGAAGCCTTTCTTATTTCCGATAAAAAATGGCAAGACGTTCTTTCTTTGGTTTCAGTTACTACCTGGACAGAAGAGGACGGAACGATTATGAAATATCCAACACTGATTTGGCATAACGATGTTTCCCCGAGTTATGATATGAATTTATTAAGATTAGAATTTGTAGAAGTAGTCGAAGGGGCAGAGGCTCCGCTATCGTCTTTTGTTATAGGTGTTTTTCCTTTCGATCCACGGATAAATGTAGGCGAGATAAAAAGTTTGGATGTAAACATTGCTTATATGGGCACGGTATCCAAACATGTGGGCCAGATCAAAGTAAAGAATTATCAGCCACTAAGACTTGTTGATGGAGATGCAATATTCCTTAATAATACATTTGAACCCTATGATAGTAAAACAATAACATTAAGATTCACCTTAGATGAGCCTATAGTTTCTTTTGATGCTGACTCCATAATTTATTTCTTCCAGCAATATTCTCCGGATAAACTCACGATAATAGGGGATACGCCTGCAGAATTGGATAATCTTTTAATCGCCGCGCCTAGTTATGGCGCAGGTTTATCAAGTTCCCAGATCCAAAGGATTCCCGCAGCTGATTATTTCTCATGCTGGAACAATATTAAAACCATGGTTTATGCAGAAGACGATTATGAACTATCCTTAGTTGCTTCAACTTACGCCTCATTAAAAAATGCCCCCTTAATTGTTCAGGGAAGTTCTTTAGATACGGAAGACATATTCAAAGATCGAGATGTAATTTTGGTAGGCAATGTATCTTGTCCGGCGGATGCAAATTGCATAGAAACTTACACCAGATTAGAGGATCTTCAAAACCAATATTATGCCGCTAGTAATGCGCAAGATTTTATTCTGGTTAATCCCACTGATTTAACCAACGGTATTGCAGGAAACTTAACTCCGGACAAACCAATAAATGCTGATCCGGTTTTTAACCTTCATCTTAAAACTTCGTTAGCTGCTCCCTTCTTAGCTTCCGCAAAACACGAACTTATTCTTTCAACAACACATACAACCTACGAAGATATAGACAACTTTTTAGAAGCAAGGCTGGATGATTTTCTTCATTTTGATTCGCTGCCATCTTACATTTGTAATTTTGACGATGTTTTTGCCCGGGGATTTAATGATACGACTTTTACCTTTTCTACGGTTACCACAAATACTGCTACATTCATCTTTACCCCGGTAAGTTTAGGTGAAAATATGGAGGTTCATTTTACTTTGGGGGGACTGCATTTCAATTGTTCCAGTGAAGTGGTAGAAATTTATATAAATGATGAAACAATGCCTATAACAACGATAAATATTCCTTCTCCAACAAGGGAAATGATCCTTGATCCCGAACAACACCGGCATGCTTCTCCGACTGTTTCCCTGGGAGAAATTCCGGCAAAAGTTACCGTGAAGTTTGACGGTGACTTTGTTTGGTCAGAAGTATTTCCTTTAGACATCGGACCGCTCCCTTTCCCCGAATTTTTTAGGCGCGGCACTTTTGGGCGTATTACTGATCCCGGAGGCCCAACCAATTTAGTAACAAAAAGTTTTTCTGATTTAGTAGCGACGGGTGAGAGTTTTTTTACATTTAATAATGTAGATTTAAACTACGATTATGATTTAGAGACCCGGATTGTGAGTAAGATTTCTACGGAACTTCCGATATATGTGGGGACTCAGAAAGTGGGCGAGACCATTCGGGATTCAACGGCGACACAGTTTAGTGGGTGGAAAAAACAAAAACTTTTCCGGAAGGCAATAACAAATGATTTAACTTTTAGAATAGGACCTCCTGACTACAGCACATTTTATAAAATTGAAGCTAGGTTAGCGCCAAATTTTCTTAATTCCTTGACGATAATGGCAGGACCGCAGGTTATTCCTATTTCGGAGTTTACGGGTTTTCTCTTCCAATATGAAGTTTACCGGTCATTAGATTTTGCTCGATATGCAGATGTATTATACGATGATTATTTAGCGGATCTGGGGGTGGGAAGAATAACCGGGCTTACCCTTTCTGATGTTTCTAGTTATGTGGCCCGGTCATTATTTCACGACACGCTCACTAGTACCAATAACATGAAATTTATGGCCAGTTGGTTGGATGATGACTATTCTCTCAATGTTATGGCAACTCAAGCTATGTCAGAAAGATTTTATGATACTGGATATAATGCAGTAGCTAGTACTTCAACAGAGGTGGCGCATACCTTTTCTCCGGCAGAGTGGGAGAGCCAAGACAGTATTTATTATTCAGATCACGGGACATCGAACTGGGCAGGAATTTATTCTTCAGATATACCGCTTTTACCAAATTCCCTTGTTTTTGCCGACGCTTGCTTGACTTGTTCGGATTATGGCGCTTCTTCTTTTTGTATGAATGCATTGCGACAGGGAGCAATCGGGTATCTGGGTGCAGTTAGTGTGACTGCGAGTTGTCTAATTACCCAAAGGAATACGTTAAGTGAGATCTACTTTGACGAAGTAAATATAGGGCAAGCTTTCAAAAAAGGATATTATTTTGCCCAGTCAAATCACAACATTTTTCTTGGTGACCCTACTTTAATTTTAGATCCTTTGTATTTACTGCTTGAGCCGTTAGCCGGGTTACCATCTTCGGAACCTAGATAGAGGGCAGATCAAAAACTAGGGTTTTGACGAATAGATAACAATTGCACTTTGACAATATTCCCATTTTTGGGTGGTGTTAAAATTAAAATGAAAGAAAATGATAAAGATGATAAAAAGGAGGTAGGTGTGTAATGAAAAAACTAATTTTATGTATGATATTTTTGGTTTTAATCCCAAACGCAACGTTTGCAGCCTTAGACATAGAAATAGAGATTAAAGATTCATTTACTACCGGAGAAAAGATATCATTTAATTATTTAATTATATCCGACGTGGACCATGAAATAACTTATATGCCTCTGGTAGTGTGTCCGGCCGCACCGGTTAGCCTATTACAAGAAAAAACAGTCATGTTGAAATCAGGGGAAAAATATTCCAATGTCTACCGCGGTATGACCATTGATGAATCTTTTAAACCGCAGGATTGTACTGCTTATGTTCAAATAACAAGTCCCTTTCAACAAATTGAGGAGAAAAGGTTTAGAATTGAGACAAAACCAGATTTTGATTTTTCTATCGTCATATGCAAAGATAAAATGTGTAGGCAAAAATGCAAGACCATTTTAAAAAATGAAACAATCTATTTGGGTTATGATTCAGAATTATCCGGACTGAGTATTGTTGCAAAACTTACTAATCCAGACGGGGCAATTAAACAAATAGGTTTTCCGATAGCCATAACGGCTGGGCAAATTGGCACGTATAAACTAGAAGTAAACGCTTCCAAATCCGGTTACAAGACCATGACAAAAAAGTTGGAATTTGGAGTTATAGCGGGGCCGGTAGATATTCCTATGAAACAGCAGTGAAAGGCAAGCGATACCTATCAGGTTGGAGAAAAGTATAAAAACTGTGCGTAGGACTGCCGATCCGGTGGCAAAGATGGTAACTCGAGACACCAGCATTGACTGCGATGACTTAGAGATTATATTAGTAAGACCATCGGTGATATAACTCACTATCTACTGGATACAGACTTAAACCGTGATGGCATCGTACATATAACAGGGATCGGGCAATTGTTCATGAAGGACTCCTGTCCTGAACGTATGTAAATGTTGGTGGACATGTAAAAGTAGCAGTGTTTCATCTTAGCATTTTATTGTGTTGCAACGTATTGCCGAAAATCATGCAGCTAAATACAAATGGTCGAAAATTACTTTTTTAAAAACACTTGACAAAAGGAAAAATATATGATATACTTAATTATAAATATAGAAAAGATTTTAAAATGATATTAAATATACTCATCAGAAATTACTGACACGCACACTCCTTATTATAATATATAACGTGCATAATTTTTTCTATAACAAGTAATTGTTAGTAAGAAGAAATATTTTCAACATATCTTTAAATATATATCCGAAAAGGCAAACCCGCTGAAAGGCGGGGACTTTGTCATAGCTAAAATATTGCATGTTTTAGCTATGCCGGACCTGGCAAAACTAAAAATTGTGCCAGGGCAAAGCAACGGGTCTAAAACTTAATTGTTATGACGGCCGGGCTACCAAGGAAAAGGTAGTCCGGTTTTTTAACGTATAGGAAACAATAAGATTTTCAAACTGTGGATAACAAGGGAATTGGGGTATAGCTTGGTATATTTAATTCATTGTTAAGGGAAGATTTGAACACGAAAGATTTTTTAAATGGATAAAAAGATTCCGAAGGAATTTTTTTATTACTAGTGATTACAAAGATTATACAAAACCACAGATGGCACAGATAAGCCGTATGTAGTATATCGTGTAAAGAGCTGCTTTAAAAATAGAAAATTGAACAATAGAGCGCAATAGAAAAAAAGGAGGCGGGAGAGATGAAGCAGATTAGATTTATTTGTGGAATAGTGGTTTTGATTTTAGTCTTAGTTACTGGGTTGACCTATGCGGATGAAATTTGTATAGATGTTAGTTTTCCTGATCCAGTCATTACTTCGAGAGGAGAATATCACGGCATTGAAATGCAGGATATGCGCAGCATTGCTAATCCGGGGGAGCCGGTATTACCGGTAAAGGGGGTAAAAGTTCTTATCCCTTTTGGTCAAAGAATAAGGGATTATCGCGTAGAATTGGACGAAAGGGTGGAGTTACCCGGATACTATTTAATCGAACCCGGACAAAAGGAGATGCCTTTAAGTTTTGAAGGAGTAGCAGAGGAAACGTTACCTAATAAGGGAATATACGAGAGAGACGATATATATCCAGATATCCGCGTAGCTAAATTACCGACCAAACAGGTGATACTTGGCTATGATATTGCTGTTATAAATCTTCATCCGGTAGAGTATTGTCCTCTTTCAGGAAGGCTTGCCTATTATAGGAGTATGACGTTAATCGTAACTACCGAACCCGTATTAGTGGCCAGAACCCTTAGTGCTACAGGAGAGGTCATTTCTCCTACAGAGATAAAGCAAAGATTGCGTGCCATGGATGATGATAAACAGAGATTACTTGAATATGTCGATAATCCCCAGACGATAAGTACTTATAATAAAGAAGAAAATATTATCGAACTTAATGCGGCGACGATCCAGACAGAAAGCACATTAACTACCCTTGCTGCCCCGGGTAATTATCAATATGTGCTTATCACCAAAGAGGAATTTAGCGATGCCTTTCAGCCGCTTATTGATTATAAGATAGAAAAAGGTATCACCGCAACCATGGTAACTACCGAATGGATATATGCCCACTACGATGGGACTAGACCCGATGGGGGAGTGGATAATCAGACAAAAATCCGCAATTTCATTATCGATGCCTACCATAACTGGCATACGAAGTATGTGCTTTTAGGTGGTGATGGTGATGGAGCAGATGTGGGTGGTGAGAGTGGAGATAATATTATTCCTGCAAGGGTTCTATATTATCATGCTTCTGACCTCTATTATGCATGTTTAGATGGTAGTTTTGATTACGATGGCGATGGTCGTTATGGCTCATACAACGATGGAGTGGCCGGCGGAGAGATAGATTTACTGGCGGAGGTTTATGTGGGAAGGGCGCCTGTTGATTCGGTTACCGAGGTTGAGAATTTTGTAAATAAAACCATTGCCTATGATAATTCTAACTCTTCTTACCTGCAAAATGTTTATATGGCAGGTGAATTATTATGGGCAAGTGATCCTCCTACTTATGGTGCTGATTATATGGAGGAGATTAGATTAGGCTCTGATAATCACGGCTACACAACCACTGGTTTTGTAGACAACAGTTTTTTTGATGTAAAAACTCTATATGATAAAGACTATTCTTGGCCTAAAGAAGATTTAATCAATATCCTTAATAATCATGTACATATTATTAATCATTTGGGTCACGCCAACGTAACGCATATAATGAAGATGAGCAATAGTGATGTAGATACCATGCTTAATAACGAAGAATATTTCTTTGGCTATAGTCAGGGCTGCTATGCAGGTGCTTTTAATAATCGTGCACCATATGCACAAGAGTATTTTTTACCAAATGACTGTATCCTTGAACATCTTACTACTGGCAGGTATGGGGCTTTTGCCTTTATTGGTAATTCTCGCTATGGGTATGGTGTACTGAATTCGACTAACGGTTCTTCGCAGTATTATAACCGGCAATTCTGGGATGCGGTTTTAGGGGAGGGCATATTAAATCTGGGCAGGGCAAATCAAGATTCTAAAGAAGATAATATTCCCTATTTAAATTATAATCAGAACAGATTGTGTTATCTTGAACTCAATTTATTTGGAGATCCTGAACTTGCTTTACATGCAGAATATTCAGGATCGACAGTGATTATTTCTTCCCTTTATCCCAACCAAGGCTATATCCAAACCAATGTTACCATTACCGGCCAAGGCTTTGGCGCCACTCAAGGTGCATCCAAAGTTACCTTCAATGGCGTTGAGGCAACGGATTATCTCAGTTGGACAGGTAACCAGATAGAGGTTAAGGTGCCTGCTGGAACAACTATTGGCCCGGTTGTGGCAGCGACAGTTACTGGCACAAGTAATACAGATAAGGTCTTTACGGTCTGGCAGGCAGTGGGACAATATCTGATTAGTGATATTAACCGGGATGGACAGGTAAATATAGCTGATTTTGGCATCTTAGTCAGCCAGTATTTGAAAATAGGAGCGATGATTGATCCTGAGCGCATTCGAGCGGATATCAATGGTAATGGGCAGGTAAATATCGTAGACTTTGGCTTGCTGATGAAGGATTATCTTAAGCAAGGTACCCTTATTACTGATATTAACAAAGACGGACAGGTCAATATAGCGGATCATGATATTCTATCAGAATTTCTTGGACAGAGTGTATCAGCTAAGCCGCGGGCAGATGTAAATAGAGATGGAAATATTGGCTTTGATGACTTAGAGATTGTGAAAGTGGATTTTACTAAGACTATCGCTGATATAACGCGCTATTTGCTGGATACGGACTTAAACCGCGACGGCAGTGTAGATACAAATGACCTGCGAGTTGTAATTGATGGGCTCCTGCCCTGGGCAGATGTAAATGGAGATGGGGTGATAAATGCGTGGGATGTGAACTTGGTTGAGAGAGATATGGAGTAGTTTAATCGTATGTCGTATATAGGATATAGTATATAGTGTAGAGAACTGCTTTGGAAATAAAAAACTGAGCAATAGAAGGCACATTTTATTTTCCCTGCCTGCAGGCAGGAACTGTCAATTATCAATTGCTCTATTTTTTGCGAAGCAAAAAATAAGGAGGAGAGGGAAGATGGGAAAGAATAGATTTAGACAAATGATAATGGTTTTGATATTAGGGTTGGTGATTATTGGTGTAACAACCCTGCAGGCAAGAGGATTAGTAAAGGAAGAAGAACTTACAGCAACTGGAGAACAGTCAGTTGATCCGCTCGACATAAGAGGGCAGCATTCTGGAAGCGGAATACTTAAGCCAGAATACGCACCAGGGGAGATAATTGTTAAGTTTAAAGATGAGGCAGGTCAGGTATTAAATAAAAAATTAACACCTGTAGACCTAAGTTTATCAACAACTGCAACTGGTATTAGTTCCATAGATAACCTTAATTACAAACATAAGGTTAAGAAAATAGCACCAGTATTTAAGGCTTTAAAGAAAAAGATGATGTCTACAGGGATGAGTATGACAGCTTATAATGAAGAGATAAAGGCAAAATTTCCTAAACGGGCAGCACGTGCGCCAAAAGATAAAAAGGTTCCTAATCTGACAAATATCTACAAACTCACCATGGAAGACAAAGACGCAAATATCTTAGCGATCTGTGAGCAATATAAGAAAGACCCCAATGTAGAATATGCAGAGCCGAATTATATTGCCATGATACAAATGGTTCCCAATGATCCGTATTATTCCTCAAGTGGCGCCTGGGGACAGGACTATGATGACTTATGGGGATTGAAACAGGATAAATTAAACTGTGAACCGGCCTGGGATATTGCCCAGGGCGAAGGAGTGGTTGTTGCGGTAATAGATACCGGCATAGACTATAATCATGAAGATATTGCTGCTAATATATGGATTAATCCGGGTGAAATTCTTGGTAATGGTATTGATGATGATGGAAATGGGTTTATAGATGACTGCTACGGGTATGATTTTGCTTATGGGGATAACGATCCTCAAGATGGCCATGGCCATGGCACACATTGTGCTGGGACCATTGCGGCAATAGGTAACAACGCTAAAGGTGTGATTGGGGTAGCTCCTAATGCTAAGGCGATGGCAGTAAAAGGGCTTGATGATGGTGGTTCGGGCTATGAATCAAGTTTAGCCAATGCCTTAAGATATGCTGCTGACAATGGTGCTGATGTAATTAGTAATTCTTGGGGTGGCGCAGCAGATTTTCAACTTATAACTGAAGTCTTAGATTATGCTTATAATATAGGATGTGTATTAGTAGCTGCTGCCGGGAACAGCAACGATGAGGTAAGTTATTACTCTCCTGCAAATCATAATAAGGTAATTACGGTAGCAGCAACCGACCATAATGACCAGAAGGCTGACTTTTCTAACTATGGACTAAAGATAGATGTAGCTGCCCCTGGAGGAGATAGTTGGTCGGATGATATTAATAGAACATATGCCAATATTCTTTCTTTGCGCGCTTCCAATACAGATATGTATGGTGACGGTAAAAATGTTGTTGACACAAACTATTATCGTGTTAGAGGGACATCAATGGCCTGTCCCCATGTGGCAGGAGCAGCAGCTTTGATTTTATCCAAACATCCTGAGTTTAATGCAGAACAAGTACGGCAGGTTCTTAGGACATCAGCAGATGATGTAGGAGCACCTGGATGGGATGAAGACTCAGGCTATGGAAGGCTGAATGCTTATAGAGCTCTACAAACTGACACCGCTTGTGTAGCCAAGATAACCTCGCCATTGACCAATATAAATGTAGGAGAACTTACAGACAATTGGGTTCTTTCCATTACAGGTTCTGCCTATGGAACAGGGTTTCAAAGCTATAGAGTTGAATATGGTGTTGGTGAAATTCCTACCTCTTGGATAACATTGGGAAGCTTTTCCACCCCAGTAGAAAATGGTGATTTATTGCTGCCCTGGGATACCCATGGTTTGCTAGGGGATTATATAATCCGGCTTGTGGTAACTGATAATCTAGGCAATCAGTTTGAGGACCGGGTTTTAATCCGGATTAACAATATTCATTATCAAGCAGGTTGGCCAGTTCAAGCGAGTGATATTATAGTTGAGGCTAATCCTGTAGTAGCAGACTTAGATCACGATGGTAGAATGGAGGTTATTACATCTGTTTTTTCGAGGTTAGAGGTTTTTGATTACCAGGGACATCCTTTACCCGGATGGCCGGTAGATATTGTTACTGATATTAATGCCCTCTCCGTAATTCCTTCTATTGCTGACATTGATCCGAATTATCCTGGGGATGAGATTATTGTGTACTATTCTGCTACGGTCCATGTTTTCCATATGGATGGAACGGAATTTATCAATGGAAAATGGCCACAGGCTGTAACCGGAGGTTCAAGCTATAATTTATTTCAGACAGTAGTCGTAGCTGACATTAATCAAGATAGCCAGCCAGAGGTAATATTTTCCAATAGGGATAGACTCTATGTCTGGGATCGCGAGGGTAATCTTTATTCCAATCAGTGGCCAAAGAACTTGGGTCAAATTATTAGTGCCCCGCCAGCAGTGGGTAATATTGACAATGACCCTGAGTTAGAAATTGTCATTGCCACATATCAGGGCTATCTTTATGTCTTTAATCCTGATGGCAGTGAAGTCTGGTCTAAACTTGTTAAAGAAGGAGCGCTTCTTCAAAAGCCTGTCCTGGCTGATATCGACAATGATAGCCAAAACGAGATTATTATCAAGCAAAGTAAATTTATCGACGGGAGTGGCTATTATATAGATGAACACCTTTTTTATGCCTTTAATGGTGATGGGTCCTTAGTAGAGGGTAGTTGGCCAATAGAGACTACATCCGCTAATTTTTGTCCTTATTCGTATCCTGCTGTTGCGGATTTAGATAATGATGGATATCTTGATATAATCGATACCACGGATACCCAAGTGATAGCCTTTAACCACTTGGGTCAGCCACTTACCGGATGGCCAAGAGAAGTAGCCGTTCCTTTGCCTAATCCTGTGATTGGAGATATTGATGGGGATGGAGATTTAGAGGTTATGGTTACGGCTTTTTATTCAAAGTCAATTTATGCATGGCATCATGATGGAACAAGAATCGCGGGATATCCTATTGCTATAGGCGGTACTCTTTGGGCCCTTCAGACTTGTGCATTAGGGGATTTAGATGGTGATAATGATGTTGAGGTAATTGCTTCTAACTATGATGGGAAAATATTTGCCCTTGACCATAACAATGAAGGAGCGGTTGAGAAAACTTATTTTCCTTGGCCACAATTCTGCCATGACCCGCAGCATACTGGCTGTTATCCATCACCTATGGTTAATTCCCTTTCCCGTTCAGGCGGCTACATTACCACTAAGGTCACCATCACTGGTCAGAACTTTGGCTCAAATCAAGGTACATCTAGAGTTACCTTTAATGGAATAGCGGTAACGGATTATTTAAGCTGGTCAGATAGTGAGATTCAAGTAAAAGTTCCGGTTGGAGCAACCAGTGGTCAGGTTATAGTAGAGACACCTACAGGCAGAAGCTATGCTAATTGTGTTTTTACGGTCTGGCAGGCAGTGGGGCAATATCTGCTTGCGGATATTAACCGGGATGGAGCAGTAAATATGCCGGATTTATATATCTTCATGGATAATTATCAAAAATCTCCCCTTAATGACCCGCGTGCGGATCTTAATGGGGATAATGAGGTTAATACAATTGACGAGATTTTACTTTCCATAGATTTTGGCAAGCAAGGTATGCTTATTGCTGATATTAATAAAGACGGTCAGGTGAACATCGCGGATTTTGGTGTTATTGCAAGATTTTTGAGTCAAGGGGCAGCAGCTAAGCCGGAAGCAGATATAAATAGAGACGGGACCATTGATTATGATGATTTTGAGATCGTAAAGGTTGATTATCATAAAATGACTGTGCATATAGAACGTTATCTACCGCATACGGATTTAAACCGCGACGGAGAAGTAGATGAGAAAGACCGGCAGATTGTGATTGATGGCTTCCTGCCCTGGGCGGATGTAAATGGGGATGGGGTGATAAATGAGTGGGATGTAAATTTAGTTGAGCGAGATATGGAGTAGTGTTATACACACCTGCCCGCCGACGATTTGTGGCGGGGATGATCACAGATATTAATTCGTGATGCGTGTGCCCCGTTGTTGTAAGGCGGTTTTTCGGGGTATTGCGTACCGCGTATTGCGAATAATAAAAAGAGGTGATATGTGTGAGATTTTCAAGAATAATGTTGTGTTTGGTGTTAGGGGTATTTAGTTCGATAGTAGTTTTCTCTAACGATGTATTAGCAGAAGACTCACGGTATCTGTATGGTATTCATTGGTGGGGGTATACAGAAGGACAGCCGGTGGATGATGCCCCGGCAAGTTTATTAGATGTGCCGGCGTGCTCGGCATGGGATGTAGAGACAGTGCTGACAAATTCTGGCTGGTGGTGGGCGGCAGGTTATTTTACAGGTCTTTATCAGGAGCTCTACAATAATAAGAATATGACGATAATTACCCGCGTAGATTATACCTGGGGAGATACGGTTCCTGCCCCAAGTGACCCCAATTATTCCGCATGGCCGGCAAAGGTGGTATCAGAGGCGGTAAATGTGCTTTATAATCAAAGCCATATCTGGGTGGTAGGTAATGAGCAAAACTTGCTGATGGGGACAGGCAGTCAATGGCCAAATCGTAAAATTCCGCCGGCAGAAATGGCCGCGATCTACAAAAATGTGCGCAGCGCAATTCATAATAGTGCGCTTGTAGGTGCGCCTGGTGAGCATGTTGTTTTATTAGCGCCAGTTAGCCCTGGAGGAGTAGGGGGAGAGCGATGGATGAGCGGGACAGAGTATCTTTCGCAAATGTTGGATTATCTTACCCCTGGTGAAGTTGATGGTTTTGCAATCCATTCCTACGGAGGTTCGGTTGCTGATTTTCACAATGTGTATGCCAGTCAGATTGCAATTATTGACAGTAAAGGATTTTCCAATAAACCAATTTATATGACGGAATGGAACAGGTATGCTGCGCCAGGTAATTCAGGTGAGGAAGCCCAGACCGCACAGTTTTTACGCGATGCGTTTGCGGATGTTAATAACTGGAACCAGACCGCGGGAAACCACGATATCATCTGTATGACCTGGTTTGTGTACGATAATAATCAGCAGGCAGCCAGTGCATGGGATGGATATGCGCTTGAATATTGGAAAGATAATGGTAATCCCTATGGCAACTCCGGAGACCTTTATACAGCATTTGAGCAAACCGTAGATTTACGTTATCCTGCGGGAGAAATTTCTGCTGGTCCCCCCGGGCAAAATGATGCCGGCACCGGTAGCGATGCTGGTAATGATTTTGCTGCTGCAACATTTATTTCACCAGGGAATTATTCGGGTTGGCTGGATAAAGGGATAGATCCTAATGATTACTATGCGTTTAATGTCTCTGCTGGTCAGGATATCACAATATCCATGACCCCGCCACCTTACTATGACTATGATCTTTACCTCTATGATCCCACAGCAGTCTTAAAAGCATCAGCTGCTTTAGACGGGAACGTTGTTGAGAATATAATTTATACCGCAGATATGGCTGGACAGTGGAGAATACGGATTAATGTCTATAGTGCAGCTGGAACTGGGACTTATACATTCTCCTTGGGAATTAGTGGACTAACCGGACAGAACCTCGCGTTAGATGCAGTTACTTATGTTGAATGTGGGCATAATGAACCAGGGCAATATGGGTTAGCGGCAAAAGATGGTAACCTCTCTACAAAATGGTGCTGTTTGCATAATGGGTTTTGGACATCAGGGGATCATACTTTGCGCTTTGATTTAGGCACGACTTGTACCTTGACCGGCTACATCATTAAACATTCTTCAACCGGGGGTGAACCAACAATTTTTAATACAGAAAAATTCTATATCGAATCTGCACCTTCGCTGCAAGGTCCCTGGACCCAGGAATTTTACGTGGTAAATACTAATCAGGAATCTCAGAATACCCTTATTTATGACACTCCGAAGAATTTACAGTATATCAGAATCAGGATTACTGATCCCAATTATGCCGGGGACTGGGCTGTGAGAATTCCTGAGATTGAGATTTGGGGGTATAAAGGGATTAAAGGCGCTATTAAGTTTGAAGCGGAAGATTATGATGCCGGAGCCAATGCTGCGCAAGGTACGGATTATTTCGATATTACATCCGGCAATTCCGGGGGACAGTACCGGAAAGAGGATGTAGATATTGAAACCTGTTCTGAAAGCGGATATAATGTTGGCTGGATAAGTGCCGGGGAGTGGCTAAAATTCCGCTTAGACACTAGTGGTAAATACCAGATATACATCCGCTATGCAGCAGTTTCCAATGGGCAGTGTCATATTGAAATAGATGGCATAGATGTAACCGGAATTATTACTCTTCCGGCTACAGGTGCTTGGCAGACATGGGCATGGAAAAGCGCCGGAGATATAGAATTGACGGCGGGTGATCATATTGTAAAATTAATTATGGATTCCTCAGGATTTAACATTAACTACTTCAGCTTTGAGCGGAACTTAGCTCTGGATGCGGCTACTTATATAGAATGTGGTCACAATGATGAAAATCAACGGGGTCTGTATTGTAAGGATGGAGATGTTTCCACAAAATGGTGCTGTCTGCATAATAGTATTTCAACACATGGTGATCACATCTTAACTTATGATTTAGGTTCAGATACAAAAGTAACGGGTTATGTGGTAAAACATGCTTCAACTAGCGGAGAGCCAACATATTTTAACACCAAGGAGTTTTATATTGAATCAGCGCCTTCTCTACAGGGACCATGGTCAGAGGAGTTTCACATAAACAACAATAGTGATATCCCGGTGAATACCGAGCGCTATAGTTCTCCGAAAACTCTGCGCTATGTGAGAATCAGAGCAGTGGTGCCTAATTTTATCG
Organism: Candidatus Omnitrophota bacterium; assembly: GCA_043821285.1. Classification (GTDB taxonomy): domain Bacteria; phylum Omnitrophota; class Gorgyraeia; order B26-G9; family JBDRCZ01; genus JBDRCZ01. Next base: position 73,272 of record JBDRCZ010000058.1, on the reverse strand, counting down.
GTGACTGGGCCGTAAGGATCCCGGAATTTGAAGTCTACGGTTATCCTGGGGCAAAAGCAGTTATCAAATTTGAAGCTGAGGACTACGATAGCGGGCACGTAGCTGCCGCGGAGAGAGACTATCACGACACTGATGCAGTCAATTCCGGCGGTCAATATCGAAACCAAGGAGTGGATATTGAGGTATGCTCGGAAGGCGGCTATAATGTTGGCTGGATCTATGCGGGTGAATGGCTAAATTATCAACTCCGTGCAAGTGAAGGAGGAAGATATACAATCAGAATCCGCTATGCGGGAATTTCCGATGGTCAGTGTCATATTGAAATAGATGGCGTAAATGTAACTGGCAGGATTAACCTTCCGGCTACCGGCGGCTGGCAGATCTGGGGGTGGGCGGATGGTCCCACCGTAAATATAAGTTCCGGAGACCATAGCGTAAGATTAGTTGTGGACGTCAGTGGTTTCAATGTCAATTATTTCACTTTTGCCCCGGCCAACTAAACAGAGTGCGAGACAAATAAAAAATTTTCTTATGTGTACGTAAGAGTCAATAGATTTTTTGGCCGCAGATAGCACGGATAACTCAGATAAAATTAAAATTCTTTTCATATCTGTATAATCTGAGTAATCTGTGGTTCTTACTGGTTTTTATTTGCTTTCACTCTGTTATACTATGTCTTATATGCTGCGTTTACTGTTAACTCAAGTTCCGCAGTTAGCCTCAAAGATCATTCTTTTTTAGATTATTTCTGTTTCTATCCTGTAAGTCTTTCCGTCAAGCTCTAATCTCAAGATCAACCGCTATTCTTTCAACAAAGAACAATAAGATTTCAATCTGTGGCTAACTTGGGACTTGGGGTATAGTTTGATATATTTAATTCATTGTTATAGGGAAGGTTTGAACACGAGAGGTTTTTAAATGGATAAAAAGATTCCGCAGGAATTTTTTTATTTGACATTGTATGATTTTCAGCGTAGGATGTTATCAAATATAAAAAGATTATATCAGAAAACTAATAAGCTAAAAAAAGGGAGGAATATAGGTAAAAAGGATGATAAAAAACCGAAAAGCAACGTGGGATTATTCAGAGAGGAATGAAGATTTTTGAAAATAGACAATTGGATAATAGACCATCTGCCGAGACGGATTATATTTTTTGCTCCGCAAAAATAAGGAGGGGGAAATGGTTAATATTATAAGAAAAAGTCTATTTATCATTGTATCGCTGATATTAGTATTATTATCTAGTCCGATAGTTCCTAACGTATCGGCACAGATTGAAGAGTATGTTTCTCCTGAGGCAATGTTGTTTATGGAGATCCCCACGGTAATTACTGCGGCAAAAAGAGAACAGGCGATAACCGAAGCCCCGGCAGCAATGACTGTTATTACGGCGGAAGATATTAAACAATCTGGAGCAACGCTGCTTGGTGAGGTATTAAGAATGGTTCCTGGGGTGCATATGGGATATGCCACCGCGGGGAATATGGAAGTAGGCGGTATCAGGGGATTTAATATAATGCCACCCCGGAAAGCAATACTTTTAATTGATGGAATACCGTGGGTGTATGAAGTGACTACCATGCCCATGTTTAATTATCTCCCGATAGCGTTAGAAGAAATTGAAAGAATAGAAATACTACGTGGACCTGGGTCATCTTTGTACGGTCCGGATGCTATGTTTGGCATAGTAAATCTTATCACCAAAAAACCTAACGATACACAAGGAAGTATGCTCTCCCTTACTGGAGGAGAACTAGAAACACGCATCGGTACTTATCTCTATGGTGGCTCAGTAAAAGATAAAATCAATTATCGTATTTCCTTATCCCATGATGATAGAGACAATTGGAGTGATGGTTTTGTTTCTTACCTTAATAATCCCATAAATAGATACTTAAGGGGAAATGCCAATATTGACTGGGCGATTGATGATAATTCTGAGATAATCCTTTCTGGAAGTTATATTGATCGAAAGCAGTGGTATTCTTTTAGTCCAGGCGCCGGGCCCTATGATTTAGGAAATGACGAGGCTTATCTTGCATCAGTTACTTACGCGTCTAAAGAGCCGGATATGATATTACGTGCCTATTTACGTAGTCAAGCGATGAGCACAGATGCTCTTGGTGTGCCAATTGCAGATATTACTATGGGGACGAAAATAATTGAATTTCAGCACACCTTAGAGCTGTTGGAGCAAGATATTTTAGTTTGGGGAGGTAATTTTACTACGCATAATATCAATACTACGATGGTGGGTGGTAAACGCAGACATGATTTAAGAGGAATATTTGTGGATAATACCTATAAATTTCAGGATAACCTTAGTCTTAATACCGGATTGCGATATGACCACCACCCGAACGCCGGTGATAGTCTTTCTCATCGTTTGGCCCTACTTTATTCTCCTTGGCAAAAGCATCACTTTCGTTTTTCGTACAGTAGTGCCTTTCGTAACCCTGATTTTATGGAAAACTACTTGTATTTGGCTACAGCTTACTATGATGTTTATGGATATGAAGACAATAAGCCAGAACAGGTAGAAACACTCGAACTGGGTTATAAAGGGGACTGGACGAACAATTTTCAAGTAGAGGCGAATGTGTTTTATACAAAACTAATCGACCCGATTTATTATAAGGTTTCACCGATTTCTATAATTCCCACTGCTCCCTATATTCATTGGACCGAAGAATATCGAAATATAGCAGATGCGGCACAAATCGGCACAGAGATAGAAATGCGTTATTTATTTAATAATTGGCTTAGCGTGTTGATTAACCATACTAATCTTGAGCAATGGGAGGATGAAGGAGATGCAAATACATACGCGCTTGTTGCCGGCACACCGCAGAACATGGTAAATGCTCAGTTAAGAGCATATTTTGACAATGGTTTTTCCGCAAATATTAGTGCACTTTACCGCGGTTCGACATTTTGGACACCCACATATACCTGGTGCGGATACATACCTGACCCGCGCGGCACAACAATCGGTGGAGGAAAGACATCGAAATATATTATTACGAACCTGCGCTTAGGGTATAAATTCTTCCTCTGGGAAAATCCGGCCGAAGTTTCCCTGGCCGTGTTTAACCTGTTTAAAAAAGGATATGATGATTATCCCATGGATACTTCGAGTGTAGGACGGAGGATAACTGGTACATTTACCTGTAAGTTTTAACGCTGAATTATTACGAGGTAGTGTCAAGAATCCATAAAAGAATTGATTGTAACCACTACGAATCAAGCGGGACAAAAAATCTTTTTGTTTTGCTGCAATAGTCGTATTAATTGTTGTTTTGAATATTATCGGAAAGATATTTAAATTTTTTCTTATCCTCGGGATAGTCGCGGCCATAGTTATTTGGCTGATGATTAAATTTAATCTGATTAGTTTTTGAACCTGAAACAGAATTTTAGATTTTTTCAGCCACGGATAACTCAGTGTTAATCCGTGGTGTTTTGCTTTTTTCTTCAGGGAAATATATGTTTAATATCTGTGATAATCTGCGGTTAAGTATTTGACAGAACTAGAATTCAGATAAGGAGAGATATATGTATATTCATCGCATAAAAGAAGCGGGAATGAAAGTTTTGATGATTTTTACAAGTATTGTGGCCGGGATTGTTGTATGCCTTAGTCCACCATCCCTATCAAGTTTTGCGTTTGAAGAGCCTCAAGAAGCTCAACTTGTGTTGGGACAGTTGGATTTTACGACTAATGATAGTAACTATGGAGGGTTAAGTGCAAGTAGCTTGTCGCGCCCAGGTACTGTTTCTACAGACGGAGTGCACTTGTATGTCGCGGACTATTTTAATAACCGGGTGCTAATCTATAATAATATCCCGGCAACTAATAATCAGCCGGCGGATGTTGTTATTGGACAGCCTGACTTTACGAGCAATCTTGCCAATAATGGCAATATTAGTTCGCAGAGCCTCTGGGGCCCAATGGCCGCATATAGTGACGGAGAACGTTTGTATGTTGCGGACCATTTTAATCATCGAGTCTTAATCTATAATAGCATCCCCACGGAGAATTTTGCGGAGGCAGATATTGTTCTTGGCCAGCCGGATTTTACCAGTAATCTCCCAAATAACGGCGGGGTAACGAGCCAGAGTCTATTAGCACCTACTGATGTGCATAGCGACGGAGTGTGCTTGTATGTTACAGATGCTGCGAATAATCGGGTGTTAATCTATAATAGCATCCCCACGGAGAATTTTGCGGAGGCGGATATTGTTCTTGGCCAGCCGGATTTTACCAGTAATCTCCCAAATAACGGCGGGGTAACGAGCCAGAGTCTTTGGGGAGTGGCCCGTGTTTTTAGTGATGGGATACGTGTGTATATCGCTGACCAAGGCAATCACAGAGTGCTGATTCATAATCAAATTCCTACGAATAATTTTCAACCCGCGGACATAGTTTTAGGCCAGCCAAATTTTTCTTCGAATGTAATAAATAATGGAGGTGTAAGTGCAAGTAGTTTTTATGTGCCGTTTGCTGTTTATAGCAACGGAGAATCCTTGTTTGTTGCGGATCAGGCCAATAATCGAATATTGCTCTATGCCCAGATCCCCACGGAGAATAATCAGTCCGCGGATGCGGTTCTTGGACAGCTGGATTTTTCCACAAATGCCGGCAATTTTAACGGGGTTACCGCTAGTAGCCTTTCTGGGCCAATTTCTGTTTATGGTGACGGTACATGGCTCTATGTTGCCGATGGTTATAATAATCGTGCCTTGGTTTATTCTGAACCCATAGTTTTAGATGTGGTTGCCCGCTTATTTGCCAGGACCGGCAATAGATATACTACCGGTAAAATGATCAAGATTGAAGTTAGAGGAAATTTTGACCTAACGAATATTACCAGCGGTTCAATAAGAATAACCTCTAATTCCCATGGGTATGACAGCGGTGTGCAAAATTTAACCATGGATTATCCGGTTTTTTATCAATGGGATACCACGGACCTTAATCCTGGCAAGGATTATACGGTAGATATTGAGCTTACGGATTTCCATGGCCGGCTAATCCGCGATAGTTCTTTAGTGATTACCTTAATGCCAAATCCTTCCCCGGATAGACAATTAGTTCGCCAAATAGACTTTAGTATGCCGGCCCAAGGTATCTCAGTGCAAATAGAAAGGGTTTATACTTTGTATTCCGGTTATGATAAATACTTGGGATACGGATGGACGCATACTTATCTCATGCATGTTGTAGAAACCTCCGATGGGCTGGTGGAGATATTTAATGCTAACGGCACCGGCAGTTTTTTTAAACCAAAGGCCCCGGGAGAATATGAGTCTTCTAAAGGTGATTTTCGAATACTCACAAAAAATGCTGACGGCACCTATCTGTTAACAGAAAAATACGGAAAAGTCTTTTATTTTAACCGCCAAGGCAAATTAACACGTATAGAAGATCGAAACGGAAATGCATTAGTTTTTTTATATGATCCGGATAATCGCCTCAAAACAATCACGGACACCTCAGGCCAAATAACTTTTTTTTATTATGATGAAAATAATCGAGTTACATCTATAGAAGGACCATTTGGGCAAAGGGTATGGTATGAATATGACCAAGAGGGGAATCTATCCGCGGTAACGGATATTGGCGGATTTAAGACCACGTATGCCTATGATCAAAAACACAATCTTATACTGATTAGTGATCCCTGCGGCCGGCAGACGTTTTTTACAATATATGAAGATGGCCGTCTTAAAGAATATAGCAATGAAGAAGGCAATAACCGGCTTTTTTACGAATATAGTGAACTTTCCCATGAAAAAAAAGTGACAGATAACATGGGAAGGCAAACACGCTATATCTATAACAATAATGGATTGATTATTTGTAAAGAAGATACGTTAGGCAATATAAGTGAACGTGTCTATGATAATAATTCTAATTTAGTAAGCACCAGAGATGCTAATGGCAACCAGATATTTTTTACTTATGATAACCGTGGGAATATTTTAACCAAAACTGACGCTCAGGGGAATGTTACTGTGTTGACCTATGAAGCGCAATATAATCAAATATCCAGTATTACTACCCCTCGGGGAAATACAACAAGTTTTGCATATGATAGTAATGGTAATCTTATTACCGTGATTTATCCGGATGGGAGTAGAGAACGTTACCGCTATGACGATGCAGGCAATCTAGTGCGAAAGACAGATAGAAATGGCCAGAAGATTAAATTTTGCTATACCCCCAGAGGTAAGCTCAGAGAAAAAATATTTCCTGATGGCCGTAAAGATGTATTTAGCTATGATAACTATGGGAATTTAATTAGGATAAAAGGCAGAAACGGTGTGCTCAGATTTAAGTATGACCGGGCAAATAGGCTGAGTAAGGTAACCTGTCCGGGAAAAGATAAAATACGTTATCGCTATGATAAAACCGGAAACCTCACGCAGCTTGTTTATCCCGATGGAACAAAACTGGAATATGTTTATGATGATGTGAATAGACTTATACAGATAAATTCTTCAAGCCAAACCATTGCCGCGTATACTTATGATGCCATGAGCCGGGTTATCCGAAAGGATTTGCAACATAATGTTTATACTGAGTTTAGTTATGATTTTCTTGGACGTCTGGGGTTTTTGGTCAATAGAAAATCTAACACAGAAATTATTTCATCTTTTGCCTATACTTATGACGCTGTTGGTAACAGACTGACCATGATTACTCCAGAGGGTTTGACCGAGTATGTTTATGATAATATTTATCAGCTTAGTAAAGTAATATCGCCGGACGGCGAATTAGCAGAATATACCCATGATCAGGCTGGCAACCGGCTCACCTTAACAAAAAATGGCGATACCACTACATACACCACAAACATGTTAAATCAATATACAAACATAGATGAGGATGTTTATACCTATGATAACAATGGCAACCTTATAGAAGTTGCTGCGGTTTCCGGAATAACAACCTTTGCCTATGATTTTGAAAATCAGCTCATCCGCGTAAATACGCCGGGGGAGATAATTAAATATGTATATGATCCATTAGGAAGAAGAACCTCTAAGATAACCCCGGCAGCAATAACCGAGTATATACACGACCAAAGCAGGGTTATTCTGGAGAAGGATAAAAGAGGTGTGGTCCAGGCAACTTATGTTTATGGTCGAGGAATAGATGAGATACTGGTGATGAAAAGAAATGGTACGGATTATTTCTACTGCTATGATGGAATGGGAAGTGTGACTAATATTATAGATAAATCAGAGAATGTTGTAGAATCCTTTTCCTACGATGCCTATGGCGTTCCTAATAAGGTAAGTAGCATTGGCAACCCCTACTTGTTTACGGGAAGAGAATATGAGCCTGAGGCCGGGCTTTATTATTACCGGGCGAGATATTATAGCCCGGCAATCGGAAGGTTTTTATCCCCTGATCCAATTGGGTTCGAGGGGGGAATGAATTTTTATAGTTATGTAAAAAATAATCCGGTTAATTTCACAGATCCAAGTGGATTATTTGATGAAAACAGATTTTATTATGACGTTGCAGCAAGTTTTGTGGGCGGATTTTTGGCTTCTGGCGACATTTTTGGGGGAATATTTGCTGCGTCTTGGACAGTGATGACCTATGCGGTATGGGAAATAGCACAGAATATTCCTGAACCGGATTATTATGAAGGACCGGTTGATGAACCTATGTCGAATATTACGATAGATCAAAACAGAGATGTATCTTGTGGAGAGCCGACGTTTATTCAATGTATAGAAAAACGTCCGCAGCAGCATAAAGCTGTCCAAAAAACAAATGGCTTAATTGCAAAAATATCTGTGCCTTTTGCGGACGCACTTGTGCGCGCTAAAGTTCCTATCTTCGGCGTCGCCTATGGTGAGGCATTTAGAGAGTATCGTGTAGACTATGGACAGGGTGATAATCCAAGAGAATGGGTGAATATTACCACATCTACTATTCCACAACTAAAAGATACTGCTCCGGTTATGTTGGATGATTCATCCGACCAGACAATTTATGGTAATCTGGCGACTTTTGATACCGGGTTAAAAAATTATACCTATGGTGATGAGTATCAGCAAGACCACCCTATAGATTTAGCGGGGGTATATACAATACGGCTGCTTGTAACGAATATTCATGGTGCTGTTGCAGAGGACCGCGTGACCGTTGAGGTTGGCCGGGTAATCCCAAATATTTATGGGGGGAAAGCCATAAGTACTGACGGGATGGTTGTGCTTGATGTGCCGGAACACGCGTTAAGAGAGCCGTTTCGGATAATTACAATTAAACCTTTAGAGGATGAAACCTTGCCTTTCCCCGAGGAGGGTGCTCTTGTAGGAAAAGTCTATGAGATGAGACCCGCGGGGGAGAGCTTTACCAGAGATGCTACTTTGGGAATAAAGCTTCCAGAGGATTGTTTCAAGGATTTAAGCACAGAAAAATTAGGAATCTACGCGTTCAACTCTCAGGCAAAACAATGGGAGTATTTACCGGCATTTTTTGATAAAGCGGCAAATGAACTTTGCGCATATTTACACGGACTGCCGCATGGCAATGCCTATTTTGCCGTGTTTGAAGGCATAAACTTAGGGACAGCTCTATCCCGGTCAAGATACGCAGCTGATAAACCCGCAGCACATCAGTTAGGGTTATCGAAGAAAAGCATCAATTCAAAAGAGAAATTTTTGATTGCCAATACATTTGAACAGAGCATAGAACAGTGGACTAACCGCAATAGTGATGTTGGCGCTGATTTAACATTGGAGCAAAGGAAAGATTTAGACAGCGGTTATTGCCTGAAGTTAACAAATAAAAACCATGGCGGTAACTTTGCCAGTACAATCTTTGACCTCCCGTTTAATGCCAAAGAATACCCAACTGTTCGGTTTGACTATAAAATACCAAAACAGGTAAATATTAATTTTCTCGTTAAGATGGATGAGCGATGGTATGAGATTGAGTTTACGGATGCAGTAAAAGAATATAAGCGCCTGAATATGGAACGGATAGGACAGATTGAAAATGTAATCGTGGATAATAAATGGCATACCGCCGGTTTTAATCTCTATGCTCTGTTGCAAAACTACCCCCCGATTGTTGGAAGAGATAACTTTGTTATTCAAGAGATGGTTATGGCAGACTGGGACGCGCAGGGTTACATGAAATTAGTTTATGGCAAAAATAAGAAAGGAGCAACGTATTACATTGATAATTTCATAATTGAAAAAGATAAACACCCTCCAGAAAAGCCGGTGGCAAAAAAAGACGCCTTGTTGGTAGCCGGTTTTGAGCATAGCCTGTATGCCAATGGCCTTGGCCCGGATGCGGGATTATTTCAGAAAAATGATTTTCACAGCAAAATATCTACGGCCATAGAACATGATTCGGAACGCGGGCCATGTTTAAAATTGACTTACGATGTTTCTGAGAAAGATGATTATGCCGGATACTATAAGCTATTACGTAATATTGATCTCTCGGCTTATCGAACTCTTTGTTTCTGGATAAAGGGTGAAATAGATAACCCGGTTGTGCAGGTGGGGTTAATGGATAAGCATGGACATGAAGATAAGATTTTGGTTGGTTCTTATTTAACCATGGGCATTACCAATGAGTGGCAAAAGGTTTCAATTCCTCTGGCGGGCTTTAGCACAATAGAAGATTTTTCCTCTCTGGAGAATATTAATTTTACCCTGGAAAATCGGTTCAAAAACAGTACCGGCGTTATATTTATTGACGATATTACTTTTGAAATGGATGTGGTGCCGTTAATTGCTGCTAACTGTTCTGACGGAGCTGGCCGGAATGTCTGGGGCCGGGATTGTAAGACATTTAAGACAAATAATGCCCGGATTAACGCATTTTATGATCAATTGGGCTCGCTTTTACATTATGCGGATATTTTCTCTTCAAGAGATAAAGAATCATGGGCGGGATGGATAGTAGATTTGAATAATATTGATGTTTGTGAGTATCCGGTTCTCTCTTTCAAATTCAAAAGGGTTCACGGGAGCGAAACCCCTAATGTGTATCTGGATGATGGTACTACACGGAAATACATAAACTTAGAGCAGTATTTAAAGTCTTCAACCCAGTGGGAAAAGGTGAGAATTCCTTTGAGAGATTTTGCGGTTCAGGGAGTTGACTTAAGGTGCCTGAAAAATATATCTTTTGTTTTTGAATGGTCGCCTATGTCCGCGGGCGCGGTGTATGTGGATAAAATAATGTTTGAACCACTTCCCTTTTGAGCCTAACAAAAAACGATATGCGTGATATAGTATATTTGCTAAATAATGTTTTATTGGGCTATTTTCTGGCGATTAATTCGTTCTATGCTTTGCTCTTGCTGCTTTCAATACCGCAGTTATATTGCCGATATAAACAAAGCCGCAAAGATGATAAACAAGTTTTGAATCCTATAGATTGCCCGCCAGTAAGTATTATTATCCCGGCATATAATGAAGCCGCGAATATTATAGTCAGCGTCCAGGCAGTTTTAAATCTTTCTTATCCTAAGTTTGAAGTAATTGTTGTAAATGACGGCTCAGCGGATGCCACTTTACCATATCTGGTAAGCACGTTTCAAATGGTAAAAATTCAATTGCCCGAACACAATTTTAAGGCAACCCAGCCGATAAAAGAAAGTTATCGTTCGAAAATTTATCCGAATCTGATTTTAATCGATAAACAAAACGGCGGTAAAGGAGATGCCTTAAATGTCGGAATAAGTGTGGCGGCCAGCCGATATTTTTTAGCGGTCGATGCGGATACGATTATTGAAAAAGGTGCGCTGCAGCCTTTGGTCAGGGCGATGTTGACCGAAAAGGACGCTGCTGCAATATGCGGGACAATACGCATTGCCAATGGTTGTAACATCGAGAAGGGAGAAATAATGCGTACGCGTTTTCCCACAGATATTTTCCCGGCAGTTCAGGCAATCGAATACTTGCGGATATTTTTGTTTGGTAAGCTGGGCTGGAATAGATTCGGCGGAGATTTGATTATTTCCGGGGCGTTTGGATTCTTTAGAAAGGACCAGGTAGTTGCGTGTGGTGGTTATGAGATAAATACCGTAGGCGAAGATATAGAACTAACCGTGCGCATGCACCGCAAGCTTCGGGAAAAAGGCCGGCGCTGTCGTGTAATATTTGTCTCCGACCCGATTGCCTGGACCGAGGCGCCGCCAAACATAGCATCATTAGTCAAACAGCGAGAACGCTGGCATCGCGGGCTGATTGATACAATTCAAAGACACAAGATAATGTTTTTTAACCCGCGATATAAAGCCGTAGGACTTATTTCATTTCCCTTTTACGCGGCCGGAGAAATGTTTGCGCCGATTATGGAATGTGCTGGGGTTATAACGATGATTACCGGATTGTTAATAGGAGTGATTAATTATAATTTCGTGATGATTTTTCTCTTTTCCACGGCAGGGATAACAATGTTGTTGACAGTTTGTGCGATTATTATCGAAGAAGTAGTCTTTAAAACATACAGAAACAAATGGGTGTTTTTAAGAATGTTAGTCTTTTCTTTATTGGAATACCTCGGGTATCGTCAGATTGTTATTTTTTCGCGGATCCTGGCATTTTTTAAAAAATTGCAAGGTGTTAAGAGTTGGGGCAAGGTTGAGAGATTAGGATTTCGTCCGATGATAAAACCCATAAACACTACTCCCCTGCTATCTTTTCGACGGTAATTTTGTTGAGTTTATTGACATAATGATATAAATATAAATGCCCGAGACCAACATACCATAAGTTTGTTCTTCCGTGAATATAGTTTAAATGATCATATATCCATGAGTCGTCCGACCAATCAACATCCCGGGGATGCATGCATATGTGATAAATATTTCCCCGAGACACCATATTGTCGAATTTCTTATTTGCCGCTGCCAGTGCGCTGTTTTCTATCCATAAGGAGCAGCCAGTTGGCCCAAAGATTTTAGGTGTTTGGCTCCAAGGAGCAAAAGTTTGTGCCCCGGGGATTGAGTTCCGGTCAACTAAATATTTAAATTGTCCAAGCTTAGTGAGTACGGTGTGGTCAGAGTAGCAGCAAGGCTCGAACCAGGCATAAACATATTCGTTGCTTCCCTGGGCATATGGCAGATTGAGGTTTGTAATGATTTCATCTTTTGATGTCCCAATTTCAGAATCGTAAAGCGAAATACTATAGGTGTCACCTTTATTCCAACAATTACCGGTTCCGCCAGATAGCCCGGCAGCACAGGTAATTGTTGAGTTAGTATTCGATGTTATTATTCCGGAACTCTTGTCAGTAGTATTTTTAACCCGCAGACCCACAAGATAGCTTTTGTCACTTGAAGGAAAACCCATTCCATTATTTGCACGCTTGTCTTCAAGTACAAACCTCTGGTTATCAGTACCAGTATGGGGACCGGTGTATTTATAGAAATGGCCACACCCAGGTCCAGGATGCGTCAGGGAATGAGAAGCTACTTCAATGTAGCCGGCATCTACTTTTGATTGCACTTCATCCCAGATTACCGCGGACCAGAACTGATGGGGAACTACTTTCAAATTTACTTGTCCATGGGTGGTTATACCTACAGTGAGCCAAATTTTTCTCTGAGTAAATGCATCGCAGGCCATCTTAAATCCCGTATTATTAGGTTCATAGCCATCCCAATCATCAGCTGTAGCTACGATTGCCGCATCGCGATTGTCATAATAGTCGGAAATTCCCTGATAGGTTGCGTTGACCGCCTTGCCAGAAGAGTCAAGTATCTTTAAGTGAATTTCATCACTTAAGCAATCAAAGGATAGCGAAATATAAGCTATATTATTTAAATAGTCAAATCGTACCGCTTCAATACCATTAAAAAAATCACGGGATGTCTTCTCTGTGATTTCTCTCCAGGGCTGGGTTTGCCGATGTCTTTTGTATGCTTTTAAGGCCGAAAATGTTGCAGGTAAAGAAAAGGTATGTGTTATTGGATAAGCTAACCCATAATTACGATGCGTAGATGAATCAATGGATAGTTTAATGTAATGATTAGGTGCAATATTGCGCAGATGTTTGTTAGTATCTGGCTGCTGATTCACCGCTAAGATTTGTTGCGGTTGTGAAATTATAAGGCAGATAGTAAAAATAACCGGGGATATTAGATGTTTCCCTAATGAGTTAAATATTTTTCCAGGCACAAAGCACACCTCTTTAAAAAAAGGGTTTTGTCAAAAAATATCTACACAATGACATATTATAGCAGACACTGGCAAATTTTTGAAAATAATTATAAAAAAAACTTGGCACGCTTTGCGCCGGTGTTAAAAAAGAAAAAAACTAAAACTCTAACCACGAATTGCACAAATCTACACGAATTTTAAATATAGTATTACCAGTAGGTTGCTACAGGACAAAAGTTTTTTCACCCGCCTTGGCGGATGATGGGAAAATGTAATCTTTTTCTGTAGATGAAGATATCCTGTAGCTTGTTACAGGATATCTTCATTAATTTTAATATCGTAGTAGACTCTTACTAAATGCGGGTCAAATTGTGTGCCGGATGAGTGGACGATTTCCTCTAAGGCTTCTTCAGTGTTCAATGTTTTATTATATGGACGTTTCGAGGTCATCGCGATAAAACTATCCGCAATGGCAATGATCCGGGAAAATAAGGGAATATTTGTTCCCGCAAGCCTTTTAGGATATCCCAGACCATCATAACGTTCGTGATGATGGAGAACGGAATCAATTATTTTCTCCGAAAGACTTGCACGGGCAAGCATTTTTATTCCCTGTTCAGGGTGGGTTTTTATTATTGCGTATTCTGCTGGGGTTAATTTATCGGATTTAAATAGTATTTTATCAGATATGCCGATTTTGCCGATGTCATGTAAGATTGCTGAGATTTGAAGCTCTTCAAGTTTCTGCGCATTGAAGTTGAGTTTAGTGGCAATCTTTAAGGCATCGGTGGTTACTTTTTCTGAATGGCCGTGCATATCAGGAGTACGCGCATCGATTGCTTCGGCAAGTGCGAAAATCGTATTTAAAAAATCACGGTGTATTTTGTGGTATACCCGTGCGTTTTCAATATTTATTGCCACATCACTGGCAAAGGAAGAGAGAAGATTTAGGTGATCCCAATTAAAATTTTCAGCATCTTGTTTGTTGCTGATATTTAATATACCGATTACCTTATCGTTAATATCTAAAGGTACACATATTGCATTCTTGATATTTTCTTTTTTAATAAAGCTGACCGGCAAGGCATTTTCCGATTTTGCCGATATTATAAGCGGTGTATTTTCCCGAGCCACCCACCCGCTAATTCCTTCACCAATTTTGCGCTGGGTTGATTTTATAATATTTATATCAAGTCCCTTTGCCGCCTTAATCGTCAGGTTCTTTGTTTTTTGGTCAATTAACATGATTGAGCCATTTTCGGCATTTAGCAGTTTTATCGCAGTTTCCAGGATTTTATTTAATAGCTGATCCAATTCTGTTATGGCCGTTAATCCCTGGGTAACTTCATAAAGCGCAGATTGTTCTTCGAATCGTTGTTTGAGATGCTCGACCATGAGATTGAAATTTTTTACCAGGTTCCCAAGTTCATCAGTAGTTTTTATGGGAATAGTATAATTAAAATCACCCGCAAGCAGGCGCGTTATTCCTTTATTTAATTCGGATATCGGGCGGGTAAATTTGGCATATAATATACTGGCGATGATGATTAATATGATGATTGCGGCAATAGTGATTAAGTTGTTAAAATTATGCAGAAATCTCTCATGGCTTATAATACTGGCCGTGGAGATTTCTTCGTCTATTGCCTGTTGACGCAGTTCTTCTTTAAGTTGGCTGTTGGCATTATGGATGAGGAAATAGCCGTTTAGATAAAACAGCGGTATCACTGCGAGAATAAGGATAATAGTTAGTTTAAAGTGAATTGTCGTTTTCAAAAAATAATCCTTAAATGAACAGACAATTTACGAAGTGTTAATTTCGTAAATTGTAGGACAACGTCCGTCTGCAAATTTATCCCCCGGTCTTGTTTTCGTTAGAAAACTGGGGGGATATTAAGCTTATCCTTAGATGACCCGCCAAAAAACATGGCGGGGAAATTTATCCATCTTGAGGTTAAACTTGATTATTCCCGCTAACTTAATAGAGGGTAACATGTTTTTGTTTTTAAGGTAGTAAAAAATAGAATAATCTAAGTATAGCACATATGTTATGAATTTTCAAGATATTTTATAAAAAATTTTATTATACGTTGCATAACGTTAATGTTCAAGTTATACGTTACGCAAGATACGAAGAATATCTTTTTATTCTTTTCTATAATATAAATTTATCAACTATCAGGAAACTGGTTTTGTCTAAATAAAAATTTTCGTTGAAAAACAAAAAACCAACTAAAACACGAAAACTCACGTAAACCGACAATTTTTATATAACTATCTATGAAATAAAGGGTTATGAATTTTTTGCAAAAAAAACAGGAAAATTTGCAGATTTTGCTTGAATTAGTTTTTATATTTTGTTAAAATATTTTCCTTGGTAATTCACAGTGGGTTTATTCCCTGGATAGATTTAGAAGGGAAAGTTTGAAAACCGTAGGTTTTTAAATGGATAAAAAGATCCCGAAGGAATTTTTTTATTGTGAGATTGTAACAAAAGATGTTCCCATTACGAGATAATACTTGTTCGAAAACTTTCCCGTTTGTTACATTAAGCATAATTGCTGCAAACAGCTTAATTTTTGTCTATGAGGTGTCCTTAGGTAGAAATTTGGGTAATTTTATTGAACAATTTGCCCTTGTTCCCAGTACCTTAACCGCTTGTATTAATGAGGGGTGGTTTGGTTGTATTGTTGCCGGTAAAACACTTTTTACCTCAATATTTTTACATGGATCATGGATGCATCTTATAAGTAATATGTGGTATCTTTGGATATTTGGGGATAATGTTGAGGATTCAATGGGGCATGTTAGATTCGTGATTTTTTACTTGCTCTGCGGTGGATGTGGTAATATTGCCCAGGTTATTTCAAATGCTGGTTCGCAAATTCCAAGTATGGGTGCCAGCGGTGCGATTGCAGCAGTGCTTGGTGCTTACTTTTTATTTTTCCCCGGTGCGCGGGTAGTTACCTTGATTCCGATTTTTTTCTTTTGGCAAATTATCGAGGTCCCGGCAGTATTCTTTTTGGGAGTATGGTTTATTATGCAGTTTTTAAACGGGCTGGTATCCTTGCCTTATGCAGCATTAATGAAAGGCGGTATTGCCTGGTGGGCACATATCGGAGGATTTGCCAGCGGGATAGTTTTGGGTGTTTTGTTTGTAAGAAAAAATAGACACCGGGCGTACTAATAGGTAGATGAGAGAGGCACGTGTATTAGAAATGACAAATGTTCCGCCACAAGGCGTTGGCGGACAAGCAAATGAATCGTTTAACAAAAAAATGACCCGCCAAAAATCACGGCGGGCAGGCAAATAAAAAACATCAATGGTTTATTTTTTTTCTTTTATGATTAAAATATTTGAGGATTCATTTGGATTTTGTCATTTGAATTTTGGAATTTCATTATGTCGTAGATAATCGTTACAGAAATTATGAAAAACCACACGATGTCGGTAACTTAAAGGAGGGTTGGGATTATGGCTGGTGTCTTTCAAATAAATGATCACAATTTTCAAACGGAAGTGCTCGGATCAGATAAACCAGTGCTGGTTGATTTTTTTGCCGAGTGGTGTGCACCGTGTAAACGCATGGCGCCGGTTATTGAAGAACTGGCTGTTTCTCTGGGGGATGATGTAAAAGTGGGTAAAGTTAATGTCGAAGAAAGTCCGGAGCTGGCAGCAAAATTCGGGATTATGAGCGTTCCGACAATTATGATTTTTAAGCAGGGCAGTGTTGTAAAGCAAAGCAGCGGATTTCAGCCGAAAGAACAATTGGCCAAGGAAGTACGGGAGTTTGTATGATTGAAAATTTGACCGGTAACTTAGAGTTTTATCTAAACTCCGCGAGTTTGCTTGCTTATTTGGTTGTGTTTGTTGCCGGTGTTTTTACCAGTTTTACCCCCTGTATCTACCCGATCCTGCCGATTACGGTCAGCTATATTGGTGCAGAGAGCGCGGGTTCGCGTATGCGGGGGTTTTTACTCAGTGTGTTTTATGTGCTCGGTACGGCCGTAACTTATTCTGTGCTTGGTGCGGTGGCCGCATTGAGCGGTAAATTATTTGGCCGGGGACAGGCAAATCCAATTACTTATTTTATTGTGGCGAATGTTTGTATATTGCTTGGGCTTTCGATGCTCGAGGTGTATGAACTGCCGCTGCCGGCATTTTTGAAAGAACCGGGAGCGGCAAGAAAAATGCCAGGCCCCCTTGGAGCATTTTTCATTGGTGCGGCATCAGGACTTGTTCTTGGTCCATGTACTGCGCCGGTATTGGCGGTGATTTTAACTTTTGTCGCCGCAAAACAAAATGTTATTTTTGGCATTTCACTACTGTTTACATTTGCCCTGGGACTAGGGATGATTTTACTTATTGCAGGAACTTTTGCCGGTTTTCTCTTTAGTCTCCCTAAGGCCGGCCGGTGGATGGTTAAAATAAAAAAAATATTTGGATTTATAATGATTTCAACAGGAGAATATTTCCTTTTTATCGCCGGAAGACTTTCGGTTTAAAAATATAAACTTGCAAAGAAATTGTTGATAAAAGTAATGATAAAAGGTAAAATAATATACTCCGTGTCTGATATTTATAAAATACAACAGTATTGTTTAATATCTGCCTCATAAATAGAAGACCCGCACGAAGCGTTGTGGCGGGCTGGCGGATTAAACTTAATTATTCCCTATAGCTTGATAGAGGGTGATCTTTTGGAGGGAAAGTTTAAAAACCTACGGTTTTCAAATGGATAAAAAGATTCCGAAGGAATTTTTTTATTTTGCATAGTAACTTATCTTCACTGCATTCTATAAGTTACGTGCGCATTTTAAGGAGGGGATAGCAAGGTGAAAGTTACAGTTATTGCAGATGATTGTATTGGCTGCGGTCTTTGTGCGGATACGTGTTCAGCTGTATATGAGATGGATGATGATAAGGCTAAAGTATTGATTGACCCGGTACCGTCTGAACAGGAAGATTGTGCCAAGAAAGCAGCCGATGATTGTCCGGTAGATGCAATTAAAATTACATAGCGGTTTTGTTGCAGGGTGACAGTGTTTAGGGAAAGAATAAGCTTAATGTCCGCCAGTATTTTGGTGGAATTGGCGGACAGGCTTGTCTGCCGCAGGACGGGATTAAATTCTCCGCCAAAAGGTATGGCGGGTTATTTAAAGTTTGAAAACCTGCGGTTTTCAAATGGATAAAAAATTGGCTTCCTTGTGTCGGAAAATGCGTTGTGTTTTCCGGGGTGAAAATACCCCCCGCCGGCGGAGGGGGAGATTCATTTTGAAAGCGGCAGCCCAGAGCTTTTCAAAACGGGTTGTCAAAATCGTAAAAATCCTCGATGATGAAAGCAAATAAAAAAGCTAAATACGGGCAGTTGAATTTTGAAATCGAATTTTTTAAAAATTTAATTAAAGATAAAGATGATTTTATTGAGGCATTGTTTCCTTTGGCAGAGAATTATACGCGTTGCGGGATGTATGATCAAGGATTGAACATAGATTTAAAACTGACAACCCTTCGGCCGCATGACCCGGTAGTCTGGTATAATTTAGCCTGTAGCTATGCGTTAACAAAATCTTACGATTTAGCAATCGAAACGTTGGGAAAAGCCGTAAAACTGGGTTATCGGGATTATGAATATATGTTAAGAGATAAAGATTTAGATAACATTAAACAGGATGTCCGTTTTAAAAAAATATTAAATAAAATAAAAGGGAGAAAAAATAAAAGGGTTAATGCAAAAGTTAACTGAGATCCAGCTTTCGGCGCTTAAAGAATTAGGTAATATTGGTATTGGCAATACGGCAACTTTGGTCAGTGAACTGCTCAATAATACCGTGGATGTATCTTTGCCGAAAATAAAACGTTATCCAAAACAATTACCTGACCCGGTGGAAAAAAACCGGGAGATATTTATGACCTCACACGTGCATATTGAGGGTCAGTTCAAAGCGCATACGTTACTGTTTTTTACCCCAGAATGTTCGATGATCTTTAATACTAATTTCGTGCGCATAGACCAGTTAGAGAAAAAAATATTGACCAATGAAGATAAATTGTCAATTTTTAAAGAATTTGCCGTGATGCTTGCTTTTGCCTATAGTAATGCCCTTTCAAGAATGTTAGGAGTAAGTTATGCTTTGCAGGATGCTGCCGCAATAAGTATGGTGACAGAGGTCTCGCTATTTGAATTTGTAAAGAAATACCTGGGAGAAAATGAGATTTTGGGTATCGAAACGGATTTTATTTTATCTGATTTGCAGAAAACATTGCTGGGAACAATTTCGTTTTTTATCGAGGATGCAATGGTCACTAAACTGCTTAGTTCTATGGGAGTGTAGTGTCAAAAGTGTTATGAGTGCGCAGAAATGAAACCATAGAACCACGGATGGCACGGATCAAGCAGATAGTTAATATTAAAAAAGAAAGACATAACGCCACAGATTTTCACGAATTGGACACGGCTAAAAAAATAATAATCTGTAAAAAGCTGTGATTGCTTGTAATCTGTGATTGTTTGTAATCTGTGTATGGGTACTTAAAAAATACGAAAGTTTTTGACAAAACCTAATGAGGCGTTAGGAGACTGGTTATGGTAGAGATGAAGCTATCGAGGATAATATTACATGAGAAGAGAGATGAGCAGATTATTGTTTTGAAGGAAAAAAATGGCAAGAAAAGGGAATTGCCCATTGTGATTGGTTTGGCGGAAGCCGCGGCAATAAAAATGAAAATCAATAAAATCCTCCCCCCGCGGCCTTTAACCCACGATCTATTAAAAAATTTAATTGAAGGGCTTGGTTTTAAATTGGAAAAAGTGATAATTGATGGATTACAGGAAGGTACTTTTTATGCAAAATTGGTTTTAGTAAATTCCGGGAGTGTATCTAAAAAAATTGATTGCCGTCCTAGTGATGCCATTGCCTTATCCGTGCGTACCGGCACTCCGGTATATGTCAATGATGAAGTGCTTGAAAAGATACATCTGCTTGGAGGATAGCCTAAAGAATGACAAATGTCAAATGACAAATGTCAAAAAGAAAGAGGATAGCCTAAAGAATGACAAATGTCAAATAGAAAGGAGAGTTTATACTTATGGCTAAAATTAAACGAGCTTTGATAAGTGTCTCGGATAAAACCGGACTGGAAGAGTTTGTTCGTGAGCTGGATAAATTGGGCGTCGAGATGCTTTCTACCGGCGGTACGGCAAAGTTGATAAAAAGTTTAAATATCAATGTCCGGCTGGTGTCTGATTATACCGGATTTAAAGAAATATTGAATGGCCGGGTAAAAACCCTGCATCCAAAAATTCATGCGGCATTGTTAGCCCGTAGGGAAGATAAGGTGCATATGCAGCAGGTGGAAGAGCTGCGAATTGAATTAATTGACCTGGTGGTGGTTAATCTCTACCCTTTCGAGCAAACAATAAAAAAACCGAACGTTACCCTTGAGGAAGCTGTTGAGAATATTGATATTGGCGGGCCGGCAATGCTTCGCTCGGCAGCTAAAAATTATCAGAGTGTCGCGGTTATCTGTAATCCCGTGCGTTATCAGGAAATAATCAAAGAGTTAAAAGGGAATGATTGCAGTTTATCTGCAAAGACGAAATTTTTTCTTGCCAGGGAAGTGTTTGAACACACCTCAACTTATGATCAGGCCATAAGCCGATACTTAAGCTCTATTTCAGGCGAGCAGCAAAAAGGAATTTTTCCGCCATCTTTTAATATTAGTTTGTCTAAAGTGCAGGAATTGCGCTATGGAGAAAACGCTCATCAAAAAGCGGCATTTTATAAACAAGCGGCGGTGGGGGAACCTTGCCTGGCCACCGCGACACAGCTTCACGGTAGGGAACTTTCGTTTAATAATATCCTTGATTTAAATGCGGCCCTTGAAATTGTGAAAGATTTTGATCTGCCAACAGTAAGTATCATAAAACATAATAACCCCTGCGGCGCGGCTTCTGCCGCTGCTTTGGCACAGGCCTTTTCTGATGCATTGGAATGCGACCGCCTTTCGGCCTTTGGCAGTATTGTTGCTTTTAATCGTGCCGTTGATACGGAGACGGCAAGAGAAGTAATGCTGGCAGAATTTATCGAATGTGTTATTGCCCCGGGTTATGAGGAAAAGGCGCTCATATTGCTTAAACAGAAGAAAAATTTAAGAATTTTAGAACTGCCACGGCTTACAGCAAATCGTGATGAATCAGAGTTAGATATAAAAAAAGTTGTTGGGGGAATGCTGGTGCAGTCGCGGGACTTAAAAACAATCATGATAAATGACCTGAAATATGTCTCAAAACGCAGCCCGACGGAGGAACAGCTCCAGTCGATGATGTTTGCCTGGAAGATATGTAAGCATGTCAAATCGAATGCGATCGTTCTTGCCCAGGGCCGGCGTACCGTGGGTATTGGTGCAGGACAGATGAGTAGAATTGATGCGGTAATTATCGCGGTGCGCAAAGCCGGGATTAATGCTAAGAATTCCGTGCTTGCCAGTGATGCATTTTTTCCTAAAGCTGATGGCGTAGAAACGGCAATCAAGGCGGGGGTGTCTTGTATTATTCAGCCGGGTGGCTCGGTGCGTGATGATGAGGTAGTCCGCGTGGTAAATGCGGCCGGGATTTGTATGGTCTTTACATCAACAAGGCATTTTCGGCACTAATGATACGCAGATGACCACAGATGTAAAAATACAGATGATCGCAGATACAGAGAATCGTATGTTGTATGCAGAGGATAGAAAAAAATTTAAAAATAAACGTGATTATTCCCGGTAGTTTCTGCGGGGTAGCATGTTTTTGTTTTTTGCGAAATTGTCGAAGATCCGCTAGCGCCTTGTGAAAGATAAAAGTTTGCCTAGGCGGGTGACCGGAAAATGGTTACATTTTCCGTGTATGAAGATGCCCCGCCGCTTGCTGCGGGGAAGATTCATTAGGATATGAATTATCAACAAACTCTTGATTATATTAATGCGTTTATTGATTATGAAAAAAAGACAGACTTTTCTTATACTGACTTTAAACTGGAAAGGGTAGAAAAGCTGCTGGCGCTTATTGGAAATCCACAGACAAAGTTTAATCTGATTCATGTTGCCGGAACAAAAGGTAAAGGTTCGACCTGTGCGTTTATTTATAATATTCTAAAAGCCGGCGGATATCGGGTTGGTCTTTATACTTCACCGCATCTGATTTCATTTAGAGAAAGAATAAGAGCAGCAACTCCTACCCCTTTGCAGACAAAGGATAGTTATATAACAGATGAGGAGTTTGCCGGGCTGATTAGTGAGATTTCTCCCCAGATCGAAAAACTTAAGACAGAGCAGCAAATCGGGGAATTTAGCTTCTTTGATGTTTTGACCGTAATCGCATTTATGTTTTTTGCAAAAAAAAGAGTGGATTATGCTGTTTTGGAAACCGGACTGGGGGGCCGGCTTGATGCGACAAATGTCGTGCGTGCCCAGGTTGCGGTTATTACCGATATTAGTTTAGATCATACCTCACTTCTCGGTGATTGTCTGGAAAAAATTGCCAGAGAAAAAAGCGGGATTATTAAGCATAATTACTTAGTCGTTACTGCCCCGCAGCAAATAGAGGTTTTAAAAGTTGTGCAAGAGAGTTGTAGAAATACCAACAGTAAATTATATGAAGTGGGAAGAGAGCTGGTTTATGGGTCAGTCGTACAGAATATGAAAGAGACGTTTTTCGATGTCGAAGGGATTTTTAGAGATAATTACCGCGGATTGAAAATTCATCTTTTAGGACATCATCAAGTGGTTAATGCTACCGCGGCCCTGGGTGCGGTGGAACTGCTGCGTTTGTTTGATACCGTTCTTTCTCCGCTGGCGATAAAAAAAGGATTAATGAATACAAGATGGCCGGGGAGAATGCAGGTGGTTGGAGAAAAGCCCTATATAATTTTAGACGCCGCACAAAATAATGCTTCGCTTTTGTCGGTCAAGAAGACATTAAGAGATGTGTTTGTCTATAATAAAGTGATTGCCATTGTCGGAATGTCCAAAGATAAGGATGTAAAAAGTTTCCTTGAAATATTGAGCGGTATTGCCGGGCAGATCATTCTCACCAGTGCAAAAAATCCCCGCGCTTTTTCCCTGGAAGATTTAAAAAAGATGCTAAATGGATATTCTGGCCGGCGGGAGGTTATGATGGACATACCTTCATCTATCGCCGCGGCAAAACGTATTGCCGCGCGTGATGATATAATTTTGATTACCGGCTCATGTTATGTCTTGGGAGAGGCAATGGAAGTTTTGGGAGTTGAGGTTTGAGATGAAATTGAATTTAGATGATACGATTGCGGCAATATCAACCCCGGCGGGAGAAGGCGGTATTGGGATTGTGCGGATAAGCGGGAAAGAAGCCAGGCAAATCGCAGATAGGATTTTTTTCGCCAAAGACCAGCGATCCCCTCTGCACTATAAAACGTATACTACGCATTATGGATGGATCGTTAACAGTTCAAAAGACAGCGGTCAGAAAACAGAAAACAGAAAACAGAAAACAGAGTTCAGAGTTCAGAAAAATAACCGGCCCGCAGATTTTGTTGATGAAGTGATTCTCACGGTAATGCGCGCGCCGAAAAGTTATACTAAAGAAGATGTGGTTGAGATAAATTGTCATGGCGGGATTGTCGCGCTAAGGAGAGTTTTAGAGCTGGTGTTATCGTATGGCGCCAGAATTGCCTCCCCGGGTGAATTTACCCGCCGGGCGTTTATGAACGGCAGGATAGATTTAACCCAGGCCGAGGCCGTGCTCGATGTTATTCGCGCGCGAACGGATAAGTGTTTGAATATTGCCCTGCATCAATTAAAAGGACGCGTGATATTGGCAATAAACAATATCCGCCGAGAATTACTTGAACTGCTGGCTCAGCTTAATGCGGCGATTGATTTCCCGGATGAGGATTTAACCATTCAAAATCGGCATATGCTGCGCAAAGGAGGGGGTAATATTCTAAAAGAAATAAATCAACTGTTAAAAAATTCAGAAGGTGGACAGGCATTAAGAGAAGGCGTGCGCACGGTTATCTGCGGCCGTCCGAATGTCGGCAAATCCTCGTTAATGAATGCCTTGTTAAAAAAAGATCGAATGATTGTCACTTCTTTGCCGGGAACGACCCGGGATGCGGTTGAAGAGGTGGTTAATATCCGGGGGATACCGCTTAAAATTGCTGATACCGCCGGGATTATTGAAACTGCTTCCTGGCTGGAAAAAGAAAGTGTTGCACAGGCTAAGGAATATATAAACATCGCCGAGTTGGCAATCTTTGTTTTGGCCGGAGATGAAAGGCTTCATAAGGATGACTGGGAAATATTTAATCTTCTAAAAAATAAGAAATTAATAATTGTGATAAATAAAATTGACCTGAGACAAAAAATAGATGAAAAGCGTCTGACCGCTCATACCAACGGTTCATCGCTCGTGCGTATTTCAGCAAAAAATTTTACCGGATTAGAAAAGATTGAACAGGCAATTGAGCACCTTATCTGGCATGGACAGATCCCGCAAAACAATGATGAATTAATTACGAACATTCGGCAGGCTAATCTGCTGCGGGAAGCAAAGGCCGCTCTTTCCCGGGCGCTTGAGGTGATCGATGATAATTTTTCCGAAGAACTTGCTGCGGTTGATGTTAAAGAAACGTTGGATATATTAGGAGAAATTACCGGCGAGACAACTTCGCCAGATATGCTTGAAATAATATTCTCTCAATTTTGTGTGGGGAAATAATGATGCGGATTAAAAAGCACCCGATCCTAAATGCACTTCCTAATCACCGAACGGTGACAATTTATTTTGAAGGCAGGAAGATTTCTGCGTTTGCCGGAGAGCCGGTGGCCGCGGCGCTTGTGGCCAATGGGATTAAAGTGTTGAAAATTACCAAAAAATTTCATTCTCCCAGAGGGATTTTTTGCGCCATTGGCCGATGTACGGATTGTATGATGAAAGTAGATGGCAAAAGTAATGTACGCATTTGCTTGGAAAAAGTGTGCCATGATATGAGAATTGAAAGAGAAAAACATGAAAAAACGTGAGCGTATAAAAAAATTCATCCGCAGCAGTTAGACGGAAAGCAGAAACGTATGATAAAAAAAATTAAACCGATATCAGCAAAAAGAAAAGACGTTAAATTGAAAACGGCGGCAGGAACAAAAAAGATTGAACAAGATGACCGGATTGATCTGGTAATAATTGGCGCCGGTCCGGCCGGACTTTCTGCGGCCGCTGAGGCGGCAAAAAATAAATTAGATGTGCTCTTGATTGATAAAAACGATATTGCCGGCGGCCAGCTCTATAAACAGATACATAAATTTTTTGGCTCGACCCGTCATGGTGCGGGGCAGCGTGGGTTTGAAATTGCCGACTTGCTTTATAAGGAATGTACCCGATACAAGGTAAAGATAATGCTTGAGGCGGTCTGCGCAGGGGTGTTTTTTGATCAAGGCATTGAGGTCAGTATTATTAAAAATGAACGCCTCCAGCAGATAAAATGCAAACATTTGATAATCTCCAGCGGAGCAAAGGAAAAGACAATGGCTTTCCCAGGATGGGATCTGCCGAACATTATGGGTGCCGGTGCCGTGCAGACACTGGTTAATTTGCATAGAGTTATCCCCGGTAAACGCGTGCTCATGGTCGGTTCGGGAAATGTTGGATTAATTGTCAGTTATCAATTAATTCAGGCGGGGATGGAGGTTGCCGGTATTGTTGAGCTTGGGAATAAATGCTCAGGTTATTATGTGCATTATGCAAAATTAAAACGTTTAAACGTCCCTTTTTATTTTTCGCATACAGTTAAAGAGGCGGAAGGGAATGACGGGGTTGAACAGGTGACGATTGTCCGGGTTACGGAAAGAGGCCGATATGTTCCGGAGACCGAGAAAAAAATTCCGGCAGACCTGATCTGTCTGGCAATAGGGCTAAAGCCGCAATCTGAGCTGTGTCAGGTGGCCGGATGTAAAATGTATTATAATGTCAGGCTTAATCAGGTTATCCCGGTTTATAACGATGAGATGGAAACCACGATAAATAATATATACGTTGCCGGAGATGCCAGCGGTGCAGAAGAGGCAAGTATTGCCATGGAACAGGGGAAGCTTGCGGCAATAAGTATTGCTGCCAAATCAGGTAAAGTTAACAAACGTCTAAGAAATAAATATAAAACAGAAATCAACAAAAACATTGCGCAGTTACGCGCCTACCGTAAGATGTTTGCTAAATGCCGAAAAAAAGATATTGACCGGTGGCGCCGTAAAAAAGGGGCCGTGGCGGTGTTAGACTGTAATGAGGATATTCCCTGTGATGCCTGCCGCAAGATTTGTCATCGTTCGGCAATAAAAATGGATAGAGATATCACCAGTATCCCCTCTATTGATCTAAACAAGTGCCGCGGCTGTGGACTATGTATTCCATATTGCCCGGGGTTGGCAATATTTGTTATTGATGATACGTTTTCAAATGACCGTTCATTGGTTAAATTACCTTATGAATTATTACCGGTTCCCCGGGAAGGCAAAGTAGTTGATGCCGTTGATAAGAATGGGAAAATACTCTGTGAGGCAAAGGTGATAAAAGTGGATAATCAGCGCAAAAACAATAAAACAAAGGTTATTTCTATTGCCCTGCCAAAGAGATTTTCCAATAGTGCACGAGGGATAAAAATGCGATGAAGAAAAACCCAGTGATTATCTGCCGCTGTGAAGAAATAACAGAAGAAGAAATACTCCAGGCGATAAAAAACGGAGCAAGAAGCATAAACAGTATAAAACGTATGACCCGGGCCGGAATGGGACTATGCCAAGGACATAATTGTGCCGAGCTCGTGCAGGAGATTCTTGTGCGTGAGTTGCATTATAAAGTATCAGAACTACCCGGGGAGACTAAACGCATACCGGTTGAACCGGTAAAATTAGGAGTATTAGAAGGTGGGGATAACGCGGACTGATATTTTGATCGTTGGCGGGGGAATAATCGGTGCGAGCATTGCCTATTATCTTGCACGGAATAATGTCGACACCTTACTAGTTGACAAGCTCGAGCCGGCCGCCGGCGCCTCTGGCGCATGCGATGGATATATTTGTATGCAGTCAAAAAGGACCGGGCGGCATTTGAAACTGGCAAAGACGTCAGCGCAGTTGTATCAGAATTTGGCCAATGAGTTAGGTGAAGATATTGAGTATGAAAAAAAGGGAAGTCTGGTAATAATCGAAAACATTAAACAGCTTGAAGAAAGTAAAAAGATGATTATTGTTCACCGGGCAAACAAGCTCGATGTGCGACTGTTAACCACTTATCAGGCGTGCACACTCGAACCAGAGCTCAGTCCCCAGATTTATGGCGCAACATATGCACCGGATGATGCACAGGTAAATCCCCTGCGGGTTGTTTATGCGTATTTAAAAAAGGCCAGGGAACGCGGCGCGCTGCTGCTGCTGCGATCTGAGGTGGTTGCGATAAAGATGCGAAAGACAAAAGCAGAAGAGGCACTGACCAAGCAGGACAGAATAAAGTTTAATAAGATAATTAATGCTGCGGGAATAGACAGCCGTGCTCTTGCCGGGATGATTGGTTTTGATTTACCGATTCAGCCGCGGCGGGGACAGGTTTTAGTTACGGAAATAGCAGAGCGGATTATTGACCGGCTTATTGCCTGCAACTGTTATTTAAATTTAAAATTCGATGATCAGTTGAAAGGCATTGGGACAACCATTGAACAGACGAAAGATGGTAACTTATTAATTGGTGCCACGCGTGAAGACGCTCACTGCAATATTGTCACGATGCCGGGGATAAGCGCGATTGCCAGTCATGCGATTAAAATAATTCCCGGATTAAAAGATATAAAAATCATCCGGGCGTTTTCCGGGATTAGGCCTTATAACCCGCAAGGTTTGCCTTTATTAGGATATGCGGATACGGCAGATAACTTTATCAATGCCTGCGGACATAATGGAGATGGGATTACCTTAGCCCCAATTACCGGAAAATTGATTTGCGACTTGATTATAAATAACCGTCAGGAGATCGATGAGAGCTTATTAGAAGAGGAACAAGGCGTTATCGTCTAACATGCGGAATATTTCAGATTAAAAAGTGTAGGTGATTTTTGACAGAACCCGCTTGCGAAGGGGTATCTTCATGATGAAAGAGATACTTTTGCCTTATGGAGGTAAAAAGATAAGGTTTGTAATCAAAACTAATCATTTAATAAAGTTATTAGATGTCAGATCATTGCCGCCAATTGTTGATTTAGATAAAGCACTAAACAAGGTGTTAAATCATCCGGCGGGTACACTGCGGTTTGAGCGATTTTTTAAAAACGGACAAAAGGTTGGCATTTTGGTTTCTGATATTACCCGTTTGCCAACCGCGAAAATTTATCTTCCCGGGATTTTACAACGTTTAAATGCGTTAGGGATTCCTGACCGCGATATTTCGATCATTTTTACCACCGGCGCACACCGCCGGCATACAAAAAAAGAACAGCGGTTTTTAGTCGGAGATGAGATTTACCAACGCATTAAGGTTTTTGATCACGATTGTCATAATAAACCTGCTCTTTCCTTAGTCGGTCGTACCAGATACGGCAATAAAATTTTTATAAATAGACGGGTATTAAGCGTAGACCGTTTAATTGCTACCGGAAAAATCGATTTTCATTATTTTGCCGGATATGGTGGCGGACGGAAGAGTATTCTTCCTGGTATTTGTGGTTTTGATACGATAAGGTATAATCACCAGCTTTGCCTGCATAATAAAGGTGCCCGTGCGGGAGAATATTTGCGTAATCCCGTGAATCAGGATATGCTTGCGGCGGTTAAGTTTTTAAAACCGGTTTTTATGATTAATGTGGTTTTGAACCAGGATAAAAAAATCTGCAAGTTTTTTGCCGGAGATCTGATAAAAGCGCATCGACAAGGCTGTAAGTTTATCGATAAAATTTATCGTCCGCGTGCTAATTTTAAAGCCGATCTGGCAATAGTTTCTGCCGGCGGCCGTCCCCTAGATATAAATTTTGTTCAGGTACATAAGGCAATTGATAATGCCAAAGATGTTATTAAAAAAGGCGGGGTAATGATTGTGCTGGCGGAGTGCCGAGAGGGGTTTGGCTCAAGAGGCATTGAAAAATATTTTAAGATGTATACTTCAGAAAATATTGAGTCAGCCTTGCGCAAAAGATTTACCATCCCCGGACATACCGTATATGCGGCTTTGGTTAAAACAAAAAAATTTAGAATTATTTTCGTTTCTAAAATGTCAAGGAAGAATACAGAGCTGATGTCAATGATTTATGCCAAAAATATAAAACAGGCTTTTGCCTTAGCAGAAAAATATTTACCAGTTGATTTTAAGACATATGTTATTCCTAATGCGGCAATATTACTGCCAAAAGTAGTGTTAAATAGAATATGAAAGGATATGAAAAGATTAACCCCAGATGGCCTAGTGCTCACTTATAAGATGAGCGACGGGCCTATGGCCGTTCATTACCATAAATACTTATTTTCCCGCCAAGACGCAAAGAGCGCCAAGTTGTTAATCTGTGGGGGGATAAGATTATTTCTGATGATATTATGTATTTCTTTGCGTGCTTTGCGACTTTGCGGGATTATTATTCTATTGTTTTTTTGCTATCATATTCAAACTTAGTCCGTCGGTATAACTGACTGGCAAAAAGAAGGAGAAAAAATGCAGGAACGACGCAAGCATCCGCGGGTATTAACGGTATTAGCCGTAAAATATAAGAAAGAAAAAGAAGCAACACCCTACAGTTGCACCAGCCGGGATATTAGTCTGGGCGGAGTAGGTTTAACTGTATCAGAAGCGTTTACCCCCGGGGAGTTGGTTGAACTCGAGATTGAATTACCCAGGCAATCGTCACCGTTATTTCTTAAAGGAAAAATTGTTTGGAGTTTTGTAAATAAAAGGTCTAAAGACACGGAAAAGATTTCATACCGTGTCGGGGTTATGTTTACGGAAATACCGGAAGAGACCAGAAAACGTTTAAAAGAATATATTCAATTATTATTTTCTAAACCAGGAAAACTGTACTAAAATCCGCGTTTCATCCGTGGCAAAAGAATAAAATATGGCCAAGGATAAGCACGGATTACCCACGGATAAAAATGGATTTAAGAGTGATATTTGTTGTTAGTGGAATAACATAATATTTGCCCGGTAAATCGAAGATCTGCCAAAGTCTGCCGCTAATACAACGGCGGATTAAATTCGCAGACGGACGTAGTCCTACAATTTATGAAGTTAACATTTCGTAAATTGTCTGCTCATTTAAGGAAATAGTTAATATCCGCCTAATAAACCGGCGGATTAAATTCGCAGACGGACGTAGTCCTACAATTTATGAAGTTAACACTTCGTAAATTGTCTGCTCATTTAAGGAGGAATAAATGGTCGAACGGCGTGAGCATCCGCGTGTTTTGCAAATGTTGAAAATAAAATATAAGCAGCAAGGAGAAGAAGCATATAAAGATTGTACCAGCCGGGATGTTAGCCTGGGGGGGATAGGTTTGATTATCCCGGAAGAATTCAAACCCGGCCAATTAATTGAACTAGAAATTAAACTGCCCGGGACACTTTTTACTTTATTTATAAAAGGGAAAATTATTTGGTGTTTTGTAGATAAAAAATCCAAAGGTACGGGAGAAGTTTTATACCGCAGCGGGATTATGTTTTTGGAGATGCCGGAGGAGACAAAAAACCGCTTGAAACTTTATCTTCAGCTATTAAGTGCTGAACAGGAAAATCCCTGACCGGATTAGCGGTCTATCAGGGAATTTTCTGTATTTTTGGCAAAGGTTTTTGCATTCTCTAAACGTGAAAAAGAAATTATTACTTCTGCTTTCGATTCTTATAATTATTTTGCTGGTTTATTTCTGGCGAAAGGTTATTCCGTCAGCCAGTGAATTTAATCAGATAGATGATAAACAGGTTAAAAAATTCCAGCAGGCAATTGACGAGAATGGGTTAAAAGCAGAGGTGTTAACGGTAGAATGTAATAAAAAGTTTTATGTTATTGTGGCGCGGGTGGAGGATAGTTTTTTTCGAGAGGGATTTGTTACCCGCTCAAATAACTTGGCAAGGATTATAAAAAAGACGCTAATTAAACCACCGCAATTTAATCTTTGGCTGGTCGAGGGAAAAAAACAATATTTAGTGTCAGGTAATCTGGTTTATGACCATATAGGTAGAAATATGGTTATGAATTACTACTGAAAAACGCAGATGTAAAGAACGCAGACAGAAAGATAATACTCAGAGTTCTCGAAATGAATGCCCGATGAAGGAGATAACCGGGAAGATAATGGCATCTGCGATACAAGTTCATTCAACGTGTTGAGACTAAAAGGAGGGATAAAAGATTAATACTCTAAAAGGGCACAGAGGGAGTTTTTTGTTATGTGTAATAATAAAAAAGAAAATTGTCTATTTCAAGGATAATAAGAGATGAAGCAGCTAACATTATTTAGAAAAGAAGATGATAAACTCTTTAGTTTAAGAGAAGCAAGTGTTTGGGCTTCTCAATATTTAAATCGTAAAGTTACCATTTCAAACATATCATATCTAGTGCAATATGGAAAAATAAGAAAGTATAGTAATAATGGCAATTCTTTATTAAACATAAAAGAGTTAAAGGATTATTACGATTCTTTTAGAAAGGAAGAACAGTGGAAAAGCATATTAGGTAAAGACCTTAATTGGCATTTGTCTTTTGTAGAATACAAGGAATCAGAAAGGACAAAGCATGTGCATAGATTACATCCTTATAAAGGAAAGTTTATTCCACAACTGGTAGAGTATTTTCTTGATTCTCATAAGGACGAGTTTAAAAGAGATGTTTATTTTCATGAAGACGATATAGTATTAGACCCCTTTTGTGGAAGTGGGACAACTTTAGTACAAGCAAATGAACTGGGTATACATGCTATTGGGATAGATATTTCTTCCTTCAACGCGATGATTACTAATGTCAAGGTTGAAAAGCACAATATTCTCTTAATTGCAGAAGCCATCGCTAAACTAACCTCCCGGCTAAAAGACTTTCAAAAGACAAGAAGTAATAATTCATTTGAAGAAATCCTCCTTTCAGAACTTGCAAAATTCGATGCTAAATATTTCCCATCGCCAGAATATAAGAGAAAAGTTTTAAAAGGTGAAATTGATGAGAATAAATATGCCAATGAAAAAGCAAAAGAATTTTTGTCCACCTACAATACTTTAGTAAAAAAGTATCAAATAAAAATTAAACAAGATAAAAAGGATACTTTTTTGGATAAATGGTTTTTATATCCGGTAAGAGAAGATATGGATTTTTTGTTTAAGGAATTAAAAACAACAATAGCTAAAAAAGATATTAAAAAAGTTTTAGCGGTTATCTTAAGCAGAACAGTTCGTTCCTGTAGAGCAACCACTCATGCGGATTTGGCAACCCTAAAAGAACCTGTAATAACAACATATTACTGTAAAAAGCACGGAAAAATTTGCAAGCCAATTTTTTCAATTGCCGGTTGGTGGCAAACCTATACTTTTGACACCTTAAATCGGCTTAAAGAATTTGATAAATTAAAAACAGAAACTTTTCAAATTTGTCTAACAGGCGATAGTAGAAGCATTGATATTTACGAAGAGATTAAAAAGGCAAATCCAGAACTTGCAAAAATATTATCCAGACAAAAGATAAGAGGAATTTTTTCAAGCCCGCCTTATGTTGGACTTATAGATTATCATGAACAACACGCTTATGCTTATGAAATGTTCGAATTTAAACGAAAAGACGAATTGGAAATAGGCCCCTTAGTCAAAGGTCAAGGAAAAGAAGCGAGAGATTTATATTTAGAGGGTATCGCAGGAGTTTTAATAAATTGTAAAAAGTATTTACAAAACGATTATGATGTTTTTTTAGTGGCTAATGACAAATTTAATCGTTATCCTAAAATTGCCGAATTATCCAACATGAAAATAATTAATCAGTTCAAACGTCCGGTTCTTAATCGGGTAGAAAAAGATCGGGATACGGCTTATGCGGAAACAATTTTTCACTTAAAGTAAAAACTGTGAAAGTTGATTTGTTTGTCAAAGGTAATGATGGGACAATTTATCTATTTAATTTAAAGACAGCCAAGCCTAATGTCAGTAATTTTAAGGACTTCAAAAGAACATTATTAGAGTGGATAGCGATTTATTTGTCAGGGCATCCGACTGCAAATGTGCATTCTTATATTTCTATCCCATATAATCCTTATGAACCAAATCCCTATGAGAGATGGACACTGAAAGGAATGCTGGATTTGGATAATGAATTAAAAGTTGCAGAAGAATTTTGGGATTTTCTCGGAGGAATAGGCACATATCTCGAATTATTAGACTGCTTTGAGAGAGTAGGTATAGAATTAAGACCTGAAATAGACAGGTATTTTTCAAAATTTAGATAGAAAATACATAACAAGTTGCTACACCGGATCGTTATTTTGCTGTGTTCGTTGCGGCTCTGTGTGAGAATAAAAAAATTATAACAAAGCGCTGCAGCGAATTTGCAGTGCTTAAGCGGTCCGAATCGCTGAGCTTTACGTTAAGGGAAGTTTTGAATACGAGAGGTTTTTAAATGGATAAAAAGAGTCCGAAGGAATTTTTTTATCTGCGAACATCTGTCAATAAGTTGTGAGTTTTCTTTTGGCTGCCTTTTCTTTTTTAAAGAAAAGGTAAGCGCTAAATTAATGCCGCAGGCAGTAATTTAATGGATAAGATAGATAATTATAATAAACTAAAAACAAAGGCGCTTGCCTGGGGGGCGGATGTTTTTGGGGTTGCAGAGTTATCCGGCCAGAGGATAGAGTTTTCTCCGGAGATTGAAAGGTTAAAAGATAAATATTGTTCAGCGATTAGTGTGGGGATGGGACTTGCCAGTGATGTCGTGGAAACAATTGTGGACCATCCGACACTGATTTATAGCTGGCATTACCGTCAGCTAAATTCTGCACTGGATCAAATTGCATTAAGAATAGTCCATTATATAAAGGAGTGTAATTATTCCACACTACCAATTGCCGCATCTCAATTGGTGGACTGGAAAAGGCAAAAGGCGCATCTTTCGCATAAGCATGTGGCTGATTTAGCCGGGATTGGCTGGTGGGGAAGGAATAATTTGATTGTCAGTCCCAAGTTTGGCAGCAGGCTTAGATTTGTAACCATATTGACGAACTTGCCGCTTAAAAGAGATAACCCGCTAAACCGGGATTGCGGCCAGTGCCGGCGTTGTATAAACGTCTGTCCAGCCGGGGCAATCCGGGAAAAAAGAGAAGATTTTGAACACGAGAAGTGCTATCAAACGCTTAGAAATTTTTCCAAGCTTGCGGGAGTAAAATATCATATTTGCGGAATATGTATCCGTGCCTGTAGTGCTCTGTCAAATTAAAAATTAATTTGACAGAGCACTGGAGCAATCGAAAATAGAAAATAAGAGAGAACGACGAAATTCTCGATTGCGGTCAAATTTCGATTTTCGTTTTTCGGAATAATATCTTTTTAAGAACTAATTTAACAAAGCACTAGATACGATAGTCAAAGATTCAGATGGGAAAGATAACCAAGCCGCAAAGAGTTAAATTAATTGTTGGATTTATTGCCCAGCCTGGGGTTATTGATCAGGTAAGTATTTTTTTGGCTAAGAAATTTGGTGCGCTTGATTATCAGAGCGCAGTTTTTGATTTTGATTTTACAGACTATTATACCGCGGAAATGGGGGAGATACTTAAACGGCAGTTTGTAAGTTTTCAGAAGTTAATTAGATTAGAGGTATTGGCAGATATCAAAATTTTTACCAATAACCTGGAAAATAAATTCTTAACTTGCGGACGGCGCAGGATAAATATTGACCCGGGAGCGGTTAATCTGGCAAAATTAATTTTGCTGACGACTAAGGATTATGCCCACCGGATATATATCGGTAAAGGTATTTATGCCGAGGTTACACTCTGTTTTAAAAATAAGACCTTTACCCCTTGTGCATGGACATATCCTGACTATCGTACGCAAAAATATATTGAAATATTTAATAACATAAGACAAATTTATGGGAGGCAGTTAGATGGGGAAGGAAGAGTTAAATCAGGCTAAGGTTTATAATCTGGTCAAAAATCAGTTGTTTGTTTTGGAGATAACGCTCACCGTTTTATATCTCTTAATCTGCTTAATGACCGATCTGTCAAAATCTTTAAGAAATATCGCCTATCATATAAGTGAGAATACGTTTTTTGCCGTGGCAATGTATTTATTTTTATTTTTTGTAATTGGTACGCTGGTGATGCTGCCGCTTAATTTTTACCGCGGCTATATTATCGAACATAAATTTGCCCTTTCTAACTTGCGCATCGAGGACTGGATTAAAAAAGAAGCAAAGAAGCAGATGATTATGTTTTTAGTGCTATTGTTCATGGCCCAGGTGATTTATATTCTTTTGAGTGTCTCAGCAGGCAGCTGGTGGTTAAAAGCGGCAATTATCTGGATTGTTATCTCGATATTTTTAACAAAAATTGCCCCGACCGTGATTATGCCGTTTTTTTATAAATACAAACCGCTGAATGACCAAACGTTGAAAAGAAAGGTCTTTAGCCTCGCCCAGCGCACCGGGACAAATACCTGCAATATTGGGATAATTGATTTTAGCCGGGAAACAAAAAAGGCAAATGCCGCGGTAATTGGAATAGGCAAAAATAAAAGGATTGTTTTTACCGATACCTTGATTGAAAATTTTTATCTGGAAGAAATTATCGTGATCTTGGCACATGAGTTAGCACATGAAAAATACAAACATGTGTGGCGGATTATTTTTTTTAATGCGGTTGGGACAATTATCGGGTTTTACCTTGTCGGCCTTGTTTTTAGTAATAGCATCGACATTTTTGGATTTTACCGGATTTCCGATGTTGCCAATTTTCCTTTACTTTGCCTGCTTTTGTTTTTGTTTGGGATTATTACCATGCCAATTGAAAGCCATTATTCGCGTCTTTTGGAGAAAGAAGCGGATCTCTATGCTTTGACGGTAACCAATGATCCGGAAGCGTTTATTTCGGCAATGATTAGATTGGGCCGGCAGAATTTAGCGGACATGCAGCCGCCGAAATGGGTCGAATTTTTACTATATGATCATCCATCAATTATAAACCGGATAAAGATGGCAGAGCTTTTCTGGGAAAAACAGGAAACAAAGAAACGCTTTGTCTAATAGATGTTATGAAGTAGTGTCAAAATATGATAACAAACTAAAAAGCAGCCAGATTATGCAGAGAGTTAGCCTGAGAAAAAAGAAAAAGATAAAGCCGCAGATTTTCACTGATTGAACACGGATAAAAAAAGACGAAACGCAAATATTACGCAGATAGTTATAAATATTTTTGCCTCGTTAATAGAATCTGTGGGTGTTTTTTTGCTTAAAAATATGGAACTAGTTAAAATTCATCAGGTTAGGGTGAAAACGTTGTTTAAATATTGACTATCGGTTTATTTTGGCGACCAGTTATATTCTTATTAGCGTAGTTCTACTGGGTTAGCAGAGATTTGATGCTTGGCTTTGCCTACGATGTGCTAAAAAGTGACGCATAGCCTATATACGAAACGTTTCACCCCATTATAAACCTTTGTTTTTACCCACAGATTCTGAGAAAGAGCCATATTTTTAGGGGAGCAGAAATCTGAGCAAATCTGTGGTGAATAAATCTATGGTGGATAAAAGAGAGAAAGATTTAAAAGCATAAAATCAATTTAATCTGAGAAATCTGTGGCTGCCTGT
Organism: Candidatus Omnitrophota bacterium; assembly: GCA_043821285.1. GTDB lineage: Bacteria > Omnitrophota > Gorgyraeia > B26-G9 > JBDRCZ01 > JBDRCZ01. The sequence goes on along the minus strand of JBDRCZ010000058.1, from coordinate 36,303 downwards.
GCCCTATGGGTGCTTGTACTCTGTGAGTGCTTTAAAAAATGTGCGGATACTTTTGACAGAACCGATTGTCATTTTGGGATAAAATAATGGTACAGTTAACCAGAAGGGATTTTATTAAAAAAATGACTTTGGCAGGCATAGGGATGGTTTTTGCTAATCTTCGGCCGCTATCATCAGAAGTTTTTGCGCAATCTAAGGCCGCGGATATTGCCGTTGCCAGTGGTAATGATCCGGCCTTGAATACCTATCAGGTTATTAATGCATTAGGGGGGATAAAAAAATTTGTTCGCGAAGGTGCACGGGTGGTAATTAAGCCGAATATTGCATGGAATAGAACCCCCGAGCAGGCCGGTAATACTAATCCGGAAATTGTTGCAGCATTGGTCGAGATGTGTAATCTTGCAGGGGCCGGGCATATTTCGGTGTGGGACAATACCTGTCATAATTCCCGGGATACGTATTTACGCAGCGGGATTCAAAAAGCCGCAATCGAAGCCGGTGCCCGTGTTCATTATGTTAATATGGATAATTTTATAAAAACGAAAATCCCTGGGGCAAAATTTTTACCAGAGATAGAAATCTATCGCGAGGTGTTAGAATGTGATGTTTTTATTAATGTCCCAGTCGCAAAAGTACATGGATTGAGCACGCTAACCCTGGGGATGAAAAATCTCATGGGGGTGATAAAAGATCGGCCGGTGCTGCATGACAAAATCCATGATAAACTGCCGGAGCTGCATTCAATAATCAAACCCCACCTTACCGTATTGGATGCAAGCCGAATACTCACGGCGCATGGACCACAGGGCGGAGATTTAAAAGATGTAAAGATTGTGAACCAGGTGGCCGCGAGTACGGACCTGGTCGCGGTGGATGCCTATGGCGCAACATTGTTTGGTTATCAGCCGAAGGATATTGGGTTTATTGTCCGGGCCGATGAGCTGGGTCTGGGGGATATGGAATTATCCCGTACAAGACTTATAAAATGTTAAGACCTTTCCGTCGCGTTTTTCAATTATTGTTTTTTATCGCCTTTCTGGTATTGATATTGCTTACCGAGGGCAGATATGATGCACTAATCGATAAATTTGTTATTCGTTACCCGGTCAGTGTTATACTCAAGATTGACCCCTTGATCATGTTTTCCGCGGGACTGGCGACATGGCAGCTTCCCCCGGCATTTATCTCATCCGTGGTTTTATTAACGTTTACTTTATTTTTTGGCAGATTTTTTTGCGGCTGGGCATGTCCGCTGGGTTCATTAATCGATTTTGCCGAACGGCGTTTGTTCCGTAAAGGAATGATTCGTAAAAAACCGCTGGCGGTTGGATACCGCCGGATAAAATATCTAATCCTGTTGTTTATATTGATTACGGCCGTGTTCGGAGTACAAACCGCAGGCTATTTTGATCCTTTGGCGATAATTACGCGGTTTTTTATTACCGCAATACTGCCGGCATTTCTGGCAATTGTCAATTTGATCCTGGGTATTTTTAATTCGGTTTTGAATTTTACGTTCAAAGGGAAAATCCTTCTTGCGCAGACAATTTTTTTGCGGGATGCTTACAATAGCTTTATTTTTAATTTTGAAAACAGCCTCTTTTCATTAGAGATGACCAGCTATAGTACTTCAGCAATTATTTTGGGGTTCACGGTTTTTATATTTGGGTTGAGTATTTTTGGACACCGCTTTTGGTGTAAGAATATTTGTCCTTTAGGGGCGCTGCTGGGTATTTGTTCGGAGTTTAGTCCTTTGCGAAGGAAAATAAGAGAAGATTGCGATGAATGTGCAATTTGTTTGACGCATTGTCACGCGCAGGTCAAAAATTTTAATGCGGTAAAAGACAGCTACCAGGCTAAAGAGTGCATACGTTGTTTTGAATGTGTTAACATTTGCCGGAAGAAAAAGATGTTTTTTGGATTGAGCATGCCGCCGGGTATTTTGCGCAGGTCAAATTTTCTGCCCTCACGCCGGCAGTTTCTTTTGACGGCAGCCGGCAGCGGCTTATTTGTCGGATACATGCGCTCGGTAAAATGGATCCCTAATTCAAAATTTTTGATCCGTCCGCCGGGTGCGGATCGTGAGGAACGGTTTATAAATAAATGTATTCGCTGCGGACAATGCATGAAAGTCTGCCCGACAAAGGTCATCCAGCCAAGTTTTCTGGAAAGCGGGCTGGTTGGTTTTTGGACACCGCGGTTAAATTATCAGGTTGGTTATTGCGATGATGTTTGTACGCGCTGTGGACAGGTTTGTCCAACCGGCGCAATAAAAGATTTGACAAAGGAACAGCGCCGTCTTTCAAAAATTGGCACGGCGTTTTTTGATAAAGACCATTGCCTGCCGTGGTATAAAAATGAAAATTGCATAAAATGTGAAGAACACTGTCCGGTGGCGGATAAAGCAATATCATATACCGAGGTAGAAGTTATAACTGAAGAAAAAGAGACAAAAATCGTAAAAAGACCGTATGTTAATGAAGAGGCTTGTATTGGCTGCGGAATATGTGAATATAAATGTCCGGTTACCGGCGGTCCGGGGATTGTCGTGACGAATTATAAGGAAAAACGTTAGAAGATGCAGGATATAAAATCCGGTTATGTGGCAATAATTGGCCGTCCAAATACCGGAAAATCAACGTTTTTAAATAATATTTTAGAACAGCACATTGCCGCGGTCTGTCACCGGCCAGAGACAACCAGAAATAGGATTTTAGGTATTTATAATGACCGCGGCTGCCAGATTATTTTTATGGACACCCCGGGGATCCACAAGCCGCAGCATGAGTTAGGACGTAAAATGGTTCGGGCGGCCTGGGATGCCGGGGGTGAGGCGGATATTGTATTATTGTTTATCGACGCAAGAGGGGTAACTTCAGATGATATAAATTTATTTAAAAAAATAAAAGACTGGAAGCAGAATAAACTATTGGCGATAAATAAGATTGATTTGATACAAAAGTCAAAGATTTTAAAAATAATCGAGGAATGTAAAAAAATATGTGAATTTGACGAGCATCTGCCGCTTTCCGCGCTTAATCGAGAAGATGTATCTTTTGTCACGGGAGTAATTAAAAAATATTTACCGCCTGGTCCGAGGTATTTTCCCATAGATCAGATAACCGATAAAGATGATCGTTTTATTGCTTCTGAAATAATCCGTGAGGAGGCGCTCTGGCAGTTGCAGGAAGAGGTTCCGCATGCCGTTGCCGTAGTCGTCGAAGAGTTTAAAAGAAGAGAAGCGAAAGATCTTCTTTATATCAGAGCAACAATTTATGTTGAACGCTCATCACAGAAGGCAATCGTAATTGGCCAGCGGGGGATGAGACTTAAGAGTATTGGTGAAAAAAGCCGGATTAAACTTGAAGGCTATTTTGGGCAAAAGGTATATCTTGATCTCTGGGTAAAGGTGGAAAAAAACTGGCGAAAAAATAGAGTTTTTTTGAAAAGAATAGGGATCTAATAAGAACAGTAAAAAGCTGCGTAACCTTTGGAGATAAGATTTCGATAAGCGGCATTGACAAAAGAAAAGTTGGTGATTATAATAGAGATACATGTTAGAGAAAGAAACAGGTGTATTATTTGTTGTCGCAACACCGATTGGTAATATTAATGATATAACCTTTCGTGCGATCGAAGTATTAAAATCAGTTGATATTATTGCCTGTGAAGATACCCGGCGTACAGGTATACTTCTTAAGTACTTTGGCATAAAAAAGCATACCATTAGCTATTATCAATACAACCGACTATCGAGAGAGGAAGTTTTAATCGCTTACCTTAAAGATGGGAAAAATATTGCTTTGGTATCGGATGCCGGCATGCCGGGGATATCTGATCCGGGCGTGCATTTGATTAAGGAAGCGATAAATAGAAATATCAAAGTAGAAGTAATTCCGGGTGCGGTAGCACATGCGGTCGCGTTAGTGGTATCAGGATTTGCCACGGACCGGTTTAGTTTCTGCGGTTTTTTGCCGGTTAAGACAAACAAAAAAAGAGAAAAAATAATCGAATATCATCAAAGAGGAGAGACGATCATTTGTTACGAATCGCCGCACCGCCTGCTTAAGACGCTGTCGATTATTTATCAGGCGCTTGGGGATATCGATATTGCCGTTTGCCGGGAACTGACAAAAAAATTCGAACAGGTGTTAAGAGATAAAGTATCAGTTTTAATAGATTACTTTAGCCGCAACAAGCCCCGGGGAGAATTTGTTATCGTCTTTGGGCGGCGGGTTAAATAGAGATGAGAAAAAAAGCGGGATTTTTGGCAAAACTTGTGGACTAAAGGAGGTGTGCGTATGGCAAAAAAATATAGAATATTGCTGGTTGAAGATGATGTGGTATTTAGAAAATACCTGGCAAAATTACTGGTGGAGGATGGATTTTTAGCCACGGAAACAGGTACGATCGAGGCGGCAATTGATAATTTAGAAAAACAAAAATATGATTTAATGGTTGCGGATTTAAAGCTGCCGGATGATACGGCGATTGGCCTGCTTAAGAAATTATCGGGTAAACGGCTGGATCTTCCGGTTATTATTATTACCGGATACGGCGAATGGGAAACATATCTGGAGGCATTGGATTTAGGGGTAAGTGATTATTTAAACAAGCCGGTCGATTATACTGATTTGAAAGCAAAAATCGATGCGGTGTTACTTAAAAATCAGAAAAAGAGATAATCACTACGAGCGAACATGGATATTATGCATTTGACAGAACCTTAATCTACAGGGGGGTAATAGTTTATGTATAAGATTATTTACGTGGTGCTTGACGGATTAGGGGATTCCTCAATACCTGAGCTGGACAACAGAACACCACTTGAAGCAGCCAGGACACCGGATTTAGATTATTTGGCGAGTTGCGGACAGCTGGGGAGTGTGTATACGGTTGGGGAGAAAGTCGCACCGGAGTCAGATGTTGCCGTGATTAGTATTATTGGATATGATGCAGATAAGTATTATACCGGGCGAGGGCCGCTTGAGTCCCATGCCGAGGGACTCAAAATTAATGATGGAGATTTAGCCTATAGGGTTAACTTTGCCACCTTGGGCAAAGGCAGTAATGAAATACTTGACCGCAGAGTTGGCCGGGATTTATCTACACCGGAAGCTGTGGAACTGGCTGAGGAACTTAATGCAAAAGTAAAGCTTAAATCAATTCCCGGGGCAAGTTTTGAGTTTAAAAGTACAATTGGCCACCGCGGGGTGCTCGTGTTACGTGCGCAGGGAAATTTATCGGCAAATGTTTCTAATACCGATCCGGCTTATGGCAAAAAAGGCGTATTTGGCATAGCGCTGGAAAAATTTGATAACGTATTATTAGAGTGCCGGCCGCTTGATCACAGTAAAGCGGCAAAAGATGCGGCACATTTGACCAATGAGTTTATTAAAAAAAGCAGAAAAATATTAGAAAATTCCGGCGTAAATCGTGAACGTGATGCATTAGATAAACGGATAGCCAATGTAATTTTGACCCGTGATGCCGGAGATCACCTGCCAAAATTTCCTACAATGAAAGAATTATTTGATTTAAATTTTGGCTGTTTCGTCGAGATGCCGGTAGAAAAGGGCATTGCGATGTTAACCGGGATGAGGGAAGTTGCCTCTCCGCCAAAGACCGGAAAAATAGATGAAGATTACCTTAACTGGGCAAAAAAGGTAATAACCACGAAGTCTGAATTTGACGGGCTATACATTCATATTAAAGGCCCGGATGAACCCGCGCATGACGGCGATTATCAGAAAAAGCTTGAATCAATTGAAGCGATTGACCGGTATTTTTTTAGACCTTTACTTAAGGAAATAAATCTTGATCAGACAATCATCTGTGTTACCGCAGATCATGCGACCAGTTGTTTAATCAAGGCACATTCCGCGGATCCGGTGCCGTTATTAATCTGCGGTCCGGGTTTTAAATCAGACGGGATAATAAACTTTTCGGAAAAGAGTTGTCAGGCAGGCAGTATTGGTACAATTAAAGGCGTAGAGATTATGCCGCGTCTGGCAAAGGCCGCAAAGGCATGAAAAGAATAGCGGTTCTTGCCTCAGGGTTTGGTTCAAATCTTGCGGCAATTATTCAGGCGGTTAAGCGTAAAAAGATCAAAGGGGCAAAAGTAGCATTAGTTATTTCAGACCGTCAAGATGCCTATGTCTTAAAACGGGCAGAAAAACATAACATTCCTGCAGTATGTATTGCTGCATCTCTAGATCAAAGCCGCACTGATTATGATAAGTCTGTTGTCAAAGAGCTTAAGCATCATAAAATTGACATGGTGGTGCTTGCCGGGTTTATGCGGATGATCAGTCCTTATTTTGTGCGTGCGTTTCGTAATAAGATAATAAATATCCACCCGGCACTCCTGCCGGCGTTTAAGGGTACAGACGGCATTGGGGCGGCACTCTGTGATGGGGCGAAAATTACCGGGGTAACCGTGCATTTTGTCGATGAGCAGATGGACCACGGTCCGATTATTTTACAGTCGCCGGTTGAGGTAAGAGACAATGACACCAGAGAAACACTTGCCAAAAAAATACATGTTTTAGAACATCAATTGCTTCCGCAGACAATTGACTTGTTTGTAAAAGGAAAGTTGAAGATTTCCGGCCGGAGGGTGTTAATTAAAAACTAAATCATTACGGTTAAACTTGCCTATTTCCTATAGTCTGGTTTACCGGGTGACATTATTGAGGGAAAGCTTGAACACGATAGGTTTTTAAATGGATAAAAAAGATTTTGGTGATGCGTAGCATCATACAACCGGCGTAATACCCTGCGGTCTTGCTACCGGGATAAGCGGCGGCAAGGAATTTTTTTTATGAAGGATAAGAAGATGGCGATAAAATTTGGCACATCCGGCTGGCGGGCAGTTATTGCTGAAGAATTTACCTTTGAAAATGTGGCAAGAGTTATATCGGCAATCGGAAAATATGTAAAGGCGCAGAAAAAAGAAAAAAACCAGGCTGAAAATATAAGGCCGAAAATAGTAGTTGGCTATGATACCAGATTTCTTTCCAAAGAATGCGCCCGGTTTACCGCGGAAATTTTAGCGGCGGAGAATATTGATGTATTTTTAGCTGACCGGGATGTGCCCACACCGGTTATCGCCTATCAGATAATAAAAAAAAATGCAGATGGCGGTATAAATTTTACCGCCAGTCATAATCCGCCGGAATATAACGGTATAAAATTTTCTCCGGCCTACGGCGGCCCGGCGCCCAAAAAAGCAACTGATGAGATTGAAAAAATAATCACTAAAAATTTTAACCAAAAATCACCTCCCCAGAACAAACCGCGTCCAATTATCGTATTTGATGCAAGCCGGGACTATCTTAAGCGGTTGAGGCAATTGGTCGATATTGCGGCCCTGAAAAAGGCAAAACTAAAAATTATTATTGACTGCATGCATGGCACCTGCCGCGGCTATCTTGACAATATTTTACAAAAATGTACAAAAAACATTGTAGTTTTAAATAATGATTTAAATCCTGCTTTTGGCGGAAACCCACCTGAGCCCAAGCCGGCATATATCAAAACAATGATCCATGAACTAAGGCGCAGCCGGGCGCACCTTGGTCTGGCCTGCGATGGTGATGCTGACCGGTTTGGGATAATTGACAGGGACGGTACCTACATCAACGCAAATCAGGTGCTTGCGCTATTATTTGAGCATTTGATTAAAACCAGGGGAAAGATGAAAACCGTAGCGCGCACTTTATCGACCACTTCCATGATTGACGGTATTGCCGGGTATAATGGCATGCGGGTAATAGAAACCCCGGTGGGATTTAAATATATTGGAGAGGTATTAGCCGGGGGAGAGTGTCTTATTGGCGGAGAAGAATCCGGCGGACTTTCCATTCATGGGCATGTTCCGGAAAAAGACGGGATACTTGCGTGTCTATTGATTGCGGAAATGCTTGCCATCCGCGGGCAAAGCATCCGAAAAATACTAAATAACCTTTACAAAAAATATGGATATTTTTACAATGACCGGATTGATATCGCACTTACCGAAAAAATAAAATTAAAACTGCTGAACAAACTAAAAACCGCCCCGCCGGTTGAATTTTGCAATCTACCGGTAAAAGAAATAAATACAATTGACGGTTTTAAATTTATTCTTCAAGATCAGAGCTGGGTCATGTACCGGTTTTCCGGGACCGAGCCGATTGTGCGCTGCTATTTAGAGACTATCAGTAGAAACAGGTTAAAAAAATTGCGTCTTGAGGCGCGGCGCTTGATAGTCTCAAACGCATTATGAAAACCCTAAACGCAACCACATAACGCACGAAATTTACCCTCCCTCCAAGAATGTATTTTTCAAAAAAATTCCCGTCCAACCCTTGACAAATCCGAAATATATGGTATACTTATAAAAATCGGTATTTTAAATAGATTTTAAATTTATTTCTAATAAATTTAAAATAATCAAATAGTATAGGAATTTTCTTTTTTTGATTTTTCTGAATCTATCTTTTATTTTTAAAATACAATTGGTGAAATATGAATAAGATAAAACATAAAATTTGTTTTAAACTAATCGCGGTTATATTAATCAACGCCTTTCTGTGTTTAGACATTGCCTGGGCAGCCGGGGGCAACCTGAGAGGTTTAACTACCCACCTTGCGCCAGCTATAAATTTAGATAGTGCTGAAGATATGGAAGTTTTTAACAGGTTGTGTGGTAATACTGGTGATATAACAAAAAAACATACCACCAAAATTAGGCTATCCTTTCATGGTGCCATATGTGCTTTTGTGTCAGAAAAGAAAGACTTAGGAAAACAGCCAATAGAAAAGGAAATAATTATAACAGGGGGAATAACGCTTAATGAGTTATTAGCACTGCTTGAAAAAGATAACCCAGGTATCACACACGTGATTTTAGATAGAATGTTATCCGGAGAGATTATTTTCAAAATTAATGAAAGGATTGTACAAGATCTCAGTTTTTTTATCGAAGAAGCCGCAGATGTAAGCGTAACTGTTATGCCGAATCCCAATACGCAGTTGGGAGAGACGGAAAGATTAGATGAAGCACAGATGGCCAAATATACGGCAATAAAAAACATTGTAAATCCTCAAGGTGTTTCAAGACGTGTACTCTATGCTAATTCCGGAGCGGATGCGTCCTCGATTTTGGTAGCTACTGATTTTGATAGAGCTCTCTTTGTAGATGTCCTTCCCTTGCTTTGGGAACTTCAGGCTATTGGTGCAAGAAATATATCTATACAAATTGTCCCAAGGGTTTGGCAATGGAGTAAGAACATAGCGGGTAATATTAAGATATTTTTGAATAATTATAAAAGCAGGATTGAAGTAACAATTAGCGGTTTACGATCAGGTTTCAAACAGCAGAGCCGGATTAATCAACTGGCAATAGTGGTGGGAAGTATATTAGGATTAGCCTTATTTATCTCAGGCAATCCCATAGGGATGATACCGGTGGTAATGCTGCCATGTGACCGGATGTTTTATGGGGAAGAGCTTAGAAAACAAAAGGCACAAGAGCTAAAAAATAAAGAACTGAGTGAAGAAGAAGTAGAGGCGCATGCCGAACGGACAGTAGCACAAGTAGAAGAGATGGGCGAACTTTTAGATGAATTTTCTGAGGAATTAGGAGAAGATGAAGATTTGGAGACAGACGTTGATAATGATCAAACGAAACACGATATACGAGACATAACCATACAATCGCTTACGCGATACCTAAAGAGCGGAAAAAAGGATAAAAGTTTTGAAGAATTTGTCAATTCACTTATAGGTGACCTTCAAACAACACTTTCTGATGACAATGAAGAAGCAATAAGAGCAGCACTGAATAAGCCGGGGGTGAGAGATAAGCTAAGAGCGGCTTACAATAAAGGAGAAGAAGATCTTCCAGCAATAGCTGGGGAAGATACAAATGGCCCTGGTCATGATACAAGGACGATTAGATATTTAAATGAATTACTGCATCGAGCTATCCACCAACGGGGCTGGAGTGATCAACACCACCACTTGGGCGGGACGCATTTACATTCATTAGCTTGGCTATTACTGGGGTTTGGCATACTACGTGTAGTATTAAATCTTGCATTTGGGGTAGATATGCCGGTAGATAATTTGGTTGAGGGAATAGCAGTAGCCTTGGTGATGGGACAAGGAGGCGTGGGGTTACCAGGATTTGAGGAAGGGAGTGAAGAGGATTATATACGAGAATACACAATTGACCTTAATGAGTTAGCCAGGGCAGGGAAGATAGATGATACATATTATTTAGAGCGCGATGCAGGAAATATAAATAATCAAATTGCAGTAAGGGGAAGGAATAATGTTGTTATTGTTGGTGACCCGGAAGTAGGAGAGGGGTTATTAGAGGCAATTGTTGTAAGGTCAGAGCAGGAAGTTACCACATTGACGAATCTTCAAGGGGCAAAGTTTTTAGAATTTAACACCGCGCGTTTTGTAGATAAATTAGCTATGCCTGGGCAGCTTGAAGAAGAAGTGGCAAAATTGATAAATTCAATAAAGAATGTTTACTGGAGGGAGCAGGTAGTATTAGTATTTAATTTTCAGGATTTTTATAGTATAGGAGAGATCAAGGGGAAAATGATTGGCGGACTATATTTATTATTGGAGGCGGCACTTAATGCCGAAAACATATCCGTATTGGGGATAGCGAATAAACAGGTATATGCGGGATTATTTGAAAATGATCGAAGATTAGAGAGCAAGTTTGAGAAATGTGAACTTACTTCTCCAGCACCGTATGATATGCGCAGGATCATGCGCCAGTTTAGGCTCAGGGTCACGGATATTTACGCAGGGATATTCCCGGAAGGAGTAAGTTTAAACATATCAAGGAGGACAATTGATGACGCCATAAAATTAGCCGAGAAATATTACCCCTCGGGTACGCCGCCGAACAAACTGCAAGAGATAATCGATAAGATTATTACGGACAAATTATTAAGATTAGAAAGGCTAAACAGTGAACTAATAGACCACGAGGAAAAACTACTCAAAGCAGCGGAAGGACTTAAAAGAGCACTTTTAGGCGGTGAGCAGGCAGAGGTTGATTTTTTCAAAGAGGTGATTGACCGAAAATTGAGTGAATATGAGGCAATTACAAATCAAATAGAAGAGCACGATAGATTTATTAATAGAATAAAAGAGCAAGGCAAATGGGAGATCACATTAGATGATATAGTCGAACAGATTGCTGAAGATAGCGGGGTACCGCTTTATATAATCACAACGACAGAGGATGAAAAATTAGCAAATTACGTAGAATCAATCCAAGGGATGCTTATTGGCCAAGACCCGGCAATAACAGCAACATATGATGCATTTAGCCTGCGCCAGATACGTGGAGTAAGAGAGAACCAGCCAATCGGGGTATTTATTTTTGTAGGTCCAACAGGTGTAGGCAAGACAGAGCTTAGCAAATCAATAGCGCGTCATATGTTTGGCAATGAAGAGGCAATGGCACGATTTGATATGTCAGAATATATGAATAGAATGGACCATTACAAACTAATTGGCGCGCCACCGGGATATATTGGATATGAAGCCGGGGGGCAGTTAACAGACCATGTACTGAGGCGGCCATACAGTGTTATATTATTTGATGAGATTGAGAAAGCATATCCCGATGTTTTTGATCTATTTCTTTCGATACTAAATGATGGGATACTTGAAGACAATCATGGCCGGGCAGTGAACTTTAAGAATACAATTATCATTATGACCTCAAACCTGGGATTTAGCCAGACTGCGAGCGCGGACCGGGCAGAAGAGGCACGGGTAAAAGAGATAATAGAGGATCTCCAGCAGCTAAAAGAGGACATAAATAAGTTAACAGATGAGCAGTTAAAGGGAGATCTACTAAAATCACGAAATCATATATATAAATTAATAGAGCATATTGGCCATGATAAAGAAGAGGCGCATTATCTGGCTGAAAGCGCGGCAGAGATACAGGCGGTATTAGATGTAGAAGATGAAGGGGAAATGCGAATTTTTTTGCTTCAGAAGATTGAGCAGAAAATAAGTAATTGGCAGAATTATAACGGGTTAGATATCGTAAGTCTATATAAGGTTCTGGCTGAGGTAAAACAAGTGCGAACCGATGAACAGGAAAACAGGGAGCTTAGAGCTTTGGTAGAGAGGGAACTTAAAGCCAGACGTGCTATTGTCCAATTACAGCTTGAGAGGATGCAAGAAGAAAGTGGGATAGAATTTGACAATTTACTTAATCGTTTTAAAACATTAGATGACATGGTTAGTAGTGAAGACATGGAAGCGCAGCGGGAATACCTGCTGGAGGATATTCGGGGGGCAATCAGGAGGAAATTAGAGCAGTCTGTAAGGAATGAATTTCGTCCAGAGTTTATCGGGAGAATAGGCCTAGAAAAGATTATTACATTTGAACCTTTATCCAAAGAATCATTAGAGAAGATATTAGAGATAAAGATCCGCGAGTATGAAGGGTTACTAGGGGAAGCAGGTTATCGCGGGCTGGAATTATCAGAGGAGCTAAGGGAAGAAGTAATCAGGCAAGGATATGATGTAGTAAATGGAGCCAGGCCAATGATCCGGGCGTTAAAACGCATAGTGCTGGCACCGCTTTCCGCGGCAATATTAGGGGATAAATTTGAAAAAGGGGACAAGATATTTGCGGATATTGAAGAAGGGCGAGTAATGTTTGATACAGTAAAGGACGAGGGAGAGAAGAGGTTATATGAGCATGAAGAGGTTATTAGTAGGCTGGAAGAGAATTTTTTCCAGGGAGGAGAATTTGATGAAGGGTTAGTGCGCAGCCTGCTTAATTTACCAGAAATAGCAGAGACAAAAGAGATAGAAGGGACAGCAGAGGGAGCAGAGACAGAAGAGCTAGTAGAGGTAGTAGAGCCAGCAGAGGCAGGAGAAGAAAGAGAAGAGGCACTTGAAGAATTCAGAAAGCGTTTTATGATCACCCTACCCCGGCCGGAAGATTTAGATGAAGAAATGGAGGAGTTGGATCAGGCAGAGATTGAACAGCGGATAGGAGAATTGGATAAGAGAATCCAGGGATATCAGGTAAATATCAGGAAGTATGAGCGGGACTTAGGTAGTGCAACAAGAGATGGAGAAAAGCAGGCGATAAATCTAGAGATTAGTAATGAACGTCGCTTAATCGAAACTGCGGAGCAGAACAAACAAACATATGAACTTAGAAAGCAGGGCCGGAATAAAGAGGCTGAGCAGGCATTTGCCGCAGCAAAACAGGCGCAGATAGAGAAGATAGAACAGGCAGAGAAAGAGATAAATGAGATGTTTGAACATCTAACGATTAGGTCAGCCGAAGGGCTGGTAGAGGATATCCATCCACCGCTGGATCCAGTGGTAGATATTAGCCGGATAGTGAAACAAAAGCGGCGAAATTATCCATTTATCTTAAGTGAGTCTTTACTAATGCAGAAGAGCATAGTAGATAGTTTTGCCAAGCGGGCGCGGGAGGGGGATATTGCGGGATTTGAGAACACGCGGATATTACGGTTAAGACTGGGGTCACTGAGGAATTATTTTTCATTAATTGGATATTTTGAGGCACGGCTTAAAGAGGTAGTAGATGCAATTGAAGAAGATGGAAAAGAGAAGGGACTGAATACAATAATTGTTATGGATTTTGATGATGTAAAGGAAGAACTGAGACGTTTACGGGTAAATCCATTTTTATTAGGGTTTTTCTTAAGGATGTTTAAGGGGCTGACAACGATATCGTTTATCATGACAACCTCGAGGAACAATATTGCCGCAGAGGAGTATTTTGATAAATATTTTTCATTGGTTGAGGTTGGAGAATTAGAGCGGGAGGATATATTTGAGACATTTACGTTATTTATGAGAGAGACTATTGAGAGGAATTATAATGATGGAGAAGGAGAGGCAATCGAGATAAGCTTTGCCGCGATAGATATGGCAGTGCGGTTATGGGAGAGATATTTTGCCGGACAGCCGTCATTAGAAACATTGAACGACTGGTTTAATGGACTCTTTGTAAACAAGCAACAGTCAAAAAACAGAATACAAGGTAAGATTTTCGAGATTATGGGCAATTTGCGATTTGAATTAGAGGAACTTATTGATAACTCAGAGGGTGATTTAACAGTAGAAGATTTACAAAATAATGAGGAGATAATCGGATTTATCCGGGAGTTAGAGGAGTTAAAAGAAGAATTCGCAAAACCCAGTTTACCGATAATCGAAGGAAGAGATACCCTATCTTATGTTGAGGAAAAGGAAAGGAAAGAGAATGTTGTAGAGATAGATGTAGGATTAATGGAAGGGAGTGAAAAAGAGAAGATATTAAAGTTAGATCAGATTTTAAAGGCCAGGATCGTGGGGCAAGAGGAGGCGATAGAGGCGATTTGTAATGCCGTAAAGATTGCCAAGGGGGGGCTAAAGCCGCGGCATCAGCCAATCGGATCATTTATTTTTGCCGGGCCAACAGGAGTAGGGAAGACACAGTTGGCCAAGACATTAGCAGAGATTTTAGGGATGAACCTAAAAATAATAAACATGAGTGAGTATAAGACGCGGGAAGATCTATCTAAACTCATTGGTGCACCACCGGGATTTGTGGGATACGATGAAAATGGCGGGGAAGGGGCATTAATTGAACAGCTTAAAGATTATCCGAATACTGTGATTGTATTTGATGAAATAGATAAAGGGGACAAGCAGATACTTGATATACTGCTGCAGATATTAGAAGATGGAAGAGTTACATCTAACCAGGGGAGGACCGTAAGTCTTAAGGATGCGGTAATTGTTCTTACTTCAAATATCGGCATGGAGGGTAAGGTTGAGATCTGGGGAGAAGTACTGACAGTGTATTCGCTATATCCAGAGATGGATGATGTAATAAAGAGCCGTGACCCGGAAAGGATAGCCGCATTCAAAGAAAAGATGACTGAGATGGTAAAGGAGTCATTTAAAGGATTCTTCCGTCCGGAATTTTTAAACCGGATAGATGCGCAGGTAATATTTAACCCCTTAACCCATGAACTACTGCAAGCAGTGGTAGAAATTTTTCTTAATGTAGAGATTGGATTATTTGAGGCGCGGCAGAGGATAAATATTGAAATTGGGGAAAATAAAGAAGAAAAAGAAGCAGTGTATGGTCTTTTGGTTGAGAAGGGATATCAGGCAGAGTATGGAGCGCGGCCATTGGGCCGGGCAGTGGAGAGGTTATTTAGCAAGCCATTAATAGAATTTAGGCAGAAGCAATGGAGGGAGATAAACGAAGGGGACACAATTATAGTTAAAAGAGCAGGAGAGCGGATGGTATTTGAAGTAAGGGCTAAGCAAGAACAAGAGGAAGATGGAATAGCCCTGAGTGCGTATGAGCAGGTACTTTTAGCCCATATGGTAGAGGAGCTTAACCGGCGCGAGGGAGAAGAACTCACCCTAATTGATATGCAAGAAATCCTTGACCCGCGTCCAGAGGCAAAGCCGCAAGAAGGTAAAGACATAGAATTTAGCCGATTAGATAGGTACACGACAACAAATAATAATTTTCAAAGGAGGGACCGGGAAACAAGTACAAAAATCCAAGAGATTGACGATAATCTGGGTGAGGAATTGAGGGTGCCGATAACAGGAGAGGAAGAGAGGACACTAACGAGTGCGGAGGCAGAAGAGTATACAGAACGCCTTCAGGGATTAGTTAGAGAGTGGGTAAGCGAAGCAGTGCGGGTAGCGAAGATGGCGAATGTGGAGAGTTTTATCTGGGAGCAAGATAAGCGGCACATAGAAAGGTTTGATAATTTAAGAGCCGCTGAATTAAGAGAACAGATAGAGCAATATTTAGAATTAATGGGAGAGGATAAGGGGGTTAGTATTGAGTGGGGGTGGCAGGAACAGGAAGGGGAACCAGTTTTTGTCATAGGGGTAAGATATACATCAAAGCTCACACGTAAGATCCAAAGAGCGATATTTGAGCAGGAGTTTAGTGATGAAGAAGAGATGCGGGGCAAGACCGAGCGTTCTTTGCAGGGGATACTAAAAGCAAAAATGGAGCTTGAGGCACTTGGTGGAGAGATGAATTTTTCGCAGGATGAGGAAGGGGCAATGTTTTGGATTGCTGTGCCAGCTAAGGTGTTTGAGCCAGAACCAGTTATACCTGAACCTGCTGTTGAGTTTAGGGATGTTCCAGAGATTAAGACTGATGACCCACAACTACAAGCATTATTTGACCAGATTAGCTCAAGTGGTGAACAACCGGCCTTATCTGCAGCGAGAAAATTAGATAATCTGGTGCAATCAGGTGGGATTGATGCACAAACAGCTAAAGAAAATATTTTTAATATACTCGCTCTTGCCAGAGAGACTCCTTATAACAGTGTCCGCTCACTATTGCTGATAACTGCCGGAAGAATAAATCCAAATCCTACAGGAGAAGAACTAATCGTATATTTACAGATGTTAGGGGTAACAGATATAGATAGCTTAAGAACATTAAGCTTAAGCAGACTGCTTCCCTTGAGCAAATTAGTAAGAGATTATATTGCTGGAGATGATGATCTGCGAGATAGCTTAAGAGAGGAGTTAAATGATAGATTAAGAATTTTAAGAGGAAAGGCAAAGACTCTGCCAGAGGATCAGAGAGATAAACCAGGGAATATTATATATTATGAAGACGCATCTGTAGATTGGCCAGGCAACAAGCGTGTTGGTATTACTATGCGAGATAGAACAGGGGAAAGGATTGAGATAAAAAGAGTGATAGACGGGAGGTTTGTCGATAGTAGTGGAAATAGGAGAATGCAAGAGTTTTTTACGGAACCTACAATACCATTAGAGTCTTTGGATGAGCTTGAAAAGGAAGTATTAGAGATATTAAACAGGGCAGATCAAGCGTTACGTTCAATAGATTTGGAAAATGATAAAGAGGTAGATGCTTTATTAGAAAATAGCGATAGAAGTGGTATTATATATGAGGCATTAGAGATTTTAGAAGGCAGTGGAGTATTAAATGATATTTTGGTTTGGTATTCAAAAGGTAGGACGGAAACCAGAGAACAAATCCCTTTAGATAAGGGCGATATTTTAATTAGGCCACCATCTACTGGACCTGACAGCATTGGCATTATTGAATCAATTGAGGATACTAGAAATATTAAGGTAGCTTTACTGAAGAAGGGACATAGTGAAGAGGTTTATGATTGGTACCAACGTGGCTATCGTACTAAAGAGGTAAGAAAACTTATGGAGGACTTGTTACAGTTTTATTCACCTGTTTCCGAACCTGCCCAGGTTACTGATGTTTCAGAACTTATTGATGAAGCAATTGTGTTTTTGGAAAATAGGAGATGGAGCTATAAGGCGAACCGCGCTCCGTTTAGAGTAAAAGTTTTTAAAGAGGATGATCGCAGATTTCCTCATCTATTAGAAAGAGTTTCCGACCAGGATGAACGGATTATAGAAATAAGCGTACCGCTGACATTTAATGATCCGGTGGAATTATTATTATTATTTGATTCGGTTGGTCCTGGTGAGGTTGAAGTGATAGAACGTAAAATTGCGGAATTTCGCCAGCGCATGATAGAAGCACAACCACCGGCTAGCTTAAAAGAAAGATTAGAAGAACTTGTTACTGCGGATATGCCTTCTTTTGAAGAACTTGAAAAACAGCTTAACGAAGCAGAAAACAGATTCGCGGCATTAATAAAAATGGAATTTGTCAGGCAAAAACAACAAGCTGCCCAAGTTCTCTTGAATGAGTTAAATAAGAATATGGATGAAGAATCATGGATATTAAGTGCTCTTGATGAATTAATAAGTCAAGGTGTGTCTATTGAATTACCGGGTATGGAAGAACTTAAAAGAGATTTAATGGACAACGATTGGAGAGTAAGACGTTTTGCTATATACCAGCTTAGATTTGTAAAAGAAAAACAAGAAGCTGCTGATGCCTTGTGGAATAGGTTGAATGAGGAAGGAGAAGCTACTAATTACCTTAGTATATTGAACACCTTAGCATATCTGAGAAACCAGGGCGCGGAGATTAAAGTACCTTCATTAGATCAACTCAAAGACTTGCTAAACAGTAGAAATATTTTAGACAGATGTTTTGCCGCGGTCCAGCTTGGATTTGTAAAAGGAGACAAGCAAATAGAAGCAGTACAAATTTTAATGAATGGGATGTTCAACGCGATGGAGGATGAAATTGTAAGGAACGCTATCCGGGAGAGTTTAATTTACCTAAAGCAGCAGGGAGTGAATATTAAGGTGCCTGATTTAGATGAACTCAGGAAAAACCTAATAGATTATAAATGGAATATACGCGTTTTTGCCGCAGTTCAGTTTGGATTTGTTGAAAATGAACAAGAGGCGGCAGTGCAGGTTTTAGTGAAAGCACTATCAAATCAAAGTAGGAATATTATAGGTGAGATTATATCAGACGCATTGAGTTTATTAAGGCAACAAGGGGTAAAAATTAAACTAACTTCTTCTTTGGATGAACTTAAAAGTGATTTAAATAACAACGCGGATATATCAGAAAGACTTTCAGCAGCAGTTCAGCTTCGATTTGTTGAAGAGGGAAAATATCTACAAGCTGCAGAAATATTATTAGAGCGGTTGAAAAACTTGCCAAGGACATTGGAAACTCCCTCTGGTGAAAACAGGTTAGAGATGTTGGCAATAAGAGATAGTTTAAGGTATGTATTCTCCCAGATAGGTCAGCAAGAACAAGAGATGACTTTCCAAGCATTAGGAGCAACGAAAGCAGTATGGAAACTACTTACTGCTGAGACGTGGAAAGAAACAAAGCCGGCAGTTGCGGGTTTATCAGTACCCGAAGATACTAAAGTGGCTGCTGGTTTAGCGGAAATTCTCAGAATGAGCCTTGACTTGGTTAAACCCGCTGATGATGCTGAGAAAGGGGAGGATACAGATATATCCGCAGAACCAGAGTTTTACAGTCAGCAGGAAGCAGAAGAATGGGTGCAGGATAATTTAAGAATACAAATAAACACGCGCGATTCAACAACATCTGTTGAAGAAGCTAAGAGTATAGCGATAAAAATAATTCAGAATATTTCAAAGGAAACAAGAATATTTGATTACATGATGTTTATTACCCGCGAAGAAAAAGATTTTGAATGTAAGATAAAGGCGGGGGGTGGTTATACCACCATTGATCATTGTGTAGCAAGAACTCTCGAACTTGCAGTGATAAAAGGATTAGCTGATATAAGCCCCTATAAGATAATTAAATGGGATGAATATCAGTTGACTCGTCCTATAAGAAAAATAAGATGGGAAGATGAAGCATCGGAAATTTTTAAAGATCGTATATATAGTTGGGATTTTATTCTTAGGACTAGGTTGGAACAATATTGGCAAGAAAAATATTTAGGTGTTCAATCAGAAGCATTAACTGATGAACAGCGTACTTTCTTTGAAAAATACTTCAATTATAAATCCGTCAGTGAACCTGAACAAGCTGTGGAACTAATGCCAGGGGATTCCGTGGTATTAGGTAATGGTAAGCGGTATGTGATATTAAGTAATCAAAATACAAGCTATACAGTACAAGTTCCCCGATATGCTTATATGTTGGGTATTGTTGCTCGTGAGGTTGAAACAGAAAGAATAGTAATTCTAGTTCAAAAAGAAGAATCAGAAGAAATGCCAGCAGATTTAGAAACTTATTTTTTCAATGAATCATACGTTCATGCCAGCCTGATTGAAATAGATGAAGTTAATAATATCGGTATTTATCAGTTCCTTAAAGATGAAAGCCAGATAAATATTATACCAGATTCTACCACTACACTTAGATTAAGGGGAGCCTCATACACAAATACTGTTTATGTTCAGGAAGTTCAGAGACAATTGAGAGAGTTTAAAGCATATATAGAAAGAGTGGTGGTAAATAAACAAGGAGAGCGGGATTTAGAATCTGAGAAGGAGATAGCTGCGCGGTTGGAACAATTAAGGCCAGAAGGTAAAGAGATAGGTTATACCACTATTGGAAGTTACGGGGCGATAAGAAGAATGCTGAATGTTGGAGATATAATACTACCTAAAGATTTTAATGCCCCTTTGATGGTTGGTTTAGGAATCATTGAAGAGATACATGATGACTATCGCTTTAGCATTATGATGATTGGAGGAAAGAGGGTATCTGCAGGTCCTTGGCAAACTGAGGCTTATTTACCATGGCCGGAAATAGATAACATCCCTATCCCTTTACCCCAGCAAGATTCTACAGAACCTGTTTCGGTAATGGAAGAAGAACCTACCCCGGCACTTACTGCAATGCCGGATGATTTACGTAAACAAGTGGCAGAGATTTATGTGCAGATTGTGGAAGTAAACGCGCGCGGAATGGATGTGGAGTTATTGTCTACTATACCCGCTCCATTAAATAAGCTGGAACAAGGTGGAAAGTATATAGGTATTGATGGAAAGCAACTGATTTTAGCAAATACCACAAACCGTATAGAACTTTATGATATTACAAATCCTGAAAACCCTCAGCTTAAAGATAGACCTGGTGGTAACAGATCTATACGACCTAGCAGTGTGTACTGGGACATCGCTTGTTCTGAGGATGAAATTCTCCTTGTTTTAGGCAGAACCAGCTATTTTTATCAGGCGTTGTATAGGATTAGTGAGAGCGGAGAATTACAACGACTCTATTTTAACAGAAGTGAATATTCAGATAAAGCTTCTATACGTTCATTATTTTCTAAGGATCGTACCCTAATGGTTAGCATAACTAGGAATACATCTGATGCTTCCGATTATCACACCGTAAGGTTACAGGATATAACTAATCCCTCTCAACCTAAAGACTTGAGTAGCTTGTTTAATCGACCCGGACCCACTGGTAGAAATTGGCTTGAATATGAAGATGGATTACCAAATATGCCGGTTTTAAGTTTGGCGCTTTCCGAAGATAACAATCTTTTAGTTCTTGGATTTGATCGATATATCATATATTTTGATATTACTGACCCCAAAAATCCTAAACGTGTAGCTATGTTAGAGCGAAGTTCACCCGCTATGGATTTATCCATGTCTTCCGATAAAACCCTACTTGCTGTAGGGATGGATAATGGTAAGATAGAGATTCGGGATATAAGTCGTGATAAAGAAGACTCAGGAAATTCCCAACCTCTTGCAGTAATAGATAAATCAATCGGCGGTCACAGTGCAGCTATTACTTCGCTGATTATTTCATCCAATAAAAATCTGCTTATATCTGGGAGTATGGATGGCAATATCCGGTTCTGGGATATACGCGACCCGAAAAGACCTAAGCTTATTGGTTTGAAAGATACAACAAATGAAGGACACACTAGCCCGATTTTCTCATTAGCCCTTTCTCCGGATGAAAACATGCTGGTTTCAACTGATCAGGAAGGGAACACAAAACTCTGGGGGCTTGCGGCGATTAAAGAGCATTTTCTTAAGCAACAAGTACAACTAATGACAGAAAATGATGATATTGCCACATCCCCTATATCTCAGGAAACCAAAGATAAATTTTATCGTTTACTGGGTACTGATGAACAGACATTAACAGCTAAAGCATCCGGCATTTCTGATGATGAACTAAGAATATATCTAGAAGCATTGATTAGGTTATACGACACAGGTTACTTGAACTGGGAAATTCTTACTAAAGGGTGGACAGGTAACTTTAACCACGAATATACACTTACCGACCCGGCAAGTTTTATGGGAGAACTGGCCTATTTGTCAGAATTCTTGGAGATGGCTGATGAATGGTTTGATCGCGCTTATGATATTGTAACTTCAGATGAGTTTATAGGTGAAGCTTTTAGAAAATTCAGCGTTATTGCGCAGATTGTAAAGGAATGTGCAAAACATCCAGCATTAAGAGATAAGGTGTTAGAGATAATTAATAACCCCAAAACTTATGGTATAAATTCGTTTGATGAAGCAACAGAAGAAATATTGACATTTCGGGCAAATGATATTCTTTATTTTGCGCTGCAATTAGCAAGAGATGAAACAAAAGTTTCAGAAGTAGAGACTTTGCTTGAGGAATTTATCCAGTGTTTAAATATGATGCAAGACAAAAAAATGTTTGGTATAAACGATAGGAGGATAGGAGATGAGCTTGGATTTATAAATGATAATATGCTGGGTAAAATTTTAGCTGTTGCACAGGGAATCGATATAGAAAAAGTAAGGAGAGTATTTATATTCGCAATAGCCCACGAACTAATAAAACGAGGGAAGATAAATGAAGGGTTTAAAATAATCGAGGAACGAGGTGGGATTGTTTCATATTGGTTAAATACTGATATTTTTGAAATTCTGTTTAAGGATGAAAAATATATAGGGCAATCAATGAAAATGATTGATGGTATGTCTGATTTGTGGGATCCTAAAAATACAGCATCATTAGCATTATTATTAAGTAATATGGCTAGAGGTTTAGCCCGAAACAAGCAGCTTGACTGGGCAGCGAGACTGCTGCAAAGTGCCTATGATCGAGCAAAAGAAATAGATGACCCATCGCAAAGATTATCTCGATATATGGGTTATATTGTCCCGCTAATGCGGGAATATGGGTTAGAGATTTCCGGGAAGTCAAGAGAAGCTATATTAGAAGAGAGCTTAGAACAAGCGAAAACTGTTTTGGAAAATGCCCAGCCGGGTGATCAGATTTCAAGGACGCTAATTTTAAATATAATTGCTGTAATTAAGGAAAGGGCATTGGATGGTGAATATGCGCGGGTAATTTCTTGCATTGACGTTCTTACGGCAAATAGGGAAAAGATAAGAGGATCTTTTTATGATGCGATTAATGATGCTTATGGCAACGCGGCTGAGGCAGCCGCAGCAAGGGGAGATTATGACAAGGCTGTAGAGCTGGCAGGAAGGATGCGGAGAGAGAGCGATACTCAGTATAAATTATTAGATCTCGCGGTAATAATGGCAGAGAGAGGAGATTTTGATGCCGCGCTTACATTAGCCAGGACACTGCAAAGCCTGAAATATTCTTTTAGTAGAACGATGATTAGAATTGCTAACAAGATGCTTGAAGACGAAGCAAGGCGTAACGCGGCAGCAGATATATTAGTTGAAGCAGCAAATGCAGGCCTTGATTTTATAAATTTAGAGAAAATTATTTCTTTGGCTGAAGAATATACTGAAGTCTCAGAGAAGCTTTTGCAGATATTTAGTATAATATTACCTTCAATGCGGGAAGCAGTAAATAGTTTTCGGCCAATTCTTGCGGCGATAAGGAAACGCAATCCTGATTTTAGATTTCAATTGCTGCCAATTGGTTCTACCCCAGTACTTGGGGTATTGGAATTGAAGGAGTTAGCAGGGGTGGAGAGTGCGATCTAAAAAATCCAAAAATTTTATCCGCACACTAAGATTTTTTATCCGATTATCTTAATAATCCGGTTAATAAAAATAAATAAAAAATAAATAATCACTCGACAGACGCAGAGCCGCAGAGAATAACGGAAAAACTCTGTGACCCCTGCGGCTCTGTATGAGAATAAAAAAATTTTTAAATAACGAATCACCCGTAGAGTTATACCACAAATGCTGCGATTTTGCATCGGACCTGCCATCCACGGAAATATATAATTATTCGGATATTTAAAGATTTATTTACCATTACATTTTAGTTTGTAACGTGTTGCGCTATTCATAATTAAAATGCTTAAGTATCTTCTGGAGTCTCTTTTCCGGCAGTCCAACCACATTGCTGAAATCCCCGCAGATTTTTTTTATAAAGATATCGTTTTCTTGTATGGCATAGCCGCCGGCTTTATCTAAATGAATTTTAGCAAATTGGTCGAGTTTTTTTAAAGGAAGTCTACGGGTATAGACAGTTGTTTTTTCAAAATCAACGATTTGTTTTTGTTGGGGCATTTCAATTACGGCAATAGCGGTGATTACGTAATGGCAGGAATCGTTAAGTGTGCGTAAAATCTTTTTTGCATGAGAGACATTTCTGGGTTTACCGATAATTTTATTATTTAGCATAACAATCGTATCAGCAGCGATTATTAGACCGTTTTTTACTTTGTGCGATACAGCGTTTGCCTTTTTTAAAGCAAGCTTTATTGCCTGGGTCTGTGCCGGTATGCCGGGAATGAACGCTTCCTTAATATGTGCAGGGATAACGGTGAGTTTAAACCCTAATTTTTTAAGAATACTTTTGCGGCGCGGAGATTGTGAAGCAAGATATATCTTATATTTCATTCATTTTTAACTTCGGTTTCCTGATCATCAGATTTTTCTTGCAGCTGTTTAATCAGCTCTAAATAGTTTTTTAGATTAGCTTCCTTTTCAAGTTCTTGAAACCAATTATTCAGATGCGTAGATTGTTTTGCAAAAAGCTGGCGTTTTTTGTATTGGTCTTTGTTTTTATTGTAATCGTCTTCATTTACCGGATAGAATTCATCCGGGGTAAGGATAGAGTATCCGCGTGGAGTTTTGACCAGCGAGCTTATTTCGCCAACCTTTAGATCAAAAGCAGCCTTAGAAAAATCAGGTGCCATGCCTAAGGTCTTGATGTATCCACGCCGGGTAAAGAGTTCGGTAGTTTGTAACGGAAAATTTAATTCATTTGCCGAATCTTTGAATGTTTTTACCGGATAAGAGATAATACTCTTTATCTTTTCATATGCTTGTTCAGCCGCAACGCGGCAGAGCACATCCCCCTTTTCCTGAGTAAGAGTTTCGATTATTTCTGTACCTGCTTCTTGTTCGGTTTTTTGCCGGGGACTTTCTTCTCCGAGCAGCCTTAAAATAAAATAGGAGTTTTTGGCCTTTATCAGGGGGCTTATTTCTTCGGGGTTTAAACTAAATGCCCCGCGGATAAAATCATAGGATAAGCCAACATTTGGCACTTCCTCGTTTTGGCCAAAGTAGCCGGTTTGTATGACCGCTAAATTATTATCCTTGGCCGCTTGAGTAAAACCTTTATCTTCTGCTTCCTCTTGAAATTGTTCGGCCTTTTCTTTTGCCAGAGTATCTTGGATGTCTTGTTCGAGAATTTGCTTAACTAAGTCGTGTGCTTGCTCAAAGCTAAGATATCTTTCCGGATCTTCTTGTGACTGGGCTTTAAAACTTTCTTTATGTTCATTGTAATATTGTTCGATTGCTTCTTCAGTAACCGTGGGCTGGTTTTTAAAATCTGCAAGCTTAAATTCGACAAATTCAACATTTCTTTTCAGGGGTGTTTTTAAACGCTCTTTATTTTTATTAAAATATTCAGAAATTTCTTCTTCCGTAATCGTGGTGTCTTTTTTGTAAGATTCAGTGGTAAAGCTGATAAAAGAGGCCTTTGCTTGTTCGTTTTCCTGATAATAAGTCTCTTTTAATTCTTGTTCAGAAATATCAACTTCTGCCATTATTGTATCTACTAATTTTCTGACCATCACCGTGTTTTTCATTCCAGCTTCAAATTCACCAACTGTCGTACGTAGGGCATTTGCCAGGATTGCGCGGTAGGTGCGCGGATCAATAGAACCATATTGCTTAAATGCCGGTAGGTTTTTAATTTCTTCAAAAACCTCTTTTTCTTGAACTTGAATTTTTTGTTCCTTTGCCTTGTGCAGAAGCATGAGCCGGACCCATGTTTCTTGGTCGAGATTAATGTATTGCTCAACTTTGTCGCCGTATTTTAGCCAGGCCTGTTGCTCGACAATCTGTTTTTCTTTAAGGAACTCATCAACGTATATTTTTTTACCGAATAATTCTCCAACAACCTGTTTTTTTTGCCCGGTGGTATTGGCGGCAATATTCCAGAGAATAAAGCTGGGAATAATGCCAATAGCCATTACCCAAAAAAATACTTTGGTATATTTTCTAATTATCTTAAAGATCATAATTAATCTCCCTTCCGAGTTATAGGTTCTGTCAAAAGTATCCGCACATTTTTTAAAGTAACCACAGATTTGTCAGATCAAATTGATTTTATTTTTTTAACCACAAATCTCACTAATTTTCACGAATGCTACCCCCCTTTATGTCTTTATTCGTGTAAATTCGTAGTTTAAAATTTTATATTTTTTTACCCTGTATATGTAGTCTCCACGGGCTTATAGGCCGTGGAGACTACATTATTATACTGTAGTTGTGTCTTTTTTGCAAATATTTTGACAAAATAAGAAAGGCATGTTACACTTGATAAAGTCTATAATAATTTGATTATTAAAATCCGTGTTTTATCCGTGTAAATCTGTGGCTAAAAAATATTTAAATCGTGTTTTTTTAATCTGAGATCATTTGTTTCATCTCATCGGTGATCGTAGTAGCTTATTTAAAGTATAGATAATTTTTGGCAATACCACTTGGAGTACATGGGTAGTGTTAGATATAAAACTTAATACAAGAATAAAGCAAGCCTTTGAGTTTAAACCTACGGCTTTACCAATTATTTGTGATTATATTACTAATCAGAAAATAATTGCACATTTTTCTAAAGGAGAAACGGATTATATTAAAAAATTGGCCTTGGCCAGCCGGGAGATGGGGATTGATATTTACCCGGGTTTATTTTTAACGGAAGGTAGAAAGTATAGAGAAAAGCCGCGGTTGTTAAAGAGGATAGATAATTATCATTTCCCTTCCTTAACTAATGCTCAAATAAAAGAAAAGATTGCTTGTTTTGTGAAAAATAAACATGTTTTTGCGCCAGAGGTAGAGCTTACATATTTTAGTGATGGCTGTTTAAGCGCAGTGTATAATTACCTCGGGTTTGAGCTATTTTGCGAGATACTAAAAACCAGGATCAGTGTTATAGAGCGAATAGTTTCCGAGACGGCCGGAAATTGTATGAGCATTGCGGCGGAATTTACTAAATATTTTACCGAGGGAATTTATTTTATTGGTGATGACATTGCAGGCAGCCGTGGATTGCTTTTTTCTCCGGAGACTCTGCGCCGGTTATGGCTGCCGAATTTAAAAAAGATTGCGGCTATTCTAAAAAGAAAAAATATAAAAATTATCCTCCATGCGGATGGTGATATTTTTGACATATTATCTGAGCTTATTGAGATTGGGATTGATGGGGTCCACCCGGTAGAATTATCGGGGAAAATGCAGACCGATAAAATACGAAAAAGTTATGGCAAAAATCTGCTGTTACTCGGCGGATTAGATTTATATTCTAAAAACAAAAAACAGATAATCACCCAGGCGATGAAAAATTTAAAAGCGGCGAAAAAAATGGGGTATTTTCCTGGTTCAACCAGTGGAATCGGCGAAGGATTAAATGTTGATTTTGTTTTCGATATCTACAGAAAAATAAAAAGGTTGTGATATATAACTTCTTGCAACATCTTTAGAAAATATGATAATATATAATAAGCAGGCAAATAAAAATAAGGTTAGAGATTAATTACAGATATGGCTGTTATGGGTAATATTTATAAGGGGGATAAATGCAATTAGGGGAAAAACATAATATCAAATATGGCTTTCTGGGTAACTTTTCGATCGTTGACGAAAAAAATGCCGAAGTGCTGAGGGTAAAACATAATATTTTAGTTACCAGATTTATGTTTTATGAACTAAATGATTCTAAAAAGCCGGTATTTCAACTCTCTAAGGTGGCATCAAAAATGGGTATTTTAAAGAATACGAATACCTATAGCATGTTTGATCAAAACGATTTTATCATTGGGTATTTAGCGTGTGAGATCGGGATAAATGCTTTAGGTCAGGTTACCGTTTTAGATAGCGCTAATAATGAAATTGGTAAATTTGTGCCAATTTTGAGGTTTTACAAATACATTGTTGATGATAAAATCGTAGGGAAATTATTAAAAAATACTTTTTTGGGATATACTTATCTGCTGGATTTATCTTCAGCAGAATCAGGTGTTGATCGAAGAATTCCTTTATGTTTTAGTGTGTTAGCGATTAGTTTAGAAATGAGTCAGCAGTACCGGAGGTTGACTTATTCTAAAAAAGGCCAAACAAATGAAACCTAAACTAAGCAGAAAGAAAAACAGGTACAGGCATACGGAATATAGTACACTCACCGTACAGAGTTTGGACAATGTTGCCGCGAAAATTGCGGTTATAAGTCCAAGAATGGAAATTCTCTGGTTAAATAGAGCTTGCCATGAAGAATTTTCCAGCATAGATATTAGTAAGAAACCTGTTTGTTACCGATCACTGCCGGTATCTCCTAAGAAGAAAATATGTAACGGGTGTCCGATCATAAAGGCGTTTAGAACCGGTAAAACGCAGTCTTTAGAATTAGATGCTTATGCAAAGGGAAGAATTTATAATATTATTGGTACCCCGGTAAGAGATGTAAATAAAAAAATTAGATATGTGGTTGAGACGATTGAAGATATCACCGAGCGCAAAAAAGTAGAGGAGGCGCGGCGGGATTCAGAAGAGCGGTATCGCGCGCTGTTTGATCAGGCCGCAGACTCAATCGTGCTGATTGATGTACAAAGTGGGGCGCTCTTAGAGTTTAATAATACGGCCTGCGAAAGGCTTGGGTATACACGCGAGGAGTTCAAAAGATTAAAAATATCAGACTTTGAGGTTGTCGAGAAACCATCGGACGTCAGAAAGCACATCAGAAAAATAATCAAAAAAGGAGCGGATTGCTTTGAAACGAAACATCGGACGAAAAATGGTGAGATACGTAATATTTTAGTAAGTTCTAAGGCCGTTTCTATTCAAGGAAAGAATTTTGTTCAAAGCATCTGGATAGACATTACGGACAAAAAAAAAGCGGAAGAAAAATTAGATGCTCTAAATAAAGAACTGATAAGGTCAAACCGTCAATTAGGGCACATGGCTTTGGTCGATTCTCATACCGGACTTTATAACCATCGTTATCTTATGGATATTATTGAGACCGAATACTATCGTGCAAAAAGATATAGCCAGCCGCTTTCGGTGATTATGATTGATATTGATTATTTTAAGTCAATAAACGATGTTTACGGTCATCAGTTTGGGGACTTGGTGCTTAAGCAGTTAGCGGTGCTTCTTAAGAGAATGGTGCGCCGTCATGATATTACTGTCCGGTTCGGCGGTGAGGAATTTATAATTATTGCCTCGGGAATAGACCGGGCGGAAGCATTAGTTTTGGCGCAGAGGATTATGGATGCCAGTAACTTATATAATTTTGGCGATAAAAAATATGTTGTCCGCTTAAAATTAAGCATTGCCGCGGCTTCGTATCCGGAAGATAAAGCCGCTAAGGGAATAGATTTGGTAGAGGCGGCAGATCGGATTTTAAATAAAGTTAAAGAACACGGCGGCAGCCGCATTTATTCTGCCTTGGATATAAAGAAAGATACAAGTTCAGATTTTAAAAAAAACAGAGGTGTTTCTAATGTTAAATTCTTAAGAGAGAAAATTGAAAAACTGACCAAACGGGCAAATCAGAGTTTGATTGAGGCAGTTTTTGCTTTTGCAAAAACAATCAGATTGAAAGACCGTCATACCGGGGAACATGTCGAAAGGATCGTGAATTTTTCCACAGAAATTGCCAAGGCCTTGAATTTACCGAAGGATGAAATAGAGCTTATTAAACAGGCGTCTGTTCTGCATGATTTAGGTAAGATCGGCATAACAGATAAGATCTTGCGTAAAAACTCAAAACTTACAAAAAAAGAATTTGAGCAGATAAAAAAACATCCACAAATAGGAGTAGACATTATAAGGCCAATTCATTTTTTACACCGGGTAATACCTTTCATTCTTTATCACCATGAACGGTGGGATGGAAAAGGTTATCCTATGGGACTAAAGGGAGAAGCTATTCCTCTAGGGGCGCGGATTGTGGCCATTGCCGATCAATATGAGGCGCTGATTGCTAACCGTCCTTACCGAAAGGCATGTTCTGATAAAATGGCAATGGAGTTTATTAAGAAAGGGGCGGGCATTCAGTTTGATCCCAAAATTGTAAAGATATTTTTAAAAGTTATGAAGAAAAAAATCGGCAAATGAATATTCTCCGATAGTAGACTAACGGGGTATATTCAGATTCGGAAAATGCGCTGCATTTCTTGATCGTCCGCCTTAACGGACGGGAACAAAATTAGTTTTTTCTCCGCCACGGCGGATCTTCGTTCATCCACAAAGTCGAAGATCCGCACCTTAACGTAATACCTTGCAGCCTTATGATCGCGATGGTCAAAATGAAGGAAATTTTTTATAAAGGTAAATGTTGTGAATAAAAAGGCAATTGCTTTGTTTTCCGGAGGTTTGGATAGTATTCTGGCCGTTAAAATAATACAGGAGCAGGGCATAGATGTTATTGCCTTAAATTATATTACGCCGGTTCATCACTCTATTAAAAATGGCACAAGCCGGCACAAGCTGCAGGTGGCTGGGGGAAAATTAGGAGTAGATATAAAAATCATTCCCCTTAAAGAAGATTTTTTGGAGCTTGTTAAAAATCCTAAGTACGGGTATGGCAAAAATCTTAACCCCTGCATAGACTGCCGGATAATGTTGTATAAAAAAGCAAAAGAATTAATGCCGGAACTTGCGGCGTCATTTATTATTACCGGAGAAGTGCTGGGACAGCGGCCAATGTCGCAGTACAGGCAGGCAATGTCCATTATTGAAAAAGAAAGCGGTTTAGAAGGGTTGATTCTTAGGCCGCTTTCGGCAAAGCTTCTTCCGGAAACAATCCCTGAGAAACAAGGATGGGTAATCCGGGATAAACTTTTATCAATCTCCGGTAGGTCACGTAAGCCACAAATAGAACTTGCCCGGATGTTTGGGATAACCGATTATCCTGCTCCAGCCGGCGGCTGTCTTTTAACTGATAAATGTTTTGCACTTAGGATGCGGGATTTAATTGAATTTAATGAGGTAACGCTGAGAAATATTGACTTGTTAAAAGTAGGCCGGCATTTCCGTGTTGCGGAAAACATAAAACTTGTTGTTGGCCGGGATGAAAGTGAAAATAATTTTCTCATCCGCCAGGCAGAAGAAACGGATATCATATTTAAAACTGAAGATTATCCAGGTCCAATTGGCCTATTAACGGGAAGCTCTGCAGATAGTGATGCCTTGTCTTTGTCGGCGTCTATAGTTGCCCGTTATTCCGATGCTAATGGCAGTAGGATAAAGATTGCTTGTTCCAAGAGAGGTTCTGTGCATTCTCTGGTAGTAGAGCCATGCGCGCAGGATTTTTTGGAAGAGATAAGGGTTTAGCCATGTTTTTTTATCCAAAAAATTATCATTTACAGACTCAGAAAATATGGTATAATATTACGTGCTGCTACAGGAGTTTGGACAACTTGTTTGACACAGCTTGGTGGCAGAGGATTAATTACTTGTCATGTTCACCACAAAGTCGAAGATCCACCAGTGCTTTGTGGCGGAATTAGCGGGCAGGAGATAGATTCCCCGCAAAAATACATAGCAGGTTATTTAAAGGAACAGCTTAATATCCGCATAGTAGACTGGCGGATTAATTTGTCTGCCAAAGAGCGTGGCGGGCGCACTAACATTTGAGGAGGATGACATAATTGGGAAAGAAGTCTAAAAAGATATTCAGCATGGCAGGAGAAAAAGAGGTAACGCGGGCAATAATCAGTAGTTTTGCTAAGCAGTTTAATGAATATGTAGAGAGTGATTGTATAATTGTTGGCGCTGGTCCTTCGGGACTTATCGCGGGAATGGAGCTGGCAAATAGGAAAGTTAAGACCTTTATTATCGAACGAAATAATTATCTCGGCGGCGGGTTTTGGATTGGGGGGTATCTGATGAATAAGCTGACGGTTCGTGAGCCGGCGGATAAAATCTTAAAACAACTGGGTATACCTTATGATAAGTATGTTAAAGGACTTTTTGTTGCCGACGGCCCGCATGCATGTTCAAAACTTATTGCTGCGGCGTGTGATGCCGGGGTAAAATTTGCCAATATGACCACTTTTGACGATGTGGTTTTAAGAGAAGACAGCCGGGTGGCGGGAGCCGTAATTAACTGGACACCCGTACATGCACTCCCACGGGAAATTACCTGTGTTGACCCGGTAGCGATTGAGGCGAAAGTTGTTGTTGACGCCACCGGTCATGATGCATGTGTGGTCAGAAAACTTGAAGAAAGAGGATTGATAAAAACTCACGGGTTTGGAGCAATGTGGGTTGAAAAATCTGAAGACCTCGTGGTTGAGTATACAGGCACGGTTCATCCCGGACTGATCGCCTGTGGTATGAGTGTAAGTACAATATACGGATTGCCGCGCATGGGCCCGACTTTTGGGGCAATGCTTCTTTCAGGACAGAAAGCAGCAAAAGAGGCTCTGAAAATACTTGATAAATGAAAGAAGTAAAATTTTCTTTTCCTGAAAGGATTATTTTATATATTGACGGAAAAGTTGATTTGGATTTTGAAAAACTACGGCGTTTCCTGCGGATTCAGACAAAAAGGACGGTTCTTTTAAAAAAAATAAAGTATGGGAAAAAAGATATTTCAGTACTGGCCAAACGTTTTGCGCGTTTGCGGATTAAAGAGTTAACCCAAAAGAAATCTTTTGTACCGCTAAGACAGGAACTTGAATTTGAAAAAAATACATTACTGAAGAATGCAAATCCGTCAGGTGCGGTTTATGAGGGTGTGAAACTCTGTGCGGTATATGCAGATATCTTAAAAATCCATAACTTGAAAGATCTGCACGTTGTTGTTACTAAAAGATGTATTGCTACTTTTGATGAAGATTATAGGTATCACCTGCGGGCAATATTATGTGCGCATCCGGCAGTAATTTCTACAACCGGTATTATAGAAGCACCGGCAAAACCACGGCCGTATTATTTACTTAAACAGCAGCTAATGTTACTTGGACGGTGGGATAGCGAATATCCGAGAGTCAAAAAACATTTTCGCCGGCAGTTCATTGATTATCAGGATAAAAGAATAAATGGGGCGATCAAAGGTTATTTTTTACAGGTATTGTTTTATCATACAACCGGAGCTGCTTTTTGCCGTAATAAAAGCTGCCGCTTGTTTAATGCCCACTGGCAAAAAGATTTGATATATTCGCAGCTTAAAGCAGGCAGACTGTGTAAGAAGCATAAGAAAATGCTTAAAGATATGAGGTCGGGAAGCAAAAATAAAAGGTAGTTCAAGAACATATTTAAAATAGCGTAATTTGGCATTTTCTAACGGGGCATGCAGAGAAAGATACAAGACAATAAGAATGGAAGGAAAAAAATAGAAATAGAACAGTTTATTTGCTAAAATCTGTGCAATATCCGTGTGAATCCGTGGCTAAAAAATAAAATAGAGCCACTGATAAACACGGATAAAAAGTAGGATTAAGCGTGGAATTTGTTGTTAAAGGAATATCTTAATACCCCGCCACAAAGATTGACGGGTTAATTCCGACAAATAAGCTATGCCAGTTAACAGTGTTATAACTTATATCTGCATTAAGAAATCTTGGCGAACTTTGCGTCTTAGCGGGAAAATAAGTATTTATCATGATGAACGGCCAAAAGGGGGCAGTGCCGCTCACCTTAAAAGTGAGGACTATGCCCGGCTCTGGTTTATTATTTGACAGAACCTAATTTTAATATGGGGGTAATGATGTTAAAAGAAAAGGTTGAACAGGCATTAAAGACTATTCGTCCGCACCTGCAAGCAGATGGTGGCGATGTGGAATTAGTAGAGGTAACAGATGATGGCGTGGTAAAGGTAAAATTAACCGGGGCGTGCGGTGGATGTCCGATGAGTCAGATGACCTTAAAAATGGGGATTGGCCAGGCGCTAAAAAAACAAGTGCCGGAAGTAAAAAGCGTAGAATCAGTTTAGGAGAAGAAATAAGCTTAATATTCGCCACAAAGTGTCGGCATTCGCTAGAGAGAGTGGCAGGCTCATTAACATTTGTCCGGGCGCAAGATGCGGGGTAAATTTATCCATGGAATATTTACCCCACGCGCCACGGACATAAATTCGCAAACGGACACAGTCTTACAATTTACGAAATTAACACTTCGTAAATTGTCTGCTCATTTAAGTAACATGTTTAAGCAGATTAGAGAGGATATTAATACTGTATTTAAAAAAGACCCGGCAGCAAGAGGTACTTTAGAGATTTTGCTTTTCTATCCTGGGTTACATGCGATATGGCTGCACCGCCTGGCACATTGCCTCTGGAGGATGAAGCTGATATTTTCGGCGCGGTTTGTGTCGCATATTTCTCGGTTTCTCACCGGTATTGAAATACATCCTGGGGCAAAAATTGGCAGAAGGTTTTTTATTGACCACGGTATGGGGGTAGTAATTGGGGAAACGGCGGAAATCGGAGATGATGTTTTAATATATCAGGGTGTCGTGCTTGGCGGTACGACCCTTGAGAAAAAGAAACGCCACCCGACGATTGGCAATAATGTTGTTATTGGTACGGGTGCGGTAGTACTTGGACCGATTATTATAGGCGATAACACAAAGATTGGGTCGGGTTCGGTAGTAATCAGAGACACCCCGCCGAATTCTACGGTGGTGGGTATTCCGGGCAGGATTGTTGAAGAAGATCATAAGATGAAAGTTGACCTGGAACATGGCCGGCTTCCTGATCCGGTTGCTGATGCGATAAGGCTAGTTTTACTTGAACTTGAGAAGCTTGAAGAGCGGATAATAAAGCTGGAAGAGATCCGCGGTATTGTTGATGAGGTAAAGACAGTTAAAGATGAACTGGAAGCACAAAAACACAGAATAGAAAAAGAATTCCGCATTAGAAATGGAATGAAAGAAAAGTAAAAAGGTAAAATTATAACTCGTCAATTTAAGCGGATTCGCATGAGATATAGAGATACAATGATAAATGAGTCATTCAATAAATAACTTAATATTTAAAGATTTAAATATTTAAAGATTCATTTGGATTTTGGAATTAATAAGGGGGTGGCGAAAATGCGTGTTACGATAAAATATTGGTTAAGGCCGGTAGCACATTGCAAAGAGGGTTGTTGTATGGGCTCCCGGGCATGAGCCTAAACTACCTTTTTATTAAATATAGCTAAACCACAGAGATAATATGCTAAAATGTCAGGATTGCTCTTCACTGATAGTTGTAGTAAGACAACTTCAATTATATCAAGAAGATAAATCAATAAAAATACAGTCTAACCCTTGACAATTTATGAAATATATGATATATTTTATATAAATAAAGTCTATGGGGGATGTAACACAGAGGATTTTTTTGTCCCATTTAGTAAATACTTTTAAAAAACATTTTAATCACAAGGAAAATATTATGCGTGCAATGCATAGAAAACTGATTGCAATTCTCCTAATACAGGCATTTCTATTTACCAATGTTGCTTTTTCGATAGAAAGAGTTTCGTTAAACCCAGTTCAAAGAACCTGTTTGTCCCCATCAATTACAATGGACAATGATCGATTTAAAGCAGATTACGAAAAAGAATTATTGTTGGCATATAAATATGGACAGAAATACATAAATGCATTGATAAATGCTGTTATTGATAATATAACATCATTAGATTTAACACAGGAGTTTTTGTTTAGCGAATTACCTCAGGCAGATGCCTTGAAGGAATATTTTCATCAGAGCGGTATCTCAGATACCCCAGAGGATCAAGTCAATGCATTTAGAGAAAAGGTGCAGGCACTAATGACACTTGATGAATTTCTGGGCAATCTTCCTTTAAGAAAGGCATTGCTTGAACACGGTTTTAGTTTGGGGCTCACAAATGACATTTATGCTGCATTGTCAGATAATGAAATAAGTGGATTAAAAACTTGGCAAGAGTTTTATCAAGAAAAAGGCTGGGAAAAAAAGGAAAGGGTTCACGAGCATTTATCGGAATTAAAAAGACACGCAGAGACAACAGGGACTCCGATTGTTTTCTTTGTGCCAAGAAATATTTTTAGCCATTCCCGCGCCAGCGTTGTTAAAGAGGAAATTTCCTGGCTGCTAAATAATCCGGATGTTTTAAGATATGTGATTTTTGTTTTTGGCAGTGCGGGGACCCAAGAGCTTATAGATAACAGTGAATTGAGCACTCAAGACAA
The DNA here is from genome assembly GCA_043821285.1 of Candidatus Omnitrophota bacterium. GTDB lineage: Bacteria > Omnitrophota > Gorgyraeia > B26-G9 > JBDRCZ01 > JBDRCZ01. The sequence continues at coordinate 275 of JBDRCZ010000058.1, read as the reverse complement.
ACAAAGGTTTTTAATAAGTGTGTTCCAGTCCATGACAGGCCGGTTTGAAGGATGGATATCTCGGGCAGCAGAATTTAAAGAGGAAAAGGAAATAGCCTCTCCTGTTCGATATAAAGTTTCAAAAATAGCTCCACCTGCGGAGTCTTACATTGAAGGTATGGGGCAGAAGCTAAAAGGATGGCTTAGAGAGAACAGTGAAAAAACCAGAAGAGGCGAAGCAATATTAAACGGAGATAAGTTTCAGGAGTTTTATAATAAGGTGCTAACAGAATTAG
>JBDRCZ010000057.1:0-5925 GCA_043821285.1 Candidatus Omnitrophota bacterium | reverse complement strand
CATCTGCTGTCTTTTAACTGCCTCAATGAACAATCTCCTACCACAAATCTTAACTGCCTTTTTGTCAATGAGCACTCTTTTTATCTAAATTCTATTGGTTTATATCTTTCATTTTTACCATATTCTATTTGACACTACCTCCTCTCTATTTTCTCTAATTCCGCGCCCTGCTACTGCATCATACATTATTAACGCATCACGCGTCTTGGCCGCATCATGTACACGCAAAATATGCGCGCCGCCTGCTGCGGCGATTACTGCGGTTGAGATACTGCCAAATAAGCGATTATGCTCATCACGATTTAATATTTTTCCAATAAATGACTTTCGCGACGTCCCAATCATTACCGGATATCCCAGCGCATTAAAATCTGCAAGATTTTTTAAAACCAATAAATTGTGTTCTACTGTTTTCCCAAATCCTATGCCAGGGTCAATAACTATTCTATCATTACCAATCCCCGCTTCTTTTGCCAGTCGGATGCCTTGTTTTAACTCCTTGATAATCTCCGAAATTAAATTATCGTATTGCGGATTTAGCTGCATTGTCCGTGGCTTCCCCTGCATATGCATTAGCACAACTGCCGCATGATACTTAGCAATTACATGCTTCATTTTTTTATCGCCGCGCAGGGCGGTAATATCATTAATTATCGAGACCCCGATATCCAGACAACGCTCAGCGACTTCTGATTTATAAGTATCAATAGATATCGGGCAATCCAGCCTTTTAACAAGTTTTTGAACCACCGGGCGAATACGCAAAAATTCTTCTTTGGCACTTACCTTTCTTGCTCCCGGCCGGCTGGATTCACCGCCAATATCAATAATATCTGCGCCTTCATTTCTTAATTTCCACGCGTGTCTTACGGCACGTTCCGGGTTAAAAAACTTGCCGCCATCACTAAACGAATCCGGAGTAACATTCACAATCCCCATGATCTGGGTTCGATCAGCAAGAGCCAACTTATATTCCCGGCACGAGAGAACAAAATTTTTACGTTTGCTGCCTATATTTAACTGCTTATTTCGGACACTATCTATTCGCATTGAACAGAATAGAGAGACTATCAGTTTTATCTTTTTCCGGGTCAGCCGGCGTATCACTCACCGGCAACCCCACAAGTTTTCTGACCTCTTCGCTATCAAGAACTTCTTTTTCCAGGAGGGTTTGGGCAATTAAGGTTAACTCTGGTTTATGTTCTGTCAGGATATTTTTTGCTGTTTTGAAACAATCATCAACAATCCTTTTTACCTCCTGGTCAATCAAAACTGCTGTTTGCTCACTATAATTTTTTTCCTCTAATATATCCCGGCCGAGAAATATCTGCTGCTGTCTCTTCCCAAAAGTTAAATGTCCCAATTTCTCACTCATGCCATATTCACAGACCATTCGTCTTGACCATTCCGTAGCTACGGCCAAGTCATTATACGCGCCGGTAGTCACCTCACCAAAAACAATCTCCTCTGCCGCCCTTCCTCCCAAAAGAACCGTAAGCCGTGAAAGCAGTTCTGTACGGGATATAATATACCGGTCTTCAGTCGGCAACTGCATTGTATATCCCAGGGCCGCAGTCCCACGGGGGATAATTGAAACCTTATGCAACGGGTCTGCATGGGGCATATATAAGGACAACATTGCATGTCCGGATTCATGATAAGCAACAACATTTTTTTCATTTTTATTAATCACCCGGCTCTTCCGCTCCGGACCGGCAACAACCCGTTCAATCGCCTCTTCCAACTCCGGCATGGTGACTGATTGTTTATCTCTTCTTGCCGCAAGTAATGCCGCCTCATTTATCAAATTTGCCAAGTCCGCTCCGGAAAACCCAGGCGTTTGCCGGGCAATTGACTTTAAATCCACTTTCGTATCTAATTTTATCTTACGGGCATGCACTTTTAAAATCGCTGCCCGGCCATTTATATCCGGACGGTCAATAACAATCTGCCGGTCAAACCTTCCCGGGCGCAGTAATGCCGGATCCAAAACATCCGGCCGGTTTGTTGCTGCGATTAAGATTACCCCTTCCTGGGTATTAAACCCATCCATTTCCACGAGTAACGCATTAAGGGTCTGCTCTCGTTCATCATGCCCACCGCCAATGCCGGCAAAACGCTGACGTCCCACCGCATCAATCTCATCAATAAAAATAATCGAACCTTTTCCTCCGGCTTTGGCCGCCTTCTTGCCCTGTTCAAACAAATCCCTTACTCTGCTTGCGCCCACCCCAACAAACATCTCGACAAAATCAGAACCGCTGATACTAAAAAACGGCACATTTGCCTCTCCGGCTACGGCTTTTGCGAGCAAAGTCTTACCGGTCCCAGGGGGGCCCATTAAAAGCACGCCTTTAGGAATTTTCCCGCCAAGGCGTTGAAATTTTTTTGGATCCACAAGAAACTCAATTACTTCCTGCAATTCCTCTTTTGCCTCATCCACTCCGGCCACATCATTAAAAGTAATCCGCGTATAATCAGAACCGAGCAACCGTGCCCTGCTTTTGCCAAACGACCAGATTTTTCCCGCCGGGCCTCCAGACTGAGTACCGCGATAAAACATATACCAGAAAAAGCCGATTAAAAATAAAGGCCCTAAAATGCTAAGGAAAATATTCATCAGCAAAGTCTTTGGCGGTTTCACATCAAAACCATCGACGTTTTCACGTAAAAGGCGCAATATCACCTCATCATTTTCCGGAATATTCACCATATACCGCTCGCCATTTTGCAGTTCTCCTTCGATGAGGCCATCTTTTTTTACCGCGGTTTTTATCTCGCGGGAAGTACGGTTATTCTCCAGCATCCTAAAATACTCGCCATACCTTAACGGCTTTGGGGCCATGGTCGTCAAATTACTCAGCAAATAAATAAACCCAAGCATAATAATAAACACGACAATCCCCCGGCCAAAATTCGGCGGGGGCGGCGGGGGAGTAAATTTCTGGTCTTTTTTCACTGGGTTATCCCGATTAATTTTCTTCATTTTTCCACCTCATTAGGTAAAATATCACATTTTAATAATATTATCAAAAAACATGCAAATTAGCAAGGAAAATCTCTAAATAAAAAATTCCCTTCACTTTGAGTTCCTATCATTATCTCAAGACTGCAAAGTATTGCGCTAAGATGATGTGTCTTTGCCGTAGTAGAAATCTTGGTTCTTTCGTAATTATTGTGAACTTTTAACGGGGTATTTGTAACAATTGTTTTATCACAACCTATTGGCTTGCTTTCGCTTGAGCTGTGTAAGGCTCAGCTCAAGCAAGCCAAACTTTGATAAATAAAGTGCAGCATGTTATTTTGCCGTTTCTCTTTATATATCAAAATGTTACAAAAATAGCTCCAGATTATTTACGAATGAACCAAATTATTTCTTATTTAGATTGAATGATTTTCTCTAACATCTTGCAATACAATAAAAAATAGTAATCTGCACAATTTGTTACGAACAAACCTTGTTCAATTCGTGTTAATTTATGTTATTTGTGGTTTAGATATTTTCAACTACGGATAAGAAAGATAATACGGATAAATCATTTAATAACTATTAATTTATATCCGTGTAATCCGTGGTTTCAAAATAATTTCTTAGAATAATTACGCAATTAAGAGAATACAAAAAATCAAGTTTCTATAAATCTACACTTTTACACCGCTATTTCTCCTTCCGGCTATTATACCATTCGATTATTTTCTTCTTTATCTCTGGAACCTTGCCTTCTTGATGTGGTTCGCCAAAATTTAATTTGTAAGTTTCATAAAAAATAAAATTCTGCAATTTGTAATCTTTTTCCTTTAGACCGCTCTTCTCGTATAATTCTTCTATCTCTTTATCTTTCCCAACATCAATGCTCGATATTGCCATGCTTGCCTTGCTGCTTAATTGATGCTGATATGTGTTTGTCTTCCATTCATTACTAATTTCATTTTCCTGAAGATATTTGATAAATTTGTTTATATCATCATCCCCTTCCTTGCTTAACCGCCAGTCGTATGAAATGATATGTTTATTACCTTTGGCAGCTGCTCTTCTGCTGCTTCCATGTAATTTGTCAAACAAAATATATATCCCATTAGTAATATTAATAACTTCTTCATATCTATGCCTCCTAAAAGTCCATGTCAAAACCTATATTTACCTGCCAGGTAAAATTTCCCGTACCTTTTTCCAACCGTACACTTGCCTGAATTTCCACATGCAATAATTCACCTAAGAATTTCCTATCTAAAATAATTTCCGCATAAACTTTATACCGGCGAGAAAATATCATTTCCCGCTAATTTTCCCCTTGACATTTCTTAGTAAATTAGTTAAACTAAAATATGAAAATATAATTGTTTATTAAATGACATATTTGGCTTGTATGCTAAAATATCGTCGATAAAATATTTAAGAGAGGAGATTACCACAATGGTATTGAAGCTTAATAATAAAAAATATACCTCTAATTTAACTAAATCAGTAAGTGAAGAAGCCAAATTCTTTTTAGAACCACAGAATCCAAAACAGCGACAATATGAAGCATTGAGAGCTTATCTCGTTGAAAATATTCCCGCAAAAATTATTGCCGGTGAATTTGGATATTCTACCGGAGCATTTCACGCCTTATGTCATCAATTTAGAAATGATCCTGAGCGGAATTTTTTTGTGAGTACAAAACGAGGTCCCAAATATGGCATAAAACGAGATAGATCAAAGGAGCGTATTATTGAACTTCGAAAGCAGAATTATTCAGTTAAAGATATTCAATTGCTATTAATGGAAGAAGGACTTAAATTGAGCACAGTATGGATATGGAATATTCTGGATGAGGAAGGTTTTTCTAAGTTACCAAGACGCAAAGATGAAGAACGTCCGAGCTTTCCCAGACCTGAAAGAGCAAGCTATGCGGATGTGAGACAACTGTGTCTTGCGCCACGGGTGATTCAAAGTAGAATTGGAGGAGTTTTCTTACTTATGAAAATCTTGACCGATATGCAAGTTGCTTCAATTGCAAAATCTCTAAATTGGTATGGCTCAAAGATGATTCCTCCTGAGAATGCATTTCTTTCTTGTTTGTTAATAAAACTCATCGGTAAAAAAAGAAAAAGTCATGTCATGGATTTGGTTTTTGACGAAGGCGCTGCTTTGGCCGTGGGATTAAACGAGGTACCTAAAACAGCATATATTTCAGAGTATTCAGAAAGAATCACCCATGAGGATAATGTGCAATTTATGCATAAATGGCTAAAAAGACTTCGGAAAACCAATGTGGTAATAGGAGAATCTTTCAATTTGGATTTTCAATCGTTACCATACTATGGACAAGAAGACGTTGTTGAAAAACATTACGTATCTATGCGAAGCCGCAGACAAAAAGCTATTCTGGTATTTTTTGCTCAGGATGCTCAATCTAAAATCTTTTGTTATAGTAATGCCGATCTTCGAAAAGGAGAAGAATCCGAAGAGATTTTTAGATTTATAGAATTCTGGGAAAAACAAACTGGTAAACAACCCCCGCATTTGGTTTTTGACTCAAAGCTGACAACAGATGCTAATTTGTCTAAACTCAATAACCCCATGAAAATTACTTTTATTACTCTACGGCGTAGAAGCCCCTATATCCTTAAGGAAATTATAAATGCATCTGTTTCTGCATGGCGAAAGATTACCCTCAAAAATGTAGCACGAAAATATCGAAATCCAAAGGTTATCGACAAAGAGGTTTATATCAAAAACTATGCTGGCCCAATCAGACAAATCTTTGTGAAGGATTTAGGATACGAACTACCTACTGTTCTGCCGAGGTTTAGCAGAAAAAAGGGCAATTTTAGATTTTCCGAAAGGTTTATCGACGGAGAGCAAGGTTGCCGTGGCCAAAAGTGTAGTCGCCTACTTTTTTCATAACAGCCTAATTTTTTAGTTGACAAACATATTTATAC
>JBDRCZ010000056.1:0-65493 GCA_043821285.1 Candidatus Omnitrophota bacterium | reverse complement strand
TCAAATCTCAATCTCTCCGCAATAACCTCATCTAAACGCACTATTTCTTCCAATAACCTTATCTCTTCTTGCACATAAGTTCTACTTATATCTAAAAATATCGACGCCCCCATATTTTCATCATCAGTAGCCAATACTATATTACTTAAACCGCCGGGTAAAATTTCTAAAGCTTCTACTTTGTGTCCTTCAAAATGATATATTTCCTTAAGCGTGGTGTTTTTTCGAAACAAAACATTTCCACTATTTATACAAAATAAGCCAACCATATAAACCGCGGATTGAAACGAGCCATCGTCGCCCGGGTCAGAGGTCGAAGACACGAAAAGATTGCCGTGTGTATCTATTTTAAGATCTGAAACATGGCGGACTTCTGATTTTTTGGGCCAGGGTACTTTGAGCGGCGTTGAGTTTAAATCTGAAAATTCGTATGTACGTAGGTTAAATAAACCCCAGTAAATTATCGCGGGGCAGCTATTTTTACCGCGATCTGCCCAAACCGCTAATAACTTGTCCCCTATTTCCTTAAGCGCAAAACCTTCAAAATTGCTTCTACCAGAAACACCCGGTAAAGTAAATACCTTAAGAACTGTGATGCTTCCTTCAGAAATATTAAGTTTTATATGGTATATCCTCCCATTACTTACTAAAGTCATAAAAGATGTCCCATTTCCATGGGGAATAGCAGTTAAGGCTTCCAGATCCTCTGGTAAATCTATACCTTCGGGCCAGTTTAAAGGAATATACTGAATCTTGTTATTAGTATCAATCGTAACAATAGCCAAACGAATATCATTTTCTTTCTTACTGTCGTGGTTGACCAGAAAAGAAAGGTGATCGTCATTTTGTTCAATCAATGCCATCCCACTAATGCCAAATTCCTTACCACTTTTTACAAACTGCCATTCTTGTGCAAAAATAGCATTAGGAACGAAAAGAAAAATTCCGATAATGATTATAAGTATGCATAGATTGTGACGATTATTAGATTTCATATAAAAACTTTCCTTACCGGAAATTTTTTATCCATTTGAAAACCGTAGGTTTTCAAGCTTTCCTTCTAAAATTCACCCTTTAGCAAGATAAAGAGAATAATCAAGTTCAAAATAACCTAAAGAAAAATTATGGCTCAATTTGTATATAGTAGAATGTCCCCTTATGTCCCCTATAAACAGGATCTAATATATAATAAACCCCTTTTCCAGTTCTCCCTTTTTTAATCAATCCAGAATTAAATTTAAACACTTCTTTAGTTTTTTAACATTGGAATTCCCGATTAATCTGCAACGAATGTTCAACTACTAATGCTGATTCTTTCTGGTAACGCTGTTTTAGGAGCTTTCTTCTAATCAGTCGATTGTAATACTTAAGGGCATCATTGATATAGGAGTTTTTAGGAACATGCGTCTTGTGAATAAGTTCCTTAGCCTCTTTGAATAACCGATCATTGATTTGAAAGGATATCGCTTTCAGGCTGTGTCGTAATTAACAATAATCAAATAGATTTTAACCACAGAGAACACAAAGTTCACAGAAAAAATCTCTGAATAGCTTTATTCCTGCTCTGTGTTCTTGTCGGGTAGAACTCTGGCGCACAGCATATTAAGTGAAGAGCTTCCAAATCACGCACCCTTTCGATTGTGCGGTGGGTTCCTAATTTCACCATTATCTACGTTTCCAAAGTCCCCGCTAAAATTCCGTACGTCGGGTTTTTCCACAGTACGGCTTCAAGTTCAGATACCAACAAGTTTACATGAATCCTTCCCTCAGTTCCCGATACAGACTACATCTAACCTTAACTATCTGTCTCCATTACCTCAGTTTGATTCATGCTTAGGTTTGAGTGTCCATTATTCTATTACCCAGTTCTGCGAATGGTAGGAAACTTATCCTCTCCCCGTCTGGACCCAGGGGTTCTCGCTTTGTCAAGTTTATCATATCTTGACTTCCCCACTTGTCAACCCCATCCGACTGTCTGTATCCCTCTCTTTCCTTTCCCTCCTCGGTTATAGTTAGAGTCTTTGTCTAATAAAATGTCTATCTTGGCAAAAGGGAAACTTTACACATTATAGGTTCATTTCTATATCTCCCTGGAAATTTATGATAGGATTTTTTAGGAAGGAAAATATTATTTAATCATGAACACTTCTCTATTTGATACGATGGAATCTAACTTTCTTCTCTTTCTGCCGAAATTCTATAATGAATGTATCAAATACACCTTCTCTCCCCATAATTGGGGGAAGATCATTTATCAGTGCCCAGGCTATATTTATTTTTATGCCCGCTATGCCTATATTAAATTCTATGGCCCGATGTACGACTGGAATCTGTCCGCCTATGCCATTGACATCTTCGATTTTTTCGTCCTTTTCAATTCGGAATCCCAAAGCTTCACCTTCAGCTTTTGGTATCACACTAACATCTGCTCCTGAGTCTATAAGCATATTAGAAACAATATAATTATCACCATTAACTAGTTTAACTATCGCATTCGGGCGATAATATACGCCTAATATCTTTCCACTCTCGTCTGTCTTTACAAATCCTTTATAATCAAATTCTATCATACTATTAATGTATTCTGTTGTGGAACTTTATCTATAATTGGCTCTTTCCCGGTTTTTTTAGCTCGTTCAAGCACATTTCTAAGCACCTTGCCATGGGAAAATATTTTCCCATCTATAAAGGCTATCCATTCACCTCTATATTTATTCATATCTATTAGTTCGAACTTATATTGTTTTTTTTTCTTCATCATAAACTACCCCCTTTATCTCCTTATTTAGTATAACATATTTGTATAATTCTATCAATATAATGATTAGTGAAGATATTATCTATTTTTCTCGATCACAGATATTTACGGACAATCGCAGATTTTTTGCCCAAAAAAATTTTTGTAAGCAAAAAAGCCATGTTTTAACTTTGATAAAAAATCCGCAAGCAAATAAAAATTTTTATCAACCAGAAAACACAAAGTGAATAATGTTAAGTTGTTAAAAATAGTATAGAAGGGTTCATTCTATAATATTTCTTCGTGAACTGTGTAATCTAGTTAATTTTTATTCTTTCTTTTTCTCTGTGTTTCTGCGTCTGTCGTGATTATCTGCTTTTTCATTTATAACTTTAAACAAATACAACAATTAGCCTATTCTATTTTGATTAAACTTTCCTGTTCATCAAGTCCTATAACCCTGCCAACAATAGCAGCATGTATAAATTTATTTTGCTGAAGTTTTTCTAAAAGTACTTTGCTATTTTTTTCCGGAACTGACATTAGTAATCCTCCTGAAGTATGGGCATCGAATAATAAATCTCTTAAAGATGGTGACACTGAATTAGTAAACTGAACATAATCTGAATAATCCGCTTTATTTGCTTCTACCGAACAAGCACGATAGGCCATATTATAAAAATCTAAAGATTTCTTAATTACAGGGATTTGGGCAGAATAAATTATTGCTTTCTGTTTACTCGCTTCTAACATCTGTGCTAAATGGCCGATAAATCCATATCCGCTAATATCCGTGCACGCACTGATCTTGGCTTCTTTCATTAACATGTCTGGTATAATATTTAGCTGGCACATTGAATCAAGACATTCTTCAAGAATATCCGAACCTACATCAACGCCTGCTCTATTTGCTAATGTTAATACTACGTTCGTCCCCAGTGGTTTTGTAAGTAACAATACATCCCCTTTATATGCTCCAGAGTTAAGAATAATCTCATTGTTTTTAACAAAACCTATTGCCGCCAAACCATAAATAAATTCAGATATATTTAGCGTATGTCCGCCAACTATATGTGCATTTGCTTCTTCAGCCTTAGCAAAGCCAGCTTTTAGAATTCGTTCAACAATTGTTAAATCCATTTTTTCTTGAGGAAAGCCAAGTACATTTAAGCCAAGACATGGCGCGGCTCCTTTTGCATAAATGTCACTTAGCGCATTAGCTATGGCAATGTGGCCAAACCTTTCCGGATCATTGGTAACCGGTGTCATAAAATCAACCGTAAAAACTATGGAAATTTCATCAGTTAGTTTATAAATAGCCGCATCATCAAATGAATCATAATCAGATATTATTTTGTCTTTATTTTTCTTTATCGTTCCGGGCAAAACACTAACTAATTTTTTAAGCAAAGCCCGGCGCATCTTGGATGCACAGCCTTGAGTACGACTAAACCCGCAAAGTGTTTGTATTTTTGCATCACTCATTAAGGTATCTCCTCGAAATCCTATTCTTTTCAGGTAGTTACTTTTATTATAAACTTCTTCAAAAATAGCCGAACTGATTTTCTTCTTAAACCATTCCGAATATATTCTACTTTTCCTAACACACTACAAGAAAATTCAAAAAATTGCACTAATTTTCTTTTTCGTCATTCTCTGCGCCTCTGTGGCTCTGTGTGATTATTGATTTTTTTATTTTTAACCTTTGCGCTCACCTGCCTTATAAGCCGCTTTCGTGACGGAACAAGGTCAGGGATGACAATTTGTTCGTTTGATTATTATTTTTTAGCCACGGATTTACCGAGATGAAACACGGATTTTTAATAATCAAATCGTTTAACCTTATTTTCTTATCTGTGTTCCATCAGTGTTAATCCGTGGCTTTATATTTTTGCTTATAAGGTTAACATAAAGTCCATTTATTCGCTGCAGCGCTTTGATATAAATTTTTCTCACACAGAGCCACCAGACTACGCGCTGATAACTGTAAAATAAACTCCTAAGATAATCAGAATTGTTGATAATATTAAATACTTGGTTATTGTTTCTTGTTTTTTTAAAAAAATCCGGCTTAAGAAAATGATTATTAACGGAGTTGTCGCAAAAATAGGCACCACCAGACTCACTTTTCCATAGAGTAATGCTGATAAATCTACAATCTCGCCGCAAGAGGTCAAAAAGGCGGCAATAATAATCAGCTTTATTGCCTTTGAGTGACGTAACTGTGTAATCTCTATTTTTTTGTACTTAAAAAAAATATAACCGGTTAAAAATATTAAAGAACTGGTCGCGGCTATTGTGGAAGCAAAAACAGGTTGGGGCATCAGATTTAAGCCGAATTTACGCAGATTTGCCGCAAGTCCCGCTAATATCGCCGCTCCTAATGGATAAAAAAAATAATTAAGCCGCCATTGTGTGATATTATCTTCATTCTTTTTTGAAAGAACAATTATACCTAAGATAATCAAAAAAATCCCCACAAATATACTTGGCTTTGGTGACTCTTTTAAAAAAACTATCGCAATAATCGTCGCAAAAAATGGGGTCATTGCCCGAAGTGGCGCCGCCCGTCCTGCGCCAAGCTTATGAATACCGTAATATGTTAAAGTTCTGACAATCGTAGGGGCAAAACTGCCAATGAGCACAAAGATCATGATCCCTTTATAGTTACAAAAATAGTTTCTCGGAACAAATAGAAATGTCGCACACCAAAGAAATATTGTACTTATTATAACAGATATATATACTGCAGCAAAAGGAGAAATCTTAGAAAATCCCTTTTTTAAAATTACATTCGAACTAGCAGTGATCAACGTCATTAAAAATGCTAATATTACGGCAAAGCTCATAATAAAAAATTCCTTACAAATGACCGTTTCAGTACGTAAGACTACACAGTATTGCTTCTATCATATGATATTTTATATCATCTGTTTTTTTATCCATTTCATTACAAATAAAACTAATAGTTCTTTAAATCATCTACTCTTCTTTGATCAACTTTTCAATATCACATCCTAATTCTTTCGCTCTATCAAAATGAAATCTGGCATTTTTGTATTGATCTTTTACTATATAAGCTAATCCTAAAAGATAATGATCTTCGCTATCAAGAGTAACGTCCTCGCTGTCATTAGAATTATATTGTATCATTTTTTTTTGAGTAAGATAACAAACTATTTCGGAACATGATATTGCTTTCGGATGCTTAGTAATAAGCTGTAAATTTTTCCATGTACGTGCATTCTTATTTATACGACGGAGTGTTGCAATGTAAAGACTAATGGCTAATTTCTCATGAATACTTGTTATCCCATTTCTTGCAGCTTCCAACTTTTCTATTATGCGATTAGGATCTTCGTCTGGTAGGCAAATTTCAGAATGAACCATCCTCCAAGCTTTAGCTGAACAAACTGCTTCAATATTTAGCTGTTTCTTGTTTTCCTTAGAGGTTACTTCTTTTAAACCACAATTTTTTACAAAAATATCACTCTTGAGATTCTGTAACACATTTTTTGAGAAATTGTTATTTATCTTCTTGTATGGAAGCCGAAACTTCTCTCCTCTTTCTCTATTTAACATTTGGTAAAACTCTTCAAAATCATGCCGCAAATTTTTCTTCTGCAAAAGTACTGCATCCATAACCCTATAGATTCCCTTTAAACAATAAACATCTGGATCGCTATTATCTGTCTTCATAACTACTGACAAAAATATTTCTGTTAAGATATCATCGTTAAAACTTTGGATATGGTCTATTAACTCAAATGTCTTTTTAAGATCGACCTTGATTGTTCCTCTTATATAAGCTTGCCAAAATTTATTATAATAAGAATATTTTCTATAATATACTGTGCTTTTTCTAGATAAATCAATTTTTTCATCAGGATATTCAAAACAACTTTCTTTATCTACCCCGATTATTTCCCCAGTGTTAGAAAGAACTATAAAATTATTACACTTCGTGTCAAAATTATATATAAGCCAATCTAATACCTGCTGTTTCTGCAATTGCTCTATCTGTTGATCAGATAAACTTTGTGGCGATATATTACACAAAGTTGTCGAAGAAGAAAAAAATCTCTGTACGGAACCATCGACCATTTCACCATTAATCGGCAAGGAAATGTAATAAACTTCATTAAAGTTTACTCCAAAAAGCTTCGCCCATGAAGAAACCACACCAGCTCTATCTGCTCCTTCTTTGCCCGTAAACTTGAATAACCATAAGTTGCCATCGCTACCTTTCAAAATTAGCTTTTGATGCCACCCTCCTAAATAATGCTGCTCCTCATTTAGCTTAAACGTAATATTAGTAATTGCCTTATTGTTTAATTCAAGTATTTCGTCAAGAATCAATATTGCACATACTTCCGTGCTGGAGAAAAAAATATTACATATAAATAGAAAAACTAAGGTTACTCTAAGTAGAATTAATGAAATCGTTGCCTTACTATTCATCTTCTTGAATATCCTTCGACCTTTTTAGACACATGTAATTCTATAAACGTTACATAACATGGCATAGAAAATAGCCAAAAAGGCCTACTGCTATAAAAAATTTCCTTAAGCGTAACTATCCCCCCTCCACAATGTCGTAGATCCGCCATCGTATTAGTGGCGGGCATTGGCGGATCTTCGATGTAGCAAGACTACAGGGTTTTATACTAAGCTGATGCTGCTTCGCAGCACCGGAAATTTTTTATCCGTTTGAAAACCTACGGTTTTCATACTTTCCCTCAAACCCTCACCCTGCGGCAAGACCGCAAGGAATTGGTAAGTTTCGTAACCCCGCAACAAGCTACGGGTATCAAAAAACCAAACTCCAATCATATCATCGCAGCAAGCTGCGGGGAATGAAATGAAACCCTTATGATTCAATAATCCTTCTTTTACGGTTATTTAACATTGCCGGGCTATTCTTAAACAGTTCTTTTAATGCTAAAATTGTATGATGTTTATTGGTTAAAAGTAGATAGAGAAATCTGGGAATATCATATATGCAGAAAAATGGCAGAAATTTTATTAAGCCGGATTTTGATTCATTTTTTAAAATCAGGTAATACCGGTTACGAAAAGATAGGTATTGCCGGAAATTTCGGTTGAAATTTGTGCTGTTTCGATAGTGAAAACATTTTGCCTCTGGTACATATTCTACTCTCCAACTGCGGTTTTTTGCCCGCCAGGCAATATCTACATCTTCAACCAAAAAGAAAAATTTCTCATCAAAATATTCATCGTTTATTTTTATATCTTCAAGCATTTCTCTCTTATATAATGCCGCAGCAGCACAAGGTCCAATAATCTCTGAATTATCTTTATACTCTATCGCCTTGCCATAACCACGGTCATAAAAGCGGCGGGCCCGGGTTAATATTAATCCTGTAGAATCTATGGTTTTACCATTCCAGTTTAAAATCCTTGTGGCAAACATGCCTATATCTTTTTTTGCATTCTGATACGTTTTAATTAAATTTTCTAGAAAATCTTTCTCTAATACAATATCACTGTTTAAAGTAAGTATTGCCTCACCAATTGCTGTCTTAATCCCTAAGTTATTCGCCCGGCAAAACCCAATATTTTCTTTATTTCTAATAAGTCTCACCTGCGGAAAATCTGAAATTATAATTCTAACAGTTTCATCCCTTGAACCATTATCAACAACAATAACTTCAAACTCTCTGTAACTTTGGCAATAGATACTTTCTAAGCATTTTTTAATAAACCTTTCTGTGTTTAAAGTTACGATAACAATAGAAATGAATATCCCCCGCTGTAAGCAAGGGGGGATATTCATATACGGAAAATGCTCTCCATTTTCCGACCACCTACCCTGATGGATAGAAGCGAAACAGGTTTTGCCTGTTTCGCGCTTAAAAAACCGCATAACCATACGTTAAATAACAACATAAGTTATTGAACAGCTATATACTCCGCAAAAGAATTAGAGTTAGGGATAGATAAATTATCTTTTAATAGTCCCTGTACATGCATTTCAATAGCTTCATGCATATTTTTTTCTACTTCTTCACGCGTCGCGCCAGTGGCTACACAACCTGGTAAGTCAGGTGAGTATGCTGAGTAATTATTGTCTGCTTTTTCAATCACAATTAGAAAACGATACATTTTACCTTACCTCCTTCAATTTTGCTTGTTTCAAGATGCTATTTAGGGTACCTAGAGCCAAATCATCATTGGAATGGCCAGCAATTGTTACCATGCCTGATTTTGTTAGATGCTTGTATTGCTGATGACTACCTTTTGTTGTCACTATGTACCAACCATCTGATTTTATCAATTTTATAATATCTCGTACCTTCATCCCATACCTCCAATAATTCCGCATATTCTTTTAAGTCTTAATTTGCACCTTCCACATCCTCTCTTATATTATAAGAATAATATACTGCATTTATATATATTTGTTAATCGAAAAATACTTCTTGCTTTCTAACCATTCGCCTTAGCAGATAAATGATTATTTTTGCGTAGCAAAAATAATTAAGTGTCAGTAATCATCAAATCCTCAGTGATAAAATAATACTCATCCGCGACCTTTTTTAAATCCATGGCCATGTTTATTGAAAACCCAACAACCTCTACCTTTGTTCCATTTACAGAAAGTAACTTAATCAAGTCAACAAAGTCCCCATCACAGGTAACTAAAATAACAATATCTAGATTATTTTTCTCTACCATTGTAATCACATCCGTAGCAATACCAATATCCCAGTTACCCTTTGCTGAACCATCTGCCCGGCGGATTAAGTCACGCACCCTCACCATATAGCCATTATTTTTTAACATATTCATAAATCTCTCTTGGCTCACCTCAGGCTGTTGGACAAGATAACATATTGCCTTAACTAAATGCCGATCTTTTATCAAAACATCCAATAATCTTCGGAAATCAAGCTTTTTGCCATACTGCATCTTTGCGGAATAATATACATTCTGATTGTCAATAAAAATACCTAAGCGCTTGCCTTTTCCTTTGGGAATTGTCGGGATAAGCGGCTCGTTTTTAACAGAAATCAATTGATATTCCTTTTCTAAATCATTAAACTTTTGCTGTTCGCTTTCTAATTGCTGCTGCATCTCAAGATTTGTTTGTTGTAGGTTATTGAAATTATCCTTTAGCTGCAATAATTCCTTTTCTAATTCACTAATCTTAGTCCTATTCTCCTGTCCTTCCTTTCCGAAAATATAATTAAGTTTGCTATTTTCTTTTTCTAATCGATGTATTTCTGATTTAAGACGTATCTTTGGGCCAACTGCTAATTTATCCTTTAATACCTTAATCTGCTGGGAAAGATTCCCTATTTCAGCATCCTTTCGCATAATCTGTTTATGCAATAAGCCTTTTTCATGGATTAGTTCCCCATGGGATTTACGTAGCTGATGAATTAATTCTTGCTGTTTTATATATTTCTCATTTAGACGGCGATTCTCCCGCATAAAATCCTCGGAAATCTTTTTCTCTTTGGCAATTTCGTTTTTAAATAAAGCAATAGACTTCTCGATCTTTTTAAGTCCTTTTTTGGAAGATAAAACTGAATCTATGCTTTTAACTTCTTTTTCCATCTCTCTTGTAAAATCTGCCTTTCTTCTCATTGCCAGTTTTAGTGTCTGAAAAAATCTGGGGATAAGTTCATTTATACCCTTACGCGTATCAGATAGTAACCCCCAAATTGTCTGGCCTATGTTTTGATCTAAACAAAGCTTGTTTGGATCGGTAACCAACGCCCGAACCTGACGTTCAGGCATTTGTGATATCCTTTGAATACTATCAAAATTCGCCTTATCCAGAATCTTTATAAGAGTATCCATAACCTCTCTATTTATGAATGCCTCTTTGGCTAAATCATTAGCTAAATCTTCCGCCGGTATTGAAGTTATTCTCACCCCTATATATTCAATATTTAACCTGCTCATCAAAGAGGCTATTTTTGGCTGGGGGATAGAATCTAATATCACTCCGCTAAAACAACTCTCATTAAGATATTCCCTTATCTTTTGATACATTTTTCATCCCTCCCAAGAGCTGAGCAAGCCAGAACTAAACATGCGCAGGAATATTATGACTCAACCAGCTTGTCATATGAAAATCTGCGGTTTTCAATCTTTAAATGACCCACCATGTCCACCACGAATACGTTAGTGGACCTGCGCGATATTTTTGCGGGGAGTTTAATCCCTGTCCGCCAATCTTTGTGGCGGGTACTAAAATTATTTCTCTTTTTTTACGTACGATTCTTCATCCCTGCCGGCAGGTGTATTTTCTCATCTGCAATAATCCTGTGTATAACAGCATTCGTCATTAGACATTTATTATTACATGTTTTATTGTCCGCAAAATCCTCACAAATGCCTTGTTAACCAATCCCCAAAATCTATATTTTTTATAAATTGACTTAATCCACTGCCAAAATTCATTATTACCTAATTTACGGCGTAAATAATAATAATCCCGGGTTAAATATGCCCTGTTTGTCATATTCATTATCTGTTTTGCAGTGTACTCTGGGTAGCTAACAACAGAAAAATTACCCCCGTCATATCTTGAAAAATTTTTCTCTTTTAAATAACCACGCTTTTCTGCCTGCACATAAAAAGGCGTACCTGGCTGTGGAGTACAGATTGAAATCTGCAAATTATTAAGCAGGTCCTTTAAAAGTAGTTCTCTGATTAACTCAATTGTCTTTTTATCTTCTTGTTCTCTCGCCCCTAATGCGCCAAACATAAATGTACCGTATGTTTTAAGTCCAATCTTTTTTGCCTGTAATAACTTCTTCTGCACTTCTGAAATATCCAAAAATTTATTCATCATTTTCAAAATATTTTTGCTTGCAGACTCAATACCTAATCGGATTTTATAATACCCGGCATCTTTCATTGCCTGCATTTGTTCCTCATCCAAAAACCTAATATCACACATTGCTTCATAATGCAGATTATCTAACCGAGCACCTTTAATTGCCTTTGTTAATTCCATGATAAAATCCTTGGTTCCATTATGCACTTCTTCATCAAAAAATATACCTTCCAAGCGGGGATATTTTTGTTTTAAATATTTTATTTCTGAAATAATATCTTCAGCGTTTCTTTTGCGCCAGTTTGACTGCTTATAGTAGAGGTGTCGGGCAGCACAAAAATTGCAGCCTCCCGGACACCCCCTGGATGCATACATTTGTATTTCTTTATATTCCGAACTTGGCTCACCAGGTGAAGCATAAGAAAATCTGCGTATATCAGTATCTTCGGGCCAAGGCAAGCTGTTAATATCTAATAACTCTCTACGCGGATTAGGATAAAGCCCTAATATTTTATCCTGTGGTCTACCTGAAATTATATCCAATACTGTATATTCATACTCACCCTGACAAACATCATTAACGCCAGAGTCTATCAATTCCTGAGGGTAAGCAGTTGCATGTGCTCCAACAAAGATCAGTTTTGTTTTCAGCCGCTGTTTTAGCTCAAGCGCCAATTTTAAATTATCCCCAATGACCCGCGTTGCGCTCTCTATGATTAATACATCCGGCTGCGCATCAATAAGCCGTTGTAAATATAAATCGTAATCCAGTTTTTCCAGACATCCATCAATTAGCTTAATTTTATGAGCAGTATGTTTTTTTAGTAATGTACTGAGATATGCTAATTCCCATGGATAATAGGCAAACCACTGATATTTACTATGCACTCCCTGTGTCCAGCGGCTGGGAGAATGGATAATATAATACCCTTTTTTATCAATACCAATGGAATTTGCTATTACGATCTTCATCTTTACGCATAATTCAGGATCATCTGCGTTCTAGAATTCTTTCTTATATTTCAAATATACCCGATCATCGGTCTTCAGCTTATCTGGCACTGCATCTGACTTTTCTGTGGGTTGTTTTATCTCTTTTTCTGCGCCAACAGATATATGTTCGGTAATATTATATTCACCGCCTATTTTATGGGTCGTAACTGATTCTTTACTAAACTCGCGCGGTTGCTCAATAGAATAAGTTACTTCTGCTTTATCGGTTATGTCCTTTTTTACGCCGATACCTTTTTTTTCTTCATTGTATGTTATAGAGATATCGCTTAGGCCAAATTTTTGGATAATTTTGCTCCCTGAGCCGGCAAAGACAAAATAATCGATAAAATCCTTGGCTAAATCCGGGGTTATATTTCCTTGCTTTAAAGCGCTTCCTGAACTGCGCCAGCTGCGGCCGGTAGCCAGCATTACCAATAACCAGCCTTCCGGTACCGGGGGAGTAGACGTTAACCTTAACTCCGGAGACTCGATTGTTCCTTTTAAAGTAATCTTAATCTTTGTCCCTTCAATAATCGATTTTCCTTTTAAATCAAACGTCGGTTTTGCATAATCGCCGTTAAAAATAATCTTACTCTTTTCTAATTTCACAACGGCGGTACGGGGACCGGTTAACTCTCCAGTCTCCATCAAAATTTCACCATATAATTTTAAATTATTCTTTACATCTTTAAGCTGCAGGGAAAAAGCAATCGTGCAGCCTCTCATTGTAAACCCGCCATAGGAGAGGCTCTTAAGTTGAAAATTGCCGGTAATATCAGGGTCTAAAAAATCTCCTTTTATAACTATATCTAAATCATAAATATCTCCAGATAAATCTTTCAAAGAACCCGCTTCAACAAAGAGATCCAACGTATCCCGAAGATTGATTTCCTTACAATAAACCTTAACGTCAAAAGCGGATCGCTGATAGTTACCATAAAAAAGTATGGCGTCAGAATCCGGCATCATCAGCCGGCCGTTTTGTATCTCTAAATTTAGGCCGGAAAAATTAAGGGTAGTAAAATAAATTTTAAGTTCCTGAATTTTAAGCACCGCCTCTGGTGGCAGTCCTTTTAAATTTTTGACCTCGACATTGTGATATACCAGTTTTTCGGCAAGGCTGCCTTCAATTTCTTTAAAGCCAATCTTATCTCCTTCAACATATTTAGCTAAGAGAAATTTCGAAATAACCCCGGCGCCTTTTGTTGTAAAAATCAAATAATAACCGCAGAAAATGATAAAAGCAACCGGAATTATTATCAATATCAATATTAAGAAAAACAACTTTTTACGCCGCATAATAAATTACAGAATACAAGCTCCGTAATACTTTTAAATTATTCTAAAAAATTCCTTACCACCGTCTATCCATATGGCAAAACCGTAGGGAATAAGCAAGTTCACTCAACATGTTTTTTAAAAGCCTCATACATTCTTCCAATAGTCTTTGTTAATAATTTCATCGTTTTGTCTTCCGGCAGCAATACTTGAAGAATTTGCCTGCCGGTTTCTTTATCCTTTGATAAATTAATATCTAAAGGTTTTTTGGGATGCCCCGTCATTCGCGCTTGATTTTTTGCTTCTGATATTTTCTCTTCACCAAAAGATTTACTTAATATCTCTAAAAAAGACGCTCCAAGCTGAAAAATAGATTTTAACACGGTTTCCGCTTCAGAAACACTACCGCCACGGGGATCATTACTAACTTTAGAAGAGTCTAGATGTTCTTGAGCCACAGAAAAATCCGCCGGAGTAGAAGAACTTTTGGGAGATACTTGTTGCTGTAAGATATCATTCTCATTGTCGTTGACAACTTGATTTGCCAACTCCTTATCTCTCAATGCCTCATCCTCATCTTCCTTCTCAATATTTTTCTTTTGTTCATCCATAGCCTTTGAAGCCTGTTCCACAGTTTTGATAAATCTATTAAATCGGGTTGTTCCCATAAATACTTCATTCTCACCTTTATCTAATACTCCATAAAACATCGATTTCTTAAAACCAATCAATCCCAGGATACCATGCTCAATACTTCTTTCCGCAATTAAATTTATTACATGAACAGGGTATTCTTGTCCTAATCGATAAACCCGGCTAATCCGCTGTTCTAACACTGCTGGATTCCATGGTAAATCAACATTTACGACAAATGTTGCATTTTGGAGATTAAGTCCTACGCTACCTGCTTCTGTTGATAAAAATATTCTACAGGTTAAATCATTATGAAAATTTTCAATTAAACATCCTCTTTTTGCAGAAGGAACTCCGCCATGCAAAAAGGCATATTCCCATTTATTGGCATTAAGCATGTTTATAATTAATTCCATCATGCGCAACCACTGAGAAAAAATAACTACTTTTACATTAGGATTTTCAAGAATTTCCCGTAACTGCAGTTCCAATTCATCGATTTTATACCCATAGTTTGTGCTTGGGTCCAACAAATATGTATCATCACATACCATCCGCATCTTCTGTAACGCCATCATCAAACGCTGTCGGTCCTCTTCCGAGAGAAAATGATATCTCTGCCATTTGGTCACAAGACGGGCAACCATAACCCTATATTCTTCATGAATTTCTTCTTGTTGACGCGTCAAGGGGATAAAAAAATTTTTATCTATGCGTTCTGGCAGTTGTTTTAATACCTGTTCACTTTTTCGGCGGATCATTATGGTTTCTAAAGTCTTCCCTATTTTATTTAAATCTTTATATCCGGTAATCTTTCCCTCTATGCTTACAATCTGATGATTATGCAAGAATCGAAAAAGAGGCCCTAAATGATACCGATCAATGAATTCAACAATGGAATGTAGTTCTTCCAAACGATTTTCTATTGGAGTGCCGGTAAGAACAATCGCAAAAGTGGATTTTAAATGCTTTACGGATTGTGCGCGACGTGTTTTCCAATTTTTAATTCGCTGCGCTTCATCCAATATAATCAAATCCGGCCCCCATTTCATAATTGCCCCGATATCCCTATGGATAACATCGTAATTTGTTATTTTGAAAAAGGCATTAGCACAATCATCGTATTGACGATGCCGATCGAGCAACATCCCATGAATTACCTGTGCCTTACAATGAGAAAAATGATTAATTTCATTTTTCCACTGATATTTTAAAGTTGTCGGACATATGACCAGAACCTTTTCAATACCGAAATACCTCGCCATAATCTCACTTGCCGCAATCGCTTGAATAGTTTTTCCCAAACCCATTTCATCGGCAATTAAACTACGCTCTGCTAAAACCGCAAAAAGTACACCTTCTTTTTGATATGGATATAATTCTGTTTTAAGTAAAGTTCCCCATTGTGGAGAATTAACCCCCTTTGAAAATTCCTTCTCAATTTTTTCTTTTCTTGCAATTCGATCACGAATTTGCGCAATATATTCAATCGCATCGTCATGATACTGAATCTGACCATCTAACTTAGCTGCGCGTCTCTGAAATTCAGCAAAATGACGGATACCCTTTTCTTTAATGAATAAATCATCGTCAAAAAATTCTAAAATTAAATTTACTAGTTTTCGACTATCATTTTTCCCAAGTAAAAAGGCCGCACGTCTTTTAAGACCATAGCGTAAAGTTACCGCAGAATAATCCGGCTGGAACCCCTGCTTAAGCAGTTGTCTGCCGCCTTTCATTTTTCGAACTTTCCGTAACACATTTTCAATATGTTTACAAGTACCAAGAGTATTAATCGAAAAATCAGGACAAGAACAATAATTAATCCCTAATTCCTCTCCGCAGATAACGACACGGTAGGTCTTTTGTGAAACAGGATTAGTTACTGTAAATGTCGAAAATACTGCATTCTCACCCACGTTTTTTATACGCATTTTTTGTGCACAAGCAATTTGTTTTCTTAAAACTATCTGCCATTGTTCTAATGATAATTCATCCGGCTTACGTAAATGAGAAATCTTTTTAATCATTTTCGATTTTTTAATCCGCTTTGCTTTGTGTCTTTGGTTTACTATTTTTCTGCTCATATCAAAATTGATTAATATTTTTAATGCCACATAATATATTTAATAATTCTCCACTAATAACTCGTAAAAATTGGTTCATTCGCATCTATTTTACCCCAGTTTTTACATGTTTCACAAGTAAAATCTGCAGGGCTGCCCTTTAAGGTATTATCGTTAGGTCTGTTTGTCGATAGAAATGTTAAAACAGGGAAGGGAGGGCAAGGCTACTTTCCATCCACAGGACAAGCGATCTCTGACCTTCTCTTTTTTTCTGTGTTAGCTGATGTCGGGTGTCTCTTCGCACAAATCTTCTTGCGTGTTCTAATCAAAAATGACGATACCTGCTCGTAAGTCTATAATCAGACGTACCCCACGAAGAAAATCCAGACCCAACAAACCATCTACTGCAGCGCTGGGAGGAAGCGTATGACATAGTATTGGAAAATCTTCAATGTCCCTTCCTAAAAATTCAATCTTCTTAACCTTTAGACAGTGAAGCTTTTAAGCTTTCTAATCGTCTATTCATTTTTTATTTTTCGATGACGCAAAGCTCAGCGATTCGGACTGCGATAGCAGTACAAATTCACTGAAGCGATTTGTTATAATTTTTTTTATTCTCACACAGAGCCGCAAAGATCACAGAGTTTTTTAACGATTTGTTATGTGTTTTTATATTATTCTTTTTTTTCTTTACGCTCTTTTTCTTTAAGATAGAAAGGCAAAAGAGATTTGCCACCCTGATTATTACTAATACTAAATTCAAATACGATTTGATCTTCCGGCCAAACAATGATATTATTCTTATTAGTTTTAACGATCTTTCCGTTGGTTGATTTGATTTTTTTATCATGAGTAAATAAAAATATCTCACCATTTAATATTTGAAACTCTAAATTCTCATTTAAATCCCCCTCGGCATGAAGTCTTTCTAGTATTGCTATTTTTGATGGAAATGCCTTGGGTAACTGTACCACAAATATTTCTTTTCCCGATAATACCTCGCCTTCCTGAAAGAGTTCAGCTTTAATAGGTTCAATCACGTCTTTGTCGATATCTTTGCCAAATTCTTTGCTTACACTTTCTTTTAATGTATTCCAGTCGTTTTCGATACTATAATCTTTTTCATCAAAGCCTTTTTGAGATCGAAAATCATGATAAACTTTTTCTGTCTTTCCAGTATTATAATCAAATCTAAATGAATATTCCTGATATGTAAGGCATCCTGATAAAATCAAACATAAAGGTAAAAATAAAATTATTTTTTTCACAATTATAAACTCTACATAAGGCAAAGCTCAATGATTCGGACTGCGATAGCAGTACAAATTCACTGCAGCATTTGGTTATCTGTTTTTTATCTTTTAACACGAAAGTTACAAAACACACGAAAAATGTTTTTATTTAAACAATTTCTTCATCTTCAAAGTATTTTTAACTATTTCGTGTCTTTAGTGTATTTCGCGGTTGATGAATTTTTGCGGTTTACCCCTGTGTCTCTGCGTCGCCGTGCGATTATTTGTTTTTTTATTTATAACATAGAGTGGTTATCTGTTTTTATTAATTTTTTCCATATATAGAATTTTTATATGTCCACACTCATAGTCACCGATTTTATAGATATTATATCCTAATTTTTGGTAAAGATGTATATTATTATCGCTTTTCGAACCAACAAAAAGTTCAAATCGTTTTGGGGTAAAACGCTTTTCGATTTCTTTTATTAAAGCGGTTCCAATCCCTTGATTTTGTTTATCAGGAAAAACTGCTAACTTACTAACATAACACGTTCCATTTTCTTCATGCGCCCTTACTGTACCAATAATTTGTCCTTCAGAGACAGCTTTTAAGAATATATTTGTTTTGAATTGTTCTCTTATTTCAGCGATTGTCTGTTTGAGAGGTGGTATATTGTAATCATTGTAGCGTTCAGCTTCAATTTGATAAGCCAGTTTCTGCAGTTTCAAAATTTCTTCTGCATCGAGAATTGTCGCTTGTAAAATCTCCATTTCATTTATTATTTTTCGTAGATTTAATGCATGTTTGCATCAAAGTCCCCCACTACGTCTCCCCCATCTTCCCCCTTATTTTTCTGCCCTTCTTCTTTCTCCTTGATTATGTTTTCTATTTGGAATTCAGGATCGCTATTAATTGTATTCATGATGTCGTCTGTCCCTTCCCAAGCACTCATTGGTGTGTTGGCATATTTACCATTAGGTCTTGCTTTACAAAGACCATAACCCATGGCATATACATACCATTTTCCTTGTATCCTGTGAAATACAAAGACACTAACTGTGAGCCAATCAGGATCATCTAAATCTGTTTCCGCATAGTATCCTGCCCATTCACCTTTTATTTTTAGGTGAATAAATTTTGTACTGTTTTTCAAGTCAGGAAACATTTGATCTAGACAAAAGTTTCTGCTTTTCTCATCTTTTGATATCTTTTCTAATTCCTCCTGAGTAAGCCTTTGTGTCGGGTCAATAGAATTCGTTAATAACGTATAGTTATTTGCAATGATCGCTCCTCTTACATCGTTCATAACATTTTCCAATGCCGATTTGATAAGAGGCTCACTCTTTTTGTCCTGAGCAAAAGCTAAGATGTGGCTGATAAAAAACCCAATAAAAACAACTACCCAAAATACTTTATTCTTCTTCAAAATGCCTCCGCAAAATTTCCTCACGATCTATTCTTGACCATCTATAAATTTTTTATTCTCAATACGCAATACCCATCATGAGTATTTATTTGCGTAATTTGTTGTTCCAAAAAAAATTATTTTTTTGCTGTAATTAATGAAAAAACTTTATAATTTATATTTCCAAAACCTGCACTTTACTAAAGTAAAACTTTCATCAGCGTTCCCTTCTCGACAACTGAATTTCTTCCTCTTTCTACAAGCTTTATCTGTAATCGCGCTTAACAGTCGCTTCATTTAATACGCAATTACTCATCATCGGTAGCGAAGCAGGCTTGTTCAACCAGCGTTTAAATCGATGTTCGCTCACTCCGTTCGTTCAATCGAATTAAACGCTTTATTCGTTATAGGGTTAATTTATAAATATTTCAAATTTACCTTTTAGGTTTATCGTTTGGTTAATGTTTTTATAAATAAGATTAGCTTGGAATTCGCCAGAGAACATATTGTTTCTTAAGTATCCCTTGGCTATTGTTTTTGCCTCACAGTGTATATTCATGGGCAAAGGATTCTTTTTCCATGAATTAAGATCCAATATATACAACCCTTGAGGTAGTATTATATTTTGCGTTGATTCAAACTGTGTTGGCCTTCGTGCATCTATTGAAAGAACGGAGGCCGTGCTTAGCAATTCCATTTTGTCTAAACCAAGTTTTTCATTTAATTCTTGTAATGATTGGAAAGGGCTTATTACTTCTATATAGGCTAAAAGGTTGTTATCCTTGTCTCTTTCAATGGAGCCATATTTAATTGGCGTAATCATTTCAAGCAACGCAGGGATAGGAATATTTGTATTGGTATATTTAATGAAGCCATTTGTAATTCTACCAATGGAGCGCAACCCTTTACCTAGAGGCTTCCCAACATCTATTTTAATTTTGCCATGATTGCAGATCAACGCTTCTGGACCAATTAAATTGTTGATTGTTTCAAAATCTTCATTTAATTTCTCGTAGGAAGTTTCTATACTGGGCTTTGCATTTGGTCCCTGATCTGTTTGAAAAAATATAAATTTTTTCCCATTGGCAACACAGAAATACGTTGCTCTAATTTCGGGGTGTATTGCATACGAATAAGCCTGGTCTATATCGTCAGGTGAAATATCTACGGAGGGGGCTTTGGCTTCGATAGTCCATCTAGGACCATTAACTATTTCACATATATAATCTGCTTTACCTCTGAGCAGGGGATCTTTATTCGGTTTTTTCCGCCCCAGTTGCGAGTAGGGATATTTTAGTGGTTGTTCACGTATTATATTATTTTCTGTCCCTGAACTATAGTTTAATTCCCGAAGAAGAGGCGCTATGATTTCTTCTCTTACATCTGCTTCATTTAATTCGTCGAAATTATATTTTCTTAATTCCATTTTTATATTTATTTTCCTATAACGTGAAAATAACCGATTTGAAAACCGTTAGGTTTTCAAGTTCGGTTCATTACTTTGTTATAAGTTTTCTATTAATCCATATTCATCATTCGAACTCACCTGCTGGGGTAGGCTATTTTGCGTACTCCCAGCAGTTAGTTGAAGACAGTTGTTATAAATTTATTCTATATTTACAATTAATTCGTTCCCGATTTTTTTTAAATTTCCATCTTTATCTTGAATATAAAAATTTAGAATATTTTTCCCTTTTCTTGGTCCGCAAAACATGCATGGTCCTGGATCATTGAAATCTAAAATAGACGTAAGTATAATGCCTTTATATAAATAATATTTCGAATTTGGATAATAAAGTCCTCCGGTCATATTATGAAGTTTACTTGTATCACTTTTTTCTTCTTCTGATTTTATTTCCAATAAGAATGTTTTATCCCACAATAAAAAATAAAATCTTTCATCCCAAAGAATAGTTCGGGAACCATCACCATTATATTGCATATAAATAGTTATTATTGGTAATTTTTTATCTTTATTTAAAGTTTCATCTATTGAGAAAGTAAATTGAATATCTTCGAGAAGTTCATTTATATCGTTTATGTTTCTTGTTGATTTTTGCCCAGCTTGAACATTATTAATTGCAAGTATAGATATTAATAAAATTGAAATTATGAGTTGAATTATTTTTTTCATTATTTTTTATTTATAATAATTAATATACGAAGTTCCTAATTTGTGGGTTTTCTGATAAATACTTTCTTGTTCTGTCCAATTGTATAGCTATTTTACTTATGTGCTAATATACTAATTAATAAGCAGTTAAGACTGAAAATTAAATTTATTTACTTTCGCAATTATATTATAATAGCAGAAAATGTGAATTTCGTATAATATGGTAATTCTAGCAAAATAAGAATTCCCGTAACAGTTCCGTGTTTAAAATATATAATCTTCCCACCACAAATTATACGAATTTTCAACCATGTAGAACATATAGAACATGTAGAACTTATAGAAAATATCTATTAGTGCTTTTTCTTTTTTTTATTTTTATCTACAGTCTCTACATGTTCAAATTTTTATTTTTTAGCAGGATTTATGGGATTAACAAGATTCGTTATTTTTTATCCTCAATATCTTGTTAATCCTGTCTCTCCTTTCATATTTTCTCTGTGTCCTCTGTGGTTGATAATTTTTTTTATTGTTTTGTTTATTTTTTCTTCTTTTTCAAACCTGAACTGCTACCACCAATTGCACGAATTGTCACGAATAAACCTTTTTTCCATTCGTGTTAATCTGTGCTATTCGTGGTGTAAGTATTTTTTTTCAGCCACGGATTCACACGGATGTAACCCGGATTTTAATAATAAAATCGTTTAACCTTTTTTTATCCGTGTTAATCCGTGGCTATATCTTTTTTCTGTTTTAAAGCGTTCTATCTGCGTAATCTGTGCAATCTGTGGTTACTTTTAATTTTGTAATAACGCCTTGACACTATCCAAAATTAATCAATATCTATAATCTCCCTTGCTATATTCAATAATTCTCTGCCAATACCTCATAATAAGCTTGTGGATGTTTACAAGCCGGGCACTCTTCTGGTGCTACTTTACCCTCATGAACATAACCGCAATTGCGGCATTTCCATTTCACCACGGTATCTTTTTTGAATACCTTTCCCTCTTTTACATTTTTTAACAGTTTCCGGTACCGCTTTTCATGCTCCTCTTCCACTTCCGCAATTTCTTTAAACTGAACCGCGACCTCTTCAAAACCCTCTTTTCGCGCAGTTGCTTCTGCCTCTTTGTAAAGCTTTGTCCACTCGAGATGTTCGCCGGCTGCTGCCTCTGCTAAATTAGCCGCAGTATTACCAATAACGCCGGCGGGGTAACTGGCGGTAATCTCCACCTCGCCGCCTTCTAAAAGTTTAAAAAACCTCTTCGCGTGTTCCTTTTCATTATCCGCGGTTTCGATAAATATCGCGGCAATCTGTTCATACCCTTCTTTTTTTGCCGCACCGGCAAAATATGTATACCGGTTCCTGGCCTGCGACTCTCCGGCAAACGAAGCTAAAAGATTTTTTTCCGTCTCTGTCCCTTTTACACTTGCCATTTTTCTCCCCTCCTTAAATGAGCACATATCACTTAGTAAACGTAGTGAAGCTAAGTGATATGTGCGAATTTATCCCACCGAGCGTAGAGGGAATTCTTGTTGAAGAATTTCCTCACGGTCTGCGAGGTGAGACATTATGCCTATTTCCTTAAATGACCCGCCATGTTTTTTGGCAGGGAATTTAATCCCTGTCCGCCAATTCCACCAAAATACTGGCGGATCTTCGACTTTGTGGCGGGCACCAGTCCACCACAATACCGGCGGATCTTCGATTTGTTAAGTAGATATTAAGCTTATTCCTTTATACTTCGTTTTGTCAAAAACTAACTACTTATATCTCACTTTCTTCAACCACAGTCTTAAAGTCAACTTTCCAGATCACTTTCTGATAAAGGCTGCCCGTCAAATACATCAGTCACTGTGTTTACCGCGTCAATCTGGAACTGTAAGTTGGGGCCAATTTTTAATTTCATTTCACCACCGTTACGCTTGCCGCCAATTCCTTTGATGAAGGTAAATATTTCTTTAACGTCTTAGGTAAAGATTTTTTGATCGTATAGGTTGAAACACCTATCGGTTTATTAACATCTTTCAGGGCGTATTCAACTACTGTCCGGCTTTTGCTTTTACAAATAATAATCCCAATAGCCGGATTTTCTTCTTTCAACGTACTCCTATCATTAAGCGCGGAAAGATAAAATTGTATTTTGCCTGCATACTCAGGCTTAAAATCACCAATCTTGAGCTCAACTGCCACCAGACACCGTAATTTTCGATGATACAAGAGAATATCTACAAAATATTCTCTACCGTCTATTTCTATTCTATGCTGATTGCCAACAAAACAAAAATAGCCGCCCATCTCAGCAAAAATCTCCGCACATTCGCCGTGAGCGCCCGCTCAAGCTCGTTTTCAAGATGTTCATCGCCCAATTCAAGAAAATCAAAGGTGTATTCATCCTTAACAGCTAGTTTCGCCTGATTACGTATTTTAATAGGAACAGTCTTTTCAAAATTAGTTTGGTTAAGAAACGTTTTCTCGTAAGATTGATTTTCGATCTGATGAATAAGAATATTTTTAGTCCAACCGAACTTTTTAGTCATGCCGATATAAAACTGTCGCGTGTTATCATTTTTACACTTCATCATAATTACCATATTATGCGTCCAGCCTATTTCTCTCACCATTGGTGAGAGTTTTTCATTATTTTTATAAGTCTGATAAAATTGTTTCATACGCCAGAGGTTTTGCGCGGAAAACCCCTGTATACCTGGAAATTCTTTTTGTAAATCAACTGCCAGATTCTCAACCACGGCTTTTCCCCAACCGAGCTTTCTCTGCTTCTCTACAATCTGTTTACCTATATCCCAATATTGAAGAAATCTTTTATTTCTTTTTCCGGAGCCTGCTGCATTGCTTCGCCATAGAATTTAACCGCGCTCCTTTCCCGCCGGTTCGCTTCTTTGACATTATCTGCGCCTAAATCAACTGTCTTATCCGAGCTGATGTTTGAGTCTGGTTTTTGAATGTTTAAATACTTGCAAATAGTCGAGGCGTGTTCCCGCTCCACCTTTGACAGTCCCTTAAACATACTGGAAAAATAGACATCTTTACTTTTTCCCGAGGCGGCCTTATAAAAATTCGTATTATTTATTTCCAGATCCAATGCCTTTCTTAAATTGTTCCGGCTGATATCTGACAGCTCGCGACTATGTAATAACGCCCACTCCTTTGCTAAAACAAAATAAGCCTCATGCTCCCCGCAAAACGGGCAGCTTTTTGGTTTTTCTTCCCCAATATAAACCTCCCCACAAATACGACAACGATACACCTTCATTTCTTGCCTCCTCCTTATCTATATGGTTCTGTCAAAAACTATCTACACTTTTAATAAGCAACCATAGATTACAAGCAACCACAGATTTTTACATACTATTTTTTTATCCGTGTCCAATCCGTGTAAATCCGTGGCATTATCTTTTTTTTCTTATCATGATATTTTTCACTACACACCATGCAATTTTTATCTCTTTTGACTTTCACCTCTCGAAAAGAAGAATTAAGCGCATCAAACACCAGCAGTCTGCCAATTAGAAGATTGCCGATACCTAAAATATATTTTAATACTTCATTTGCCTGAATTGTACCAATTATACCCGGAACCACACCAAGTATACCTGTTTCCTGACTATTGGGCATGCGTCCGGGTGGCGGGGGTTCAGGGAATAAACACCGGTAACAGGCACTTTTCCCCGGGACAATTGTCATTACCTGCCCGCCAAATTCGCATACACTGCCGTGCGAAAATGGTTTCTTTGAGAGAACACAAACATCATTTGCTAAATATCGCGTGGGGAAATTATCAGATGCATCTACGATTATATCATAACCCTTAATCAGATTAGAAATATTATCTGCGGTAACTCTGGTATTGTAAGTAACAGTTTTTACATCAGGATTTAGTGACATAAGTCTATGCTTAGCAGATTTTACTTTTGCGATGCCGATAGTTTTTGTGGAATGTAAAACTTGTCTATGCAGGTTATTAAGCTCTACCTCGTCTGAGTCAACAATACCCAGACTCCCCACGCCGGCTGAGGCAAGGTACAAGGCAGAAGGTGAACCCAGACCTCCGGCACCAATAATCAGCACTTTTGATTTAAATATTTTTTCCTGTCCCCGCCGGCCAACATTTGGCAAGATAATCTGCCTTGAATACCGCTCGATTTGCGCCTGATCTAATCCCACTAAAAACCACCCTCTTTTCAGCCGTAAGTAGTAAGTTGTAAGTTGTACGCGATAAGTTTTTCTTACACCTTACTACTTACATCTTAGCCCTTTATTTCATCATCCGCCGGCAATCGCCGGAATGATTAATACCTCATCCCCATCTTTCAGCACTGTTTCTGCATGTTCTAAGAATCTAATGTCTTGTTCATTAACATAAATATTGATGAACTTATGCAGCCGGTCCGTCTCATCGCATATTTTCTCTTTTATCCCCGGGATTTTTTCTTCAAGATTATTTATCAATTCCCGGATACTTTTCCCGGATGCCCGGACCTCCGCCCGGCCTTTTGTAAATTTCTGAAGTGGTGCAGATAGTTTAACAGTAACTAACATAAATTATTGCCTTCGGCACTAATTTAGCACTTACCTTTTCTTTAGAAAAGAAAAGTAAACTCATACACAGCTGAATCTCCTTCTCCGCAAACAGAGGGGCATTTTCATACGTTAAGAAATTCCGTTATGTTGCGGAATTTCTCGGATAAAAAGATGCGCCTTCATGGCACATCTTTTTATTTAAAAATATAAGTCGCGTTTGCCGGATTGTACCAGATCTAATTTGTGTTCTATTTTTCTGCGTAGAGAAGTTAGCGGAATAAACTCCATCTGTTCACGAATAACCTTATCTCCTAATATCTTTTCCTCTTTAGTTGCGTAATCCGTAAGATACTCACTGAATGTAAGCAGACAATTCGGCAGGCAAAATTTATGTATTTCACCTTTTTTCGCAAATGCCATAAAATCTTCACCGGTGCGGCCAAGACGGTAACAGGCTGTACAAAAACTTGGCAGATAGCCCAATTTTAAAACGTCAATAATAACCTCTGACATTGAACGCTTATCCGATAAAGAAAATTGTTCCAGGCCTTTTTCTTTGGAGTATCCGCCCGGCTGGGTAGAAGAACCCGCACTGATTTGAGAAACGCCAAAAGAAAAAAGTTCATTCCTTAACTCTTTATTCTCTCTGGTTGATAAAATAATACCGGTATAAGGAACCGCTAAACGCAAAATCGCAACAATCTTTTTTAGTTCCTGGTCGCTTACCGGATACGGCGGCTTTACGGAAACAACCGAACCTGCTGCCGGCTCAAGACGCGGTACGGAAATTGTATGCGGGCCAATGCCAAAATTTTTTTCTAAATGAGCAATGTGCGAAAGTAACCCCAGAATCTCGAACCGATAATCATATAAACCAAATAAGACACCAATTCCCACATCATCAATCCCCGCGGCAATTGCCCGGTCAATCGCAGAAATTCTATTATTATAATCGGCCTTTGGTCCGGAAGGATGCATTTTCGTATAAGTCGGCCGGTGGTATGTCTCCTGAAAAAGCTGATAAGTTCCAATACCGCATTTTTTTAATTCTTTAAACTCATCAGCCGTAAGGGGGGCGCAATTAACGTTAACCCGTCTTATTTCGCCAGTCCCGTTTTTCGTCTGGTAAACTGTTTTTATTGCCTTCTGCAAATAATCAAAACCTACGGCTTCTCCGGAAACTAAAAGAACGCGCTTATGCCCTCTCGACTCAAGCATTCTAACCTCTTGCTCTATTTCCTCAAAGTTTAAAGTCGTTCTTTTAAAATTTTTATTATCCTGGCGAAAACCGCAATAAAGGCAGTTATTGTTGCAGGCATTGCTGACATACAAAGGCGCAAATAACACCAGTCTTTCCCCATATATGTCATTCTTTATCTTTTTTGCCAGATCAAATATATTTTTGATTATTTTTTCATCCTGACAATTTAATAAAACCGCGGTATCTTTTTGGCTCAGACCTTTTTTTTCTTCGGCTTTTGTAATAACCGCATAGGTTTCAGAAAAAGATGGATTTTTTGTCTCTTTTAATATATCCCCAATCTGTTCCTGATCAATCACTTTAGCCATGATGTTCTTTTCCCTCGATCATTTCTAAACCATGCCGTAAACCTTCGAACACTGCTTCCAAAGACTCCCTGGCGCCTTTAGCGCTGCCCGGTAAATTAACAATCAAAGTCTTTCCTCTGATCCCGGCAATTCCCCTGGATAGCATTGCATGTTTTGTGATATTTATATAAATAACACGCATTGCCTCAGGTATGCCGGGGACTTTTCTTTCGATAACTTCTTCCGTTGCCTCAGGAGTAAAGTCCCGACAACCTAAACCCGTGCCTCCGGTAGTAAGCACTAAATCCACTTTCAACTCGTCGCAATAGGCGATAAGTTTCTCTTTAATTTGTTCCGGCTCATCCGGAACAATTTCGTATTTTATAACCTGCGCGGGCATTCCTACAGCAATCTCATGGAGAACTTTACCGCTTTTATCCTCTTGCTCCCCTTTTGAGCACCTGTCACTTATTGTAAGCACAGCAACTTTATACATATTATCATAGTTTTTGTATTGTGTATTGTGTCGTGAGTATTGCGTTTTTATGGTATAGGAAAGTATACCCTTATACCCTTGCGGGCATAAGTAAAACACTTTCCTAACCGCTGAAAATCGCAGAAGGTTATCACCGGAGGCAATTTTCTTGTTGTCATCCTTTTAGTTTTTATGCTCAATACTCGATACTCAATACGCAATACGTGTATTAATAACTTATTTATTTTCAAAACAACTATCTAAATAATCTGCGTGTTTTCTTCAGCTATCAGAAAATGGCAAGGCATCTTGCCGTGTATTTATATTTACAAAAGAACGGCCACATGGATCAAACCGCCTAATCTCTTTTCCCATGATTATTTTTGTCTTTAAGTTCGAAAATATATCACTAATCTTTAAATTTTTCTTTTTTAGCTGGTCTTCTATTGTCCGGATACAATGTTTAGAATATATCGCAAATAAAGGTTCTAATCTCCTTCGCCATCGTAAAACTACGCAATCATACCCCGGCATAATCCTAATCATATAACGCGCAACCTCCATGTTTATAAAAGGCATGTCACAGGCGGTAATAAGATTATACACTGTTTTTGAGAAAACTAAACTCGTATATATCCCGCCTAAAGAGCCGTGTTCGTGAAGTATGTCCTTTTTTGTTTTTATGCCATATTTACGGTAAAGACACGGTTTATTGGTTATAATCAATAATTGACTAGTTAAAGACGATATTTTATCTATAACTATTTCGATAATCGGCCGTCCATACACCGGGATAAAAGATTTATCTTTGCCCATTCTTGTGCTTTTGCCGCCGGCAAGAATTATCCCGGTAACCTCATCCATTATTCATCTCCAATATATCTTTGCTTGGCAAAGAATATTAAACTCTCAAGCTCGCAAGCCATATCCACATTAGATACCAGCACATCTTTAGGCACCTGCAAAATTATCGGGGTAAAGTTTAAAATGCCCTTTATCCCGGTAGACGTTAATTTGTCTGCTATATCCTGTGCTGCTTCCGCAGGAGTAGTGATTATTGCAATCTTAATATTATTATTTTTTATAACCTCTTTTATGTGTTTTAAATTATAAATCTTGATTCCTTTTCTGTGCTTCCCCGCCTTCTTCTCGCTGACATCAAAAGCATAGGCTATTTTTATATTAAACTTAGAAAATCCATCATATCCCAAAAGGGCACTGCCCAGCCTTCCTGCACCAACAATGATAATTTTCCATTCTTTATTTACCCCTAAAATATTTTCTATCTCTTCAATCAATCTTTCTACATTATATCCCACTCCCCGCTTCCCAAACCCGCCAAAGCAGGACAGATCCTTTCGAAACTGCGTAGGGGCAACATTAAGCAATTGTGTTAATTTATCAGAAGAGATAATGTCTATATCTTGTGCTTTAAGCTTTTTTAAATTACGCAGATATAGACCCAAACGCTTAATCGTCTCTAAAGAAAACTTGTCTCTTTTCTTACCGCTTTCTTTCATAAAATTAACCTTAACTAACTCCCAAATCCGTAGGTGCCCGCCCCAGAGATTTAAGCAGGTCAATAGTTTTTTCAACCTGATTGCCAATTGTTTCACGGCAATATGCCCGGTTTGGATAAATAGAATATTGTTTTCTGTATTTAAGCGGGGTCAGATTGAGCATTAGGGAATTAGCTCCGGAAAGAAGCCCCATTCTACGCGCATTAGCGCTTAAAGTCTCAAAGGCCGTAGTTACTAAAATCTTGGCATTGGCCGGGTCAACGAGCCTGGCAATAGATAGAGTTTTCAGCATCTCATCTTCGGTTGGGGGCTGATTATTAGATAAGGGGGTCTGTGGATGCGGCAAAAACGGACCAAAAGAATACATTTCTGCCCCCAACTCCTTAACCTTATATATATCCTCAATAATATCTTCTTTTGTCTGATCCGGTAAACCAATAAGCGAGCCGGTCATAATCAGATACCCCATATTTGCGGCCTGATGAAGATGCCCAAGCCGTGTATCCAAACTTCGCTTTGGATGCAGTTTCTTATAAATATCTGGATTTGATGTTTCAAAGCGCAGTAACAGCGCCCGTGCCCCGGCATCGTATAATTGTTCAAGTCCAGCTATTCCGACTTCGCCAAAACTTATACAAATAAGGACCCCGCCTTTTTCCTTTATTTTTCTTATAATATCTGCCAGTTTATCTACCGGGTAATCTACATCTTCCCCGCTTTGTAACACCAGTGCCTTAAACCCAAATCCATCTATTGCCTCAATTGCGGTTTCGACTATTTCCTCCGGGCTCATGCGGTAGCGTAAAAGATGGCGGTTATGGTAAGAAATGCCGCAATACATACAACCCTGTGTACAATAATTCGAAATTTCTATTATCCCGTGCACGCAACAGGAATTTTTTAAATATTTCTGGCGGAGAAAATTGGCAGTTTTACAAACAATCTCAATTCCCCCGCGCTCGCTTAAGTTAAACAAATACACGAGCTCTTCTTTTGAGAGCGGTATATTTTCTAAGGCATGGTCCAGAATAACCGCGAGTTTCCTATCTATACCTTTCTCTTTAAGATCCAATCGCGAAAGACGTAAGTCAATATCCTGAAGCTCAAAAAAAAGCTCATGCCATGCAGCTAAAATACCTTCTGCCTCAACCGGGTCCACCTTTTTTATCACATATCCGCCCTGAGCAGAAATATAATCACCTTTACGGATATCGTAAAATTCATTAATCGCCTTTTTTTTCTCGCCAAAATAATCAACGATAACTATTTTCTCGTATATTTCCTCCACTTTTCCCGGAATCGCGTAACACATGGCATTCATGCTCCATAACATATAATCAACATCTAATAACTCATTATAATTAACATGCATACTGCCTGATAAGGCAATATACCGGCAATGTCAAATTCCAAATGACAAAATCCCTGCCTGCGACAGACAGGCAAATGAATCTTTAAATATTTCAATCTTTAAAAAGAAAAACATTTAAGTTTTTCCATTTGTCATTTGGGATTTGTCATTTGGATTTAAGGTCTACAGACTTTCTCTTCATTACTATTATCGAATCGACCCCTTGTTATTTCATTACTCATTCTTATCGCTGACCTTGGCTATTCTATGTCGAATGATACCACCTCTATCCTTGACCCAGGAAAAAAGGTAACTTCAAGCTCGGCATTTTCAAGCACCGTCCCTTTTGCCAAAACAGCAAATGTCTCGCGGAATGATTCCTCACGCACCCCGGTAAACTCTCCGACTTTTAACCTTACCCTAGATACGACACGCGCTCCTTCTTTTTCTGCGTGTTCCGCGATTCCCTTGATTATCGGTTCAATCAAATGTGATTCATGCATATTCACCTCTCGTAGCAAAACATCGTTTTGTAATACTATTTTTCTCCAGCAATTTGGTGAAAACATTTCCCACCGACTTTAAACGAGATACTCTCAACAATGATTCAAGTAATGTGTTGGTATCGTCATTCATTTTAATCTCCCTACAACAATTATACCGCATAATCCTTGCTTTTTAAAACTCTTTTTTCCTTTTTATCTTAAAATTAGGCATTATGCTTTCTTTTTAATCAGCTATGGGTGATTTGACAAATTTTTATAAGGCATCATCTAATTGTTAGGATGTTTTTTCTTGAGAATCTTAATATATGCATTAAGCGAAATCCCGCACATGCGGGGTTGATAAAAATCTAAATAGCTGACCCCCGTGTTTTGTTTTGACCCATATTTTTTTTGCTTCGCACAAAAAATTTATTCCCCTTTGCTAAAGCTTCCGCGGATAAATTTTTATTCACTCACCTCAACCCTAATCTCCTGGCCGTTTGCCCGGATTTCCGGCACATACATCGCGTACCCGGTTATTGGCAGGACATGAAACCTGCCCGGAACCTCTGCCCTTAATTCATAGCGTATTTCCCAAACCCCTTCCGGCAGTTTATCGATAAATAAGGCTGTCTTGCGGTCGCGTAGTTCCTGGTATACCCAGCGGGTCCGGCCGGTATATTCCGTATCCTCCTGACCAGATAACGGTACACCGGTTAAGGAATTAGATTCTAAAACCGCGGATTTTTTCTTCACTGTATTGCCAAAACTCCGTTCAACTGCCGCAGATTTTAGCTCTTTTGCATACATCGGCTCCCCGCTTTTTACCTGTACTGCTTCAAAACCCGCTGGCTTTAAATCCTCAAACACAAGGTATTCATAATTATTCTTTGCCTCAATCGTGATTACCGTCTCAATCCTTTCGCCGCTTTGTTTTAAATAATCATTAAAGGCCATGATTACAATCGCTGTATCCCGGGTACTTTTCCACTGACTGCCGCGCCGGTTTTTTAACAGCCAGTTACTTACCGGCTCAATCAGCTTATTCTCAGGGTCTATTGTCACCAGCGCCTTTAAAGCAAACGCGGTTGCCTCAACCCCGCCGTCTGACCAGCGCCAGTAGATACCATCCTCTCCCCAATGTGCGGTACCAATAACTGCCTCCTCTGACTTTTGGCTGCCGCGCTGGATCGCTGAAGTGTCCGGGGTATCATCTGTCTTTACCCCGTTTTCCAGATTGCGTACCAGAATTCGTGCCTTTTCTTCGTCTTTGAAATTATGCGCGGACAAGGACAGCAGTGCCCGGGTATAAGCGTTTAACTTGTCCCGGTTTTTCCAAAGATTATCCAATGCCTTTTGCTCAAATTCCTTAGCCCGGCCTTTATCAAAGACCGCGCGGTAATTAGATAATGCGTGCAGTATCCATGCCTGAAGATCATAATTGTCCTCTTCCTCTACGATCTCTTTTTCTAAATAAGCGGCTCCGCGCTCAATAATATTTCTTTTTACCTCCACCCGCGCCTGATGCGCTAACGAAAGCCCCCAGAGAACATAAGCGCTCATAAAATGATCACTCTCTCCTTCTTTCCACCAGCCCCAGCTGCCGTCTGAATGCTGAAAATCATATAAACGCTCCATGCCTTTTTTAATCATGTCATTTAATTTATTTAAATCCTGTTTTCCTTTACTGTGTGTCTTTTCCGTATATGCCGGCTCAATACCGCCGAAAATTTTACGCATAACCGTATCCGGATCCAGTCCTAAATCTTTAAGCGTATTTAAACAAATTGCTGCCGGCAAAAACCGGCTCATGGTCTGCTCCACGCACCCGTAAGGATAATCAATCAAATACGGCAGGCTATCGAGCATGGTAACTGCCATGCTCGGGCTAAGCTGCACCTGCATTATCGTTGACCCCTTACCGCGCTCTTTAGGCAGATCAAGGGTTAAGACAGCCTCATCCGCGCGCAGTTTACCGGCTCTGGCAATAAATTTTTCCATGCCGTGTTCATATACAGGATATGTCCTTTCCATGACATCTGCGTATTTGTCAGCTTGTGCAGTTACCTGTATTTTTGCCGTTCCAACTTCCTGCACGGATATTGCCCAGTCAACCCGCTCTTGGCTATTAGCCTTTACCTTAACCGGACCCTGCTCACCCTTTACGACCCTGCCGCCGGAATAGAGCCCGCTGATAACCAGACCCTTAACCTTTAAAACCGGCGTGACCGTAAGATTCTCATCCGTATTATTATTAATCACACCGGATACTGCTGCCATGTCCCCAACAACAAAAAAGCGCGGCGCCTGCAGCCGGACAATCAAAGGTTTTTTAGTCCGCACTGAAGTGTAAGCAATACCAAACTGATTAACCGGGCTTAAGACCCGTGCACATGCCTTCCATGCGGTTAAAGAATCCGCAAAATTAACATCAACCTCTGCGCGGCCGTTTTTATCCGTAACTATATCCGGCTGCCAGAATATTGTCGAACGAAAATCACTTCTAACCTGCACCGCAGCTGAGGCCCCCTGTGAAGGTGAAAAAATGCCATTTTTGTCTATAACTGGTTTTTGCTCAAAATCCTCTTTTGCTTTATCATCATAAAAGTCCATCGAGCCGGCAGAAATACATTTTTTAATGCCACTCATTTCTTCTACAGCTACTTCGCTTTTACAAACCTCTCTCAGGGTAGAGGCATCAAAACCTAAACGACCATCTAATGACACCGCAGAATATTTACCACCTACATCTCCTTCCTCATTCCAATCCTGCCGGTTACCTTTATACCGCACGTCAACAAGCTGTTCATTCGCGCCTCTTACCAGACAAATATAACTTTTCTGATTAAATGTGCTTTGGGTCTGGATATGAGCAGACCGCTTCTGCCCGTAGAAAAACTCTCTGGGGTCTAGGTCGTAATCCGACTGGATATAATATACAGACTCATCCACCACCCCTAATGCTAACTCGCAGGATACAGGATTACCTTTGTGATCTTTTGTCATTACCCAAAACTTGCCGGATTCCTGCGGCTGGTACTGAGCTTTATCCGCGTTTACCGCAACATCAATAAAATGCTCAACCGGCGGCACAACCACCTGCTTTGTATCGATAAATATCTGCTGGTCACTGACCATTACCGCGCTGAGAAAAATATTCGGCACATGAGACTCTTTAATCGGCAGTTCAATAAATTTAACCGTGCCCTTTAAATGCAAAAGCTCATAGCTGTAAAAATCATCCGCCTCTACGCTGAATAAAACATATCTGTCGTTTACCGGCACACTTAACATTATTGGCGCGGTCTGCCCGCTTTTAAATGTGTCTTTATCTATAATAATCTCAACACCTCCATGCCGGTAGCCAAGCTCGGTTGTCTGATTATCCGCGGCCCAGACAGTTGTCTGAGCATTGATCGGATTTTTTCGCTTATCTTTACTGTACCAGTTAACACAGTAATAGCCTTCGTGTTCCGGCACAAAACTAAACTCTGCCTCGCCCTGCTCGTCGGTTTTAATTGTGCGCGTTAAGATCTCCTCCTGCTCATAGCCGCGGAATTTCAACTGCCAGTCTTTACTGCCGGAGGATGTCTGCGGCGGAAAGAGTTCATGTTTTTTTCGCAGTAGTTCCAGCTCCTGGCCCTTTATTTCCCGGCCGTCCGGTGCAACCCAGATTTCAAACCAATAATCCCGGGTCACCTTTATCGTGCCTTGGGCCAAATACGGCTGGTTATTTGCGTCCAGGGTTTTAATATCTATCTCTACCTTATCCTGAGGCTTAATCAGATTATGCTTATTTTTAAGATACACATAATATCCCTGCATGGTTACCTTAACCGTGTCCTGCGCAATAATCTCCCGGCGTGATGAATCCGTGACCCGCGCCTCAATACGGTATTCAAAATCCCCGCCTGAGTTTTGCGGGCTTTGAAACTTTACGATTGCCCTGCCCTGAACATCTGTCTTTATCTGCTCGCGTTTTACTATCTGACCGCCGCGATAA
The DNA here is from genome assembly GCA_043821285.1 of Candidatus Omnitrophota bacterium. Lineage (GTDB taxonomy): Bacteria > Omnitrophota > Gorgyraeia > B26-G9 > JBDRCZ01 > JBDRCZ01. The sequence continues at coordinate 30,289 of JBDRCZ010000056.1, read as the reverse complement.
TTGCGGTATTGCTCATAACTTGTCTGCATATCCTTGTAATACCATGGATAATCGCGCTCTGGATACCAAAAATGATAAAACGGGTTTTGATAAACAAGCACCTCAACATCAGCATTCGCCACCGGCCCGCCAAAATAATAGTCCGCCTGAATCTTTGCCTCAACTATGCCGCCGGTTTGAAATATCTTCTTTTTGCCGTTTTCAAGGGGAGTACTGATACTTACCTTAAACTCCGGCAATTTATATTCTTCCAGTCGAAATAGCACGGCACTGCCAATATACTCTTCTTTTTTACCCCCCGGCAAGGTCTCCACACTATAAAAATTCACCCGGTACTCTCCCAAAGGCATGACTTCTGTAAGCTCAAGCTCACCCCAGGCAGAGCCAAAGGAATTTAAACCGACCATTTCTTCCTTTATCTTTGTATTGCGCGGATCATAAATCTGATATTTGATTTTCTTATTTGCCGGCGTAGAATATCCCCCTTGGTCATAAGCCCTGGCAAAAATTTTCCACTGAACTGTTTCATTCGGCCGGTACGCCGGACGGTCGCAAAACGCGTAAACTTTCCACAGCAGATCATTCCTGCGGTAATTATCACTGCTGCCTAAGCTAAACGCCTGCTGATTTTCCCGCACCGCGGCAGCAAAAATTTCTTTGCGGTTATCAGCGCTTTTCAAATCAAACACACAAAGGCCGTTTTTATCCGTATTCTTTTTCTGCTCTATCCACTGCCAATTCCCATTGGAATAAAATCTCTCCCAAAGGCAAACCACGGCATCAGCAATCGGCGCTCCGTCATTAGCATTGCAAAAATACACCAGCGCCTGGCTTGGTGATGTCTTTAACACACAGGCGGCATTACTTACCAGAAGTAACTGCCGGCTTTTTTTACCCGAAGCATTTGCCTCCAGGATATACGCGCCCATTGGTAATTTTTGGTTCTTTAATCTTGTAAACAAAGTTTTCCGCCATATCTGGGATTGATTCGTTTTGAGATCGTTGCATGCAGAGGCGTTTAAGAGGCAAGTTTTTTGAGAGTACAGTAAATTTTGACGAAAGGAGGGCTTAAACAAGGTGAGGCTTCTTTAGAAAATTCCTCACCTTAAATTCCCTTAACTTTGGTCTTGACAAAGGAAGTATTTTAAATTTTTAATTCAACTTTTTACATTAATATAATAACATCCGCATAGGATGAAGTGTGCGATTAAAAGGGTTAAATACCAGGCCCAAAATCTCCAAGGTGACTACTCCTAACAATGCTTCATCATCTTTTTCACCTAAAATCACTGGTGTATGCGCTTCTCCTTGCGGGAAGCTAACTAATGCTTCCGACACCTGTCTTTCAACTATGGTACCATCAGCAAGCGTAAACGACAGTTTTCGTTTAGGCACGAGGCCTATTGCTTCCCACACCGCTTTTGGCAAAAGCGAATATGTTGCACCACTATCTACAAGAAATCTCACGTTTTCTTGTTTACCCGATAATCCTTTCACTTGACCTTCAACATACGTAACACCCATAGTTTTATTCTCCTTTTTGGTTATTCATACCATATATTTCTTTGCCTGCTTGGCGGCTTTGCGGAAAATTTATTATTTTTATTATTTTTATTATTTTTTATGCCCCTCATCATCCAGTCTGTCTAATACTCTTAAAAAAACCTTGACAATCTTTGCATCAAATTGCGTGTCCGAACAACGTAATAGTTCCTTACGCGCTTCTTCCGAGGTGAGGGCCTTGCGGTATGCACGATCCGTAATCATCGCATCATAAGCATCAGCAATCGTGAGAATCTTTGCCCCTAAGGGAATATCTTTATCCAAATAGCCCTGGGGGTAGCCTTTGCCATCACAACGCTCGTGATGGTATTTTATCAGGTCGAGTATGCCATCCGGCCGGCCGTATAAATATTGCAGCGGTTCTAAAATATCCGCACCTTTTTGGGAATGTGATTTCATGATTTTCCACTCCTGATCATTAAGTGCGGTAGGCTTTGTTAATATGGAATCGTCAATCGCAATTTTGCCGATATCATGTAAACAGCAGGCCAATTTTAATTTTTCCTTCTCTTCGTCCGATAAATTAAGCTCATCAGCAATAAACGCAGCATACATGGCAACCTGTTCCGAGTGCATGCGCGTATATGCGTCTTTGGCATCAATCGCTTTAGCTAAGGCGGTAATCGTATGCATATAAATCTGTTCCATACTGTTGTAGAGCTTAGTGTTTTCAATAGACACGGCAATCGCATCGGCAATGGAGGATAAAAGTTGAAGCTGCGGTTTATCAAATACTTTTTTATCAAACGCGGCAATATCCAGCGCCCCAACAATTATCTCTTTGCTGATTAACGGAATGCTGATTAATGTAACCACTTTTTCCTGTCGGGCAATATTAAATTCTTTTTGTTGTTTTAAATCACGTAGATCATCAATGATTTGCGCATGATGTTTCATAATCGCCATACCCGCGATCCCTTCATCTTTTTTCAAACGTCCATAATGTTGAATATACCGGTAGGAAAATCCACGGCTTACCCTGACAACCAATTCTTCTTTAACTTCATCAAAAACATAGATACAGCCGCAATCAATACCGCTTAACTCTAAAACTTTTCCTAAAACATCATCTAAAATCAAATCTAAATTAACCGGACGGGTAACGGACTTAGATATTTTGTCAATAAAGGAAAGTTTTTTACTCATCATCTCGGTTAAAATCTTTCTGCGGAGTAAATTTTCAAAACTTCGGATAATCAAGCCAATCCCGAAAATCAGGGAAAAAAGACCTGATAAGATAAACCGCGAATGGGTAAGCCAATGTCTTGGCTCAAGTATGGAATAAATTAAAGAATGTATCCCCCCGATCAAAAGCCCGACAAAAATAAACTGCGTTGAAGGGCAAATTTTCTCGGATCTAAAATAATAAATAGAACAAATCACTAAGCATATCCCATTAATTAACGAAACAAAATTATCACTTAACTGATAATCTCGCCGAAAAAAAGTTAAATAATAAACAATTAACCCGCTTAAAATAAATAAATTTATGCTAATCCAGTGATGCTGACCGTAAATCTTGTATTTCATATGTCCGATACTTTCTAAAAATGCAACTGCGGCTATGGACAGACACATGTCGTTGATGAAAAAAGTCATCGTATTCCCATTTTCCAGAAGAATAAAATTAAAAATACTGTGTAAGATCAGAAAGAACCAGCCAATTATCCACCAACAAATAACCTTATTTCTATTTTCTAAAAAAGAAATAATCAGGATTAATACTACCCCTAACTTAAACCCAATATTAATTCCAATTGTTGCACTTATCCAGTTCATAAATTCTAACTCTTACTCCCAAGCAGCTGATAATATCTTTTTATTTCACAAACAACATCCATCGGCTTATCTACAATTTTAATAATATTTAAATCCTTTTTCGTAATATAGCCGTGTTTTAATAATACCTTTTCTATCCATTTTTTTAATCCTTGCCAATATTTACTGCCGACCAGGATAATCGGAAACGGTTGAATGCGTTTGGTTTGGACTAAGGTTATCGATTCAAAAAGCTCATCAAGGGTGCCATAACCGCCTGGCATAATTACAAATGCCTTAGCATATTTTACAAACATTACTTTACGGCAGAAAAAATATCTGAATTCCAGTAAGGTTGATATGTATGGATTTGGTTTCTGCTCCAGGGGGAGGTGTATATTTAAACCGACCGATTTTCCCTTGGCAATTTTTGCCCCTTTATTCGCCGCTTCCATTATGCCCGGTCCGCCGCCGGTAATTATCGCATAACCCTCTTTTACGAGAAAAAACGCAATGTCTTGAGCTAACCGATAATATGGATTGTTTTTTGACATCCTGGCAGAACCGAAGATAGACACCGCCGGTCCTATTTTGGCAAGGGTCTCAAACCCATCAACAAACTCCGCCATAATCCTAAAAATCCGCCAGGTTTCTTCCGTAGTAAAATCATCCTTTATAAAATCGTCCATATTCCCCCCTATTCACTAATATTAATATAATCTTTGAAATCGTAACTTCCGTAAAGCTCCTCTTTTACTACTCTGATGCGGTCATCAATATAAGGATGCGTACGTAGATACTGCTGTCTTAGCGGCTCATTCCATTTTGTTTTTTTTAACTTTTCCAGAAAGGTAACTACGGCCGCGGGAGAAAATCCCGCTTTTTTTATATAGCGCGCGGCCAGCCGGTCGGCCTGGAGCTCATCTTCCCGGGAATAGGCAAGAAATAATTCATTAATCCCTTGATTAATTCTGGCAAAGGAGGTGCTGTTCTCTGCTGTTTGTGAGGCAATTATTATTAGCAGTTCGTAACCTAATGCTGCCTGCATACGTTTTACAGCATGCTTTGCAGCAATATGCCCAACTTCATGCGCTAAAACTGTCGCGAGTTCAGAATCATTTTCTATATCTTTCATTAATCCGGAAAAGATATACACATATCCCCCCGGTAGGGCAAAGGCATTCTTTTCATCTTCATCTAATACTTTAAAATAATACGATATATCTTGCCGGTCACAAACCGCGACAATACGCCGGCCAATTTCAGAAACACGATTCTGTACCTCAATATCTTCCAAAACCTTAAATCTTTTCTCAACCTGCTGGGAAGCAGAACGTCCGATATTTACTTCACGATCCGTAGAAATGGAAATAATCTCTTCCTGTTTTGTTGCAAGATTAAATTCGGTCGCACAACCTAGGATAAAAAATAGCATTATACAACTAATTACTCTCAAAAATCTATTCATCATTGATATCTCATTTATTTTTAAAATAACTATCTGTGCAATCTGAGCAATCTGTGGTTACTTTTTGTTTTTTAATTTTGAATTGTCATGTGGTTTTAAGATTTTACAAATCTCTTCAATTACTAAATCCTGTTTCACAACAATTTTTTCTTTTATTTTTCTTATCTTTACTTCAACATTTTTCTTTGCCAGTGAATTTTCTCCGATAATAACTTGCAGCGGAATACCGGATAAATCTGCGTCCTTAAATTTAACCCCGGCACGTTCATTTCGGTCATCAATCAAAACATCAATCCCCAGCTTAAGTAGTTGGTTATAAATTTTAATTGCGGTATCGTTTAAAGCTTTATTGTCAATATTCAACGGTAAAATCACCACCTGATACGGGGCAATCTCTTCCGGCCAAATAATCCCTTCACAATCATTATTTTGCTCTACGACCGCGGCAATTATTCTGCTTACGCCAATCCCGTAACATCCCATAATTATCAGGTTTTGCCGGCCCTGTTCGTCAAGATAAAAGGCATTAAGACTTCTGGTATATTTTGTGCCCAGCTTAAATACATGTCCTACTTCTATTGCCCGCTGGACGGTTACCTGACTTTGACAACCTGGACATAAATCCTGCGCGGTAAAACAACGTACATCCGCCCAGACATGAACATCAAAATCACGCCATGGATTTACATTAGTCAAATGCTGGTCTTTCTTATTTGCGCCGGTAATAAAATTATTGCCGTCTTTGACTGAAAAATCGGCAATAATCTTAACATTTTTAAGTCCGACCGGTCCGCTAAATCCCATTTCTCCGTTAGTTATTTTTTCTATTGTCTGGCGGTCGGCCATTTTGAGATTATTTGTTTTTAAAATACGGCATAATTTTGCTTCATTTACATCATAATTACCTCGAACAAGCACCGCAACTATTTCTTCATCTTTAGTAATATAAAGCATTGTTTTCATTAATTTATCCAGCTCGACTTTTAAAAAGGTGCTTACATCAGCTACGGAAGTAATTCCCGGCGTTTCAATTTCTCCCATGGGCAGTAATTCATAAGGCTTATATGTAACCGCAACTGGATCCCGGCATTCTGCTTTAGCAATGCTTGCCGCATAGCCGCAATTTGTACAATGCACGACTATATCTTCTCCGTGTTCGGCCGCAGCCATAAACTCGCTTGATTCATCACCACCCATAATCCCCGGATCAGCCTGAACCGCAATATATGATAATCCGCATCTTTTTAAGATCGCACAATAGGCGGCATACATTTTTTTATAACTTATATCTAATCCCTGAACATCAGTGTCAAAACTATAGGCATCTTTCATCATAAACTCCCGGCAGCGGATAACTCCAAATCTTGGCCGTACCTCGTCCCGGAATTTTGTCTGAATCTGGTAAATTATAAGCGGCAACTGTTTGTAGGAACTCACCTCGTTTTTTACCAAAGCGGTTATTACTTCTTCATGGGTTGGCCCAAGCACTATTCTTTTGCCATGGCGGTCAACAAACGATATCAAATCCTGTCCTAAAGTTTCAAATCTGCCGGTCTGCTGCCACAGCTCCACCGGCTGCAAAGCCGGCAAAAGCACCTCTAATGCCCCGGCTTTATCCATTTCTTCCCGCACGATTTTTTCAACTTTTTTAAGCACTTTTAATCCCAGCGGCAGATATGAATACACCCCGCTGGAAAGCTTCCGGATAAGCCCTGCTCTAAGCATCAGCTTATGGCTTATTGTTTCGGCATCACTCGGATTCTCTTTTAATGTCGGCATTAACGTTTTAGACAAATGCATCTTTTATCTCCTGAAATAATGAATAAACTAATTTATTTTCTTTGACCTTTTTTAAAATCTTACCCTTTTTAAAAATTATACCACAGTTTCGTCCACAGGCCACACCAAAATCTGCATCTCTTGCTTCCTGCGGTCCGTTAACCACACAGCCCATTATTGCCACTTTTATACCGGCTAACTTAGTTTTCCAAGGCAACGCCTTTAATTTCTGTTCAAATTTTTGTACGACTTTTATCAAGTCTACTTCACAACGTCCGCAAGTCGGACAGGCAATAATTTCCGGACCAAAACACCTAACTCTCAGTGAACTCAAAATCTCTCTGCCAGTAACAATCTCCTCTTCCGGACGGGTATTTAACGAGACTCTAATCGTATCCCCTATTCCCTCAACAAGTAATGCACCAATACCAATTGCGGACTTTATCCCTCCGGAAAAAAGAGTACCGCTGGCAGTAACCCCGAGATGTAAGGGATAATCACAGCTTTTAGCAATCTTACGATAGGCCGTAATTGTTGTAATAACATCTGAGGCCTTTACAGAAATTACAATATTATAGAATTTATGGCGTTCAAAAAAACGCACTTGTTCTAAGACACCTCCAACTAAAGAATCAACAATACTCTGGCTTTTTCTTTTAACCGAGCCGGCATTTGTGCCAATTCTAATAGCAATGTTTTTCTCCTTTGCAATATTTAGCACTTTAATCAATTGTTTGCGTTCATAGATGTTCCCGGGATTAAGTCTTATCTTATCCGCGCCACTACTTATCGCGGCAATCGCTAATTTATAATTAAAATGGATATCCGCAACAATCGGTACGGTTATGCGTTTTTTTATCTCTCTAATACACCCGGCCGCAGCCATATCCGGCACCGCCACCCGGACCAATTCGCAGCCGGCTTTTTCTAACCGTCTTATCTCTAAAACGGTCTTTTTTATATCATGGGTTTTCGTCTTGGTCATTGATTGGACAGAAACCGGATTATTACCGCCAATCTTTAAATTCCCAACTTTAACTACCCGTGTTTTTCGACGTTTTATAACCATTATAGCTTAATAATTCCCTGTTCCTTTATCATAAAGTAATACGTTTTGTCAAAATTACGTATCCTTTTAATATGCAATCAGAGATTGCAAGCAAAGCCTTGAAATTCCAAATTCGAAGCACTAAATCCTAAATAATTTCTAATATTAAATGTTCTAATCTCAAAAGGGAAAGCTTGAACACGACAGTTTTCAAGCAGATAAAAAAATTTCCGATACTGCAAAGTCTGATTACCCGGCTGTAATATCCTATAATCTTGATAGAGCAATCAATCATTTATGTAAAGGAAATTTTTTTATTATATTATCAATAATCTTAAATTTTTCAAGATCTGACCATGTAATGTACAAAAAAAGCAAGATCAACAGCGCAACTGCTATTTTATTTATATTTTCCTGCACTTGTAAAGAGAGTGCCTTACCTCTGATTTTTTCAATAAGTAAAAATAAGATATGACCGCCGTCAAGCACCGGGAATGGAAGAAGGTTAACAATTGCCAGACTAACACTTAATGATGCCAGTAAGAGCAATACATAAATTATTCCTTTTGCGGCAATTTGAATAGAAATAAACGCAATGCCTACCGGCCCTGTCCCGGCTTTTCTAAGCGACATCTTACCGGTAAATAACCGGCCAAAAGCAGTATAAGTAAGCCGGGTTAATTTAAAAATTTCACCCCCGGCATGAGAAAACGCTCCCCAGATGCCATATTTTAATATAACGATATCCTGTGAAAATATTATTCCAAGATCAGCTAATTTTTCATCATTTTCTTTAACCGTTATAATATCCGGCACAACCTGGAAATCAATCTTTTTACCATCTCTGAGCACGCTTAATTTTATCTTGTCCTGTTTTTGGGAAATTAGATCCAATATTGTCAACCCATCTAAAACATCCTCTCCCTCAACCGAAACAATTTCATCGCCTACTTGTAAGCCGATATCTTTTGCCGGAGAATCTTTTGTGAATCCTTCTACGGTCCGGGAAAAATAAGGCACAACACCAATGACCGGCACATAAATATCCCGGCCTAAAATATCCTTTTTCTCTTCCATGTTTGCCTGAACTACCACATCAAATATCTGCGTCCCTCTTTTAATTGTAAGCTGTTTTCTGGGATTTTTATTATTGCGTATTGTTTCGACCATTTCATACCACGAACGTACATTTATTTTATTTATCGCAATTATCTCATCTCCGATTAAAAGATTTGATAGTTGGGCCGGTTTACCCTCCTCTGGCGGGCCAATTTTTGTAGATGACTCTGGTTTGCCGATAAAAAGCACCAGGGCAAATACAAAAAAGGCAAAAATATAATTCATCAATGGTCCGGCAAACACCACCAACGCCCTTTTTCCCGGTGGTTGAGATAAATATTCCCAGGGGGTTCCTTCGCGTTCTTCCTGCGGTTCATCCCCGGCCATTTTTACATAACCGCCGAGCGGCAGACTGGAAAGGCAATACTCGGTATCGCCAATTTTCCGTTTCAAAATCTTCCGGCCAAATCCTAAAGAAAAGACCTCTACCTTTATCCCTGCTTTTTTAGCAATAAAAAAATGCCCGGCTTCATGCACGAGGACAAGAATACTCAAAACAAAAATAAAGGTCACAATCCCGGTCAAATTTTCGAAAAATTCCGGCGACATTCCTAAAGAAAAAACCGCAATATTTAACAGAATAGAGCTGGTTAAAAATACTTTCCTAAATATTCGCATAATTTAATATCTGTCCTTCAATGTTTTTGACAGAATTTACATAATACAAAATTCTTTTATATTTCTCGTTCTTTACTACTTTGCGGCTTTGCGTACATAACCTTAACCTCGTCCACTCCCGAAGTGGACAAGGTTTTCTGTCTCTCTTCGCGCCATTTGGTCTGCGGATAATATCTGATCTAAATCAGGATTTTTTACATTCTTAAATTTTTTAAGCACTTTATTTAAATATAACGGTATCTGGGTAAATCTTATTTTTTCTTTAAGAAACAGCTCGACGAGAACTTCATTGGCTGCATTTAACACGGCCGGCATTATCCCTAACTCATAAGCAACACGGATAGCTATTTTAAGGCAGGGAAACTTACACACATCCGCCCGGTCAAAGGAAAGCCTTTTAGTCTTGGTAAAATCAACATGATCTAACCTCGAAGGCAACCTATTCGGATAAGTCAAAGCATATTGTATCGGCAGGCGCATATCCGTAATACCCAGTTGGGCAATAATCGAGCCATCGACAAATTCGACCATAGAATGAATGATTGCCTCCGGATGAATTAATATTTCGATGTTATCTATGGAAACGTTAAACAACCACTTTGCCTCAATTATTTCCAGCCCCTTATTCATCATTGTTGCTGAATCAATCGTGACTTTTTTCCCCATCTTCCAGCGGGGATGCTGCAGGGCATGTTTTAACCTAATATTCCTAAAACATTTTTGCGGCAATTTATAGAACGGACCTCCAGAAGCAGTTAGATAAATCTTTTTTAATTCATTCGTCCGTTGTAAGGACAAACATTGAAATATTGCCGAATGTTCACTATCAATCGGGATGATTTTAACTTTGTTTTTTTTTGCCAGGCCGACAATAATTTCACCGGCCATAACCAGGGGCTCTTTATTTGCCAAGGCAATCGTCTTTTTTCTTTTGATTGCTTCAAGTACGGCAAATAAACTCAAACTTCCGGCAGTGGCAATAACGACTAAATCTGAACTTTTAATGCAAGCAACCGCAATTAACCCTTCAATACCGGATAATATTTTAACATTTTTGGCTCTTATTCTCCGGCGTAATTTCTTTACAATCTCTTCATCCCGCACCGCGACAATTTGCGGATGATATTTTTTAATCTGTTCAGACAAAAGCTCAACATTAGTACAGGCACTCAGAGCAACAATGTTAAATTTATCTCTATATAAATCGACAATCCGCAGGGCATTTACGCCAATTGAACCGGTAGAGCCTAAAATTGATATATTTTTCATTAAATTATTGTTTTCGGTATTAATTCATGAGAGGTTAAAGTGACTGATATAAAAATAAAAAATTGGCGTAGAAAATAAAAGACTATCAATTAAATCCAAAACTCCGCCCATGCCAGGCAGGGATGTACCGGAATCTTTTACATTGCAGTCTCGTTTAATCAATGACTCACAAAGATCACCAATCTGGCCAATTATCCCTAACCCTAAGCCCATCGTCATCAGATGCACAAACGGTACTTGATTTAAATATATACCGCTTACCGCTGCCGCAAAAACACTGCAGAGCAGTCCACCAATCGTACCTTCGATTGACTTTGAAGGACTAATTCTCGGAATTAAAGAATGCCGGCCGAATTTTGTGCCGATAAAATACGCCCCAATATCACCGGATTTTGTAACTAGCAGCAAAAAACTAACCAGCGCGCCCCCGTAAGGCAAATATTTTATTTTTATCAAGAAACTAAAAAACCAGCTTACATAAAATATGCCAAACATTGTCGTGGATATCCCGACAATTGCCTGCGAACTGTCCCGCCGGGCAAATTGGGCGATAAAGAGCATGAACGTTACAAAAGTAATAAAAAATAATTCCCAGCCTTTCGTCGGTTCAAATCTAAGAAAAATAGTTATCGGCAGCAACACGCCAATAAAAATACCAAAATATTTATAAATCAATAGGCCTTTTTTTTCAATTAACGTATAAAATTCATGCAATCCAAAGGCAATCAAAAGCGTAACAATCAAACTAAAAAACCATCCCGGCAAAAAGAAAACTGCCAGGATCACCACAAAGGTCAAGACTATCGAACTAAAAAATCTCCGGCCAAGCATTACATCATTCATTCTCTTCCCCCATAGCGTCGATGGCGGTTTTGATAAGAAAATATTGCATCATGAAAATCATCGGTGGTAAACTCCGGCCATAATCTTTTGGAAAAATAAAATTCTGTATACGAACACTGCCAGAGCAGAAAATTACTCAGCCGTAATTCTCCGCTTGTCCTGATTAATAAATCCGGATCCGGTAAACCGGCCGTATACAAATTATCCGAGATAACTTGCTCATTTATCTCCGATAATCTCATTTCATTATTTCGAACTTTTTTCGCGATTTTTTTTATCGCATGAACAATTTCAAGACGTGCACCATAATTCAAAGCCAGGTTAAGCAACAGTCCCGTCCCCTGCCTTGTTTCATCTATCGCCCATTTTAATACCTGCTGTATCGGTTTCGGGAAACCGTTTAAGTCGCCGATAACATTCAATTTAACCTTATTTTCCCTTAGCAGATTTATATCTTTTTTTAGATAAATCTTTAAAATACTCATTAAGCCAAATACTTCATTTCGTGAACGTTTCCAGTTTTCTTGTGAAAATGTATAAAGGGTTAATATCTTAACCCCTAAATCTCCGGCTTCACGCACTATTTTTTTTACCGTAGCTACTCCGGCTTCATGTCCTTTAAGCCGCGTAAGATGCCTTTTATGCGCCCAGCGGCCATTGCCATCCATGATAATCGCAATATGTGCGGGGATATTGTTTTTGTCTAACATAAATTACTGCCTTCGGCATTAATTTATCCTCTCCATTTTTTAAAAAAAATGGAGACTAAAAGAAAATTTCCCATTTTGATTTTTGATATTTGATTTTTGCATTTACTTATGTATCCGGTAGTCAATATTTGGGAAAATATTATCGGTATATTCAATAGTTGAAAGCCAGTCTTCATTAACCGCGTTATGCTTAATCTGATGATATAATTTTGTAAACTGTAAAATATGGTCCTTTGTACGTTTCACCGCATACGGCACATGAGTCTGCGTTTTCATAATAAATGCCCAGTCAGAACTTTGGGCAAGTAATAACTCTCTTAAGGCCTGATTTAGGGCACGTCTCAACAAATTAGAGGCATTGGGGTAGGCATGTACCAGCTCGGTCATTCTCCATGACGCCTTATGTAGGTGCCTATATATCCAATCATTAGAACCTTCAAGCCAAACCTCGCTGTAACCCTTCCATCCCCAGCTTGATACCGAAGGGGTAATGACCTGATTACGGGGAAATTTTTCCAGATATTCCGATGGCGTAATCGTTTTAATTATATTCTGGTCATGGTGTATTTTCCGAAACAGAAAATTGAGCCACTGCGGGCCTTCATACCACCAGTGTCCAAAAAGTTCCGCATCATATGGAGAAACAATAATTGGTTTTTTCTTCATTAGGTCATAAAGATATTCTACCTGTTTTTCACGATTGAACATAAAATTACCAGCATGTTCTGCTGCCCGATCTCTGGCCACGTGCGGGTCATACGGCTCTTTATGTTCAATTCCCCGGCCAGTAATCCGATAATATTTTATCCCGGTATTTATCCTTATTCCATCTTTATGGATATAGGGTTTAATATATTCAAAATCCAAATCAAAACCAATATCACGGTAAAATTCTCTATATACATAGTCACCCGGATATCCTTCAACTGCGCTCCATACCTGTTTAGATGACTCCATGTCCCGTCCAAAAGCCGCCACCCCCGAGCGGCAATATACCGGGGCAAAAACACCATATTTAGGACGCGGAATACCATGTAATACTCCATGCGCATCAACAAAAAAATAACGCAAGCCATTTTCTCTAAGAATATTATCTATCTGCGGCGTATATCCACATTCCGGCAGCCAGATACCTTTAGGCTTCCAGCCGAATATTCTTTGATACTGAACCACGCCGGCACGAATCTGAGCACGTATTGATTCCATACAAACATCCATCAGTGGCATATACCCATGTGTTGCCGCAGAAGTAATTATTTCAACCTTACCCAGAACAGCTAATTTTTTAAATGCCGTTATAATATTCTTTTCGTATTTTTCTTTAAACAGATAGCGCACATGATTAATTTTACTCAAGTAGTGCAAGGCAAGTTGATGATACTCCGGCTGCCACTGTGTACGTTCTGCTTCCCGGCTGGCAAGTTCAACTAAACGATCCAAGTAGCGAAGATATCTATCCTGCAGGAGACTATCCGTAAGCATGGATAAAAGCGGCGGGGTAAGTCCCAGGGTTATGCGAAAATCAACATTGTCTTTAACTAACGACTCAAAAATATCAATCAAAGGAATATAAGTCTCGGTGATTGCTTCATACAACCAGTTCTCTTCCAAAAAATCTTCATGCTCCGGATGGCGCACAAACGGCAAATGTCCATGAAGAACAATACTTAAATAACCTTTTTCACTCATCATTTACCTCTTACGTCTTTCCACAGTGATTCTGTGGTACCTCCATAACCCCGGATACCTGTTACCCTTTGTACCCCAAAGGTACAGGCTCTGGCATAGACTTTTTATGGAGATGAGGGTTATTATACATATTGTGTTAATATAGCATAAGATATACATAAATTCAACCCAAATTATTTTTTGCGGCGCAAAAAATAAAAAAATTCCTTACAGCCGCCAAATAAAAGATATAAAGCCACAGATTTTCACGGATTGAACACGGAGAAAAAAAGATGAGGCGTAAATACAACATCAATTAAACCCAAATTTTGTCTAATGCAAAATTTGCCCGAAGGATTTATTATCTAAACCCATATAGGTTTTAGACTCGTTATCGAGATATCCCGAAACTTGCATATATCTTTTTGAAACATTTATTTTTTTTAACCATTAAGTTACCACTATTTAATATTTCTAATGTAAATTTTTAGTGGGTGTTAGCAATAACAAAAATCCCCACTGAGGCTAAGGAATAAATTTTGGAAGGCGAGCAGTAGAATTTAAGCAATTTACTTATTAAAAATCCGTGTTTTATCCGTGGCTAAAAAACAATCAGTCTAACAACCCGGAAAATACCTGCATTTTCCGTTCATTAAGATAACCTGTAGTAAACTACAGGTTATCTTAATTCTTTTTTATTTCTTTCAACCGTAAACACAATCTCACGTTCCTCAAGGCCGTCAGAAGAGGCGGCTTTTATTGGTATTATTTGTTTTCCATCAGGAAGGGCAAACCGCAGACTAAAGGTTCCATCAGGATTTAATTTTATCGGTTTATCTTGCACGGTCAACTTTGCATCCGGTTCCGTCGCTCCGTAAACAATAAGCTCGGTATCCGCGATGAGTCTAAATTTACGTTTTCTTTTAAGACCACTAATACCGCCGGAAGATACTGCCCCAGAAGATACTGCCCCAGAAGATATTTCTAATTTCATTCTTTCCTTAACCAGCTCTCTAAGTTCTGCGGAACTTAAACCCATCCCTATCCCCTGGGCCATACCATACAATTTATTAAAATCTTCTTCCACTACCATCCATTCTTCATCAACAATATTACTTGGACCATCCAGCGGAGTATTTATTACATTCGAACGGGCAATCACCACAAAATCACCACTGGCAGTAAAAATACCTAAATCAACGCAAAAACTGTGTCCGGGTTTATTTAAATTTATATACCAGTTATCGGCAACATTGTTTATTTCAACATCAAAATAAAAATTCGCATTCGTACCGTTAAATCTTACCCCGGTTACATCATAGACTCTTAAAGCACATCTGGCTAAATCCAGCGACAAAAAATATTTTTTTTCTATCTCGGTTCTTTTTTCCTGACTTATTTCCCAGTAAGCATGCGCCCAGTAAGGGTCACGGACTTGCAAAACGATAAGATTATCGCCGTATCCCGCAGGCACTTCATTTAACTCATAAGGCGGTGTTTCGGTGTCAACGGCCTCAGCCGCTGCTGGCTGAACACCCGTATAAAATTTACTCTCCTGTATCTGTGTTGAAGAATCATTTTTACTGAAAGGATAACTGAATTTTCTGATTTTCTTTATTTGCGGGATAATTTTCTGCGGTTGTTTTTTTATTTCTGGTGACTGAATTTTATCTTTTTTCTTGAAGACAGCTGTTGCTTTTTTAACTATTTCGGTTTTTCCTGAAGAGGCAGGCTTTTTTTTTGCCATAATATTTCTCCTCTAAAATATTAACGATTATTTTTTAGCAATAATAATAGGTCTAAACGGTAATTCTGTACAGTGGTACTAACATACTAAAAAATAATAGTTTTGTCAAGATTTTTTCACGGCCAGTAAGAAAAATGGTTTTTTTTCAAAATTTTCAAAAAACACCAAAGTAAACACCGCACCTGCAGCATTGGTATTAATTTTATATAAATATTTTGTTAATATTAAAACTCTGAGTTACTTTTTATAAAGGTACTTGCTAAGCTTAAACCATGTTTTATTACCGACTTCGCCATCCGCGATTAAACCATGTTTTTTCTGGAAAGTCTTTATTGCCTTTTTTGTCCGCGGACCGATTATCCCATCTACCGTTCCTGTATAATAGCCGGCATTGCGCAGTGCGGTTTGGATCTGTTTTACCGCTTCTTTAGAAATTTCTTTATTCTTTGTCAATTTACCGCCGGGCAAGGAAGAACTTTCTGTGGTGCGATCTTTATCGCAGCTAAGTTCTCTTTGCAGCATCTGGTTTTTCTCTTTTTGCCTCTTAAGCTCCGTCTCTAACTCGAATACATGCCTCTGCATTTTTTCCAGTTCTTCCCGGTCACTGCTACGAGTTGTCGCACAACCATTAAATCCTAATATCATCAACCCAAGAATAACTACACAAAAACTCTTCCCCATTATTACCCTCCATGAAAATCCCCCTTCGCAAGCAAAGGAAAATCTTCATACACGGATACGCCAAAGGCGTATCTGACTCTTTACATTGGCGAACGAAAGCGTATTTATTTTATCCAATTTCGCACTAAAAAATCGCCGATCAGGCGTTATATACCGCAGCCAATCTTTCGCCATTCATTCTTGGAAGCAAGCCGTGGAAAATTCTGGTGCGATTTTTTAAGGCAAAAAATATACCGGGTTCTCCGGTTTGTTGTTATAACGTATCTCATAGTGCAAATGCGGCCCGGTGGACTTCCCTGAAGAACCAGATTTTGCAATCACCTGTCCTTGTTTTATCCATTGTCCTCTTTTTACCAAAATTTTTGAATTATGCGCATAGCGTGTGGTATAGCCATCACCATGGTCAATTTCAACAATCTTTCCATATGTACCCCAGCGCCCGGCACGGGTAATCTTGCCTGAACGCGAGGCAGATATATTTTTTCCAATAGGTACGGCAATATCTATCCCATAATGCCGACGGCGTCCTCTTCGGCCATAAAACGAAGTTATCCGGCCTTTAACCGGCCAAATAAATGCCTCAAATTTATCCCTCATCTTTTCTCTTTTATACGGTTCAATCTTTAACGTTTCGTCTTTTCCCGGGATAAATATGTTTGCCCCGGTTTTAATCTGGGTAACGTCAGTAATGTTATTCGCACGGATAATTTCAGCTAATGGTATGTTATACGCTTGAGAAATCCGCCACAATGTCTGTCCGGTTTCAATCGTGTGATAAATTCCCTGTGGTATTGGTTCCAAAACAGGTAAATTTGTCGGAACTGAAGAGGTTATGTACACACAGCCATTCAAAAATATAAAAGATAGTAAAATGATCAGCTGTTTATATCGTTCCATTCTCGGCCAGTTATCCTCTTATAAACCTCAATATATTTCTCACTGGTTTTTTTAACAATATCATCTGGCAGGGGTGGCGCAGGGGGAAGTTTATTCCAGGCAATATGCTCAAGATAATCCCGGACAAACTGTTTATCAAAACTCTCCTGTGCCCGGCCTGGTTCATATTTATCCTGCGGCCAGAAACGTGACGAGTCCGGAGTCAATACTTCATCAATTAAAAGAAGTTTGCCATCTTTTATCCCAAACTCAAACTTTGTATCCGATATAATTATTCCTTTTTGAGATGCAAAGTTCGAAGCGGCATTATAAATCTCGATACTTATACTTTTAACTTCATCAAAAATATTCCCGATAATCTTTTTTGCTTCATCTTCCGTTATATTTATATCGTGTCCGGCATCCGATTTTGTTGCCGGGGTGAATATCGGCTCTGGTAGTTTAGATGACTCTTTTAGCCCCATGGGGATCACATTGCCGCAAATCTCACCTTTTTCTTTATATTCCTTCCATCCTGAACCCGCAAGGTATCCTCTGACCACACACTCAATCGCCAGGGGGAGTGTCTTTTCAACCAGCATTGAACGGCTGAATAAAATATCCTTATACTCATTTATCAGAGATGGGAAATCTGAAACCGATGTACTGATTAGGTGATTCTTAACAATCGAGCTTGTAAAATTAAACCAAAAATCTGAAATTAACGTTAAAACCTTTCCTTTAAAAGGAATACCGGTAGGTAAAATGCAGTCAAAAGCGGAAATTCTGTCAGTAGCCACAATTAAAAGATTATCACCGACTTCATATATATCTCTTACTTTACCCTTTTTATAGGGCTTTATTTTTTTAAGATTAGTTACAGTTATTGGCTGGGACATAATTCCTCTACAAAATGAATCTACCCTGACATACGAAGCAGGGTAGATTCATCTACGAAAAATGTGAAGAATTTTTTTAAAAAAAAATTACTAATATTATTTTCGCTCCAAGGAGAAAATCTGCGCTTTTGACTGTTTTAATTGCTCGGTCAAATCCATAACCCGTTTTTCAAGTTGAGCAATTTTTTCTTCCAGATCATTTTTAATGATCAGTTCGTTGGCAAGTTTTTCCTTTACCTTGGTAAAACCGTCAAGTTCGATGAGCAGAGATTGGTTCTCAAGTTTCAGTTCTTTGATCGTTGCATCGAGTTTATCGACCGCCTGCTTATGGCTCTGATACGAATCCATCATCTTATTTAGTCTACCCTGCACTATAGAGTTCTCATTCTGTCTTTGATTAAGTGTGCCTTTTAGCTTATTTATTTCTCTTGACTTTGCTGCATTGACACTAACAATCATAAAAATAAGGATAACCACTATTGCCAGCCAGATTAGTGTTTGATTATTCTTTTTTATTATATCCACCGCTTCCTCCTTTTTTTATTTTTTATATATTGGTCTGCTGCCCGTAAGGTCTGAAGGTTCATCTAATTTCTGAATTCTGGTTGCTTGTTTCGGTAAAATAACAATTTCCACTCTTCTATTCTTGGCTTTTCCCTCCTTTGTGTCATTGGAAGCGATTGGCTTCTGTTCTCCATAACCAGTCGCAGAAACCCGCTGCGGCAAAATATTCTTTTGGTCTACTAAATAATGCAACACACTGACGGCCCGCGCAGTAGAAAGCTCCCAATTCGATTTCCAGCCTGAGTGCTTAATCGGAACATTATCCGTATGCCCCTCGATTGAAATATCCCGGTCGGCAACCGTTTCGTTTAATACCTTCGCCACCTCATCAAGGGACTTCCTTGCCTCGGTCTTAATCTCGGCCTTTCCAGAATCAAATAAAACCTCGGCAACAAAGGTAATTATCAACCCGCGCTCAGCCATGTCCAAACTTAGTGTTTTATTTTCAATTTCTTTTCTTAGGCTCCGCTCAAGTTGTCTCTTTGCTTGAAGCAATTCCTGCGCCTGGCGATCTTTTTCCCGTGCCAATCGTTCCAGTTCTTCAATTCGTTTTTGATCTGACGGGTGTCTCTTCTGTAAAATAACAGAACAACCGTTTAAACTAATCAAGCTGATTATGCCGAAGATAATTAATATCTTATGAACCTTCATTTATTCCCTCCTTTTCAATGCTTAAAAAATTTCTAAGTTTATACCAGGTCTTTTTGCCAGCTTTACCGTCAATTTCTAATTCATGTTCTTTTTGAAACTGCCGGGTAGCATTTTTTGTCTGTGGGCCGATTTTCCCATCAAGCGGTCCGGGGTCATAACCGGCGTTTTTTAAAGCGGTTTGTATTTCAAGTACATTCCGCGGTAAATCCGTCTGCTGGGGTGCGGCCGTAGATAAGTTATGTTCTTCTTTTTTAATTGTTTCTTTTGGTGGTAAAATTATTTCTATCCGCGGTTGAATAGGTCCTTCGGATTCAGTTTTGATTAAATCCGGCGGCCGCCTGCCCCAGGCGAAAACTATACTATCCGGCACAATAAAAACTAATAAAATTATCAAAATGGTGATAAATCGGTAAATAATATTCTGCATCCCTTATCTGTGAAATATAGCACTCTTGATAATAAAAGTCAAGAATATTTAGTTAATAAAAAAATTCCTTCGGAATCTTTTTATCCATTTAAAAACCTACGGTTTTCAAACCTTCCCTTAACAATGAACTCTCCCCGCCGCAAGCAGCGGGGTATCACGATCAGCTCCGCTTCGCTACGTCGATAAGGAATTTCTTATATCATCCCACGCCCCAAGGGGCGGGGAATTCCAAGTTAAATATACCAAACTATACCCTAAATCCCAAGTTATCCACAGTTTGATAATCTTATTGTTTCCTAATACGTTAAAAAATTTCCTTAAGCTTGACTATCCCTAAGATCACCCTGTAGCAAGCTACAGGGAATACTCAAGTTTAATCGCGGTAAAACCTCTCTGCTTTTATTCCACCGCTCTCTCTACCGCCAGCTTATCCCAGTAAGCATCGCCGCCAAAAGTGATAAACTCTATCTTTTTAATCCGCGAACTGTTAATCTCTGCTCTATCGGCGTTAAACTCTAAAGCGGACCAACTAGCTATTTGCGGCAGCCTTTGCATATAATATATTGCCTGCCCCTCGGAGACATTAAATACCTCATGCATCCCTTCCCAGTAAAGCCCTGAAATTACTCCATTGTCGGTTTCAAATTTAATCATTATTCCTTTGGGTGAATTGTGCGCGGGAAGATACACATGACAGATAATTTTATCCCTTTCCCCAATATCCAGTGGCTTCAAAAACTCTAAACAAAAACTATTATTTATACTATCCCCGGATACAAATAAAGACTTTAACCCGCTAAATCTTCTTTCATTACTCCATCGAACATCTCCCTGAAGAGATACATCTGCTTCTACTTTGTCATCAAAAATAATCACTTGCGTTCCATTTGCTGAAAAACAAAAACTGGAAAAATGAAAAAAGCAAACTAAAAAAATGACCTCGTATATATATTTATTATCTAACATCCTACATCTGTATCTTTTCATCTGTGTCCACCGCCAGATAAGCATTGTCTTTCAACATGAACCTGTTTACTTCCTGTGGTCTTACCAGCAAGTAACATTATGGAGGGAAAGGTTGAAAACCGCAGGTTTTCATTATATAAAAAAATTTCCGGTGCTGCAGCCGCATCACCTAAGCGTAATACCCTGTCGTCTTGCTGCATCGAAGATCCGCCAATGCATTGTGGAGAAGGGATCGTCAAAGTATAGGAATTTTTTTTAAAATGGATTTTTTTTTGTCAATAACGCACACTCGCCTCTTTTTTCTCCTAATGAAATCATCATGATCGGAACGTTTAAGATTTTTGAAAGGTATTTTACGTATTTCTTTGCATTGCCGGGGAGGTCTTGAAATTTAGATACGCCAGAAATATCATCTTTCCATCCGTCCAATGTTTTATATACCGGACGCACATGCCACAAAATATCCGTAGCGGCCGGAAAATCTTTGATATATTTATGCTTATATTTATATCCCACACATACCTTAACCTTTTTATAGCTGCTTAAGACATCTAATTTTGTAATAACAATTGAATCAATCCCATTAACCCGAACTGCATGCCTGACTAACACAGCATCAAACCATCCGCATCGCCTTGGTCGTCCGGTGGTTGCGCCAAACTCTCTACCGCGGTCGCGTATCTCATTTATCATGTTCTGGGAAAATTCCGTGGGGAACGGTCCTTCACCAACACGGGTAGTATATGCTTTAACTACGCCAATAACCTTATTTATCCTCGTTGGACCAACCCCGGCGCCGGTACACGCTCCCCCGGCGGTGGTATTGGAAGATGTTACATAAGGATAAGTTCCAAAATCAATATCAAGCAATGCTCCTTGTGCCCCTTCAAACAAAACATTTTTTTTTGCCCTTATTGCCTCGTCAAGCAAGACGGAACAGTTACAGACATATTTAAATATCTTCCTGCCATACAAGAGATATTGCCGATAAATTTTATCCAATGATAAACCACGAATATTATATTGCTGCTGTAAAATTTTATTCTTCATCCTGAGGTTCTGAGCTAATTTGTTTCTAAATACTTTTTTATCAAACAAATCAATAATGCGAATTCCTGACCTTGAAATCTTATCGGTATAGCAAGGTCCGATACCGCGTTTGGTTGTTCCTATTTTTGCCGATGCCTTTTTTGACTCCTGCAAACTATCCAATAACTTATGATAAGGAAATATTAAATGCGCCTGATTACTGATATAGAGACTCCCTTCAACATTAACCTTTTTAGTTTCTAAATAATTAATTTCTTCAATCAATGCCTCAGGATCGACTACGACACCATTGCCAATAATGCATTTTTTATTCCGGCGCAATATCCCCGAAGGCACAAGATGCAATACATATTTCTCTCCACCAATTACCACCGTATGTCCGGCATTATTGCCGCCCTGGTACCTTACGATATAATCGGCATATTCGGAAAAGATATCAATTATTTTCCCCTTTCCCTCATCACCCCACTGTGCGCCAACAACAACAATACTTGCCATAACTTACCTTTCTTTTAACTCTTCCATTCTTTTTCTCGCAACTTCTGTCCACTTGTCTCCAGGATTTCCCAGCCTGACCCGTTCCTGCCAATAATATATTGCTTTTTCAATATTGCCTTCCTGTTCGTACAAAAGAGCTAAATTGGAATAAGCCTTTATGTAATCCGGGGCAATCTTTAATACGGTTAAATATTCTCCTTTTGCTCGATCTCGCCATCCTTTCTGTTCGTAAACAATGCCTAAATCATTATGCGGGTCAGGATATGTGGAATCCGCAAGTATTGCCTCTTGATAGTAACGGACTGCTTGATCCAAATCTCCCCGGCTCTGTGCCTCAAACCCTTTATTGCGCAAATTTCTTGCTGACTCACAGGTTATCTCTGGTTTTTCCGGTAAATGAGGCTTTTCAACATATTCATTTGCTAAAGACTTTTTGCTTTTTCTTAACTGCCAGGCCCCATATTCCCTTTTTGCTGTTGATACTTTTATTTCCGATTTCTTTACTTCAACGATCATCCGTTCCATTTTATCTTTGGCTAATTCCAAATTTGTCCGGGCCTTTTTTAAAGCATCAGATCGAGACTGGTCATCTCTAGTTTGTGACTTTAATGCTTGCTGTTTTTGTTTATTCAGATTAGTTTTTTCTTTTACTTTTTTATTACTTAATTTAGCCTGGGCTATCGCAGCATTGAATTCCTGTTTTTTATTTTCGTACTTAGTCTTTAATCTCTCTAATTCTTCCACATCAAGCTGTTTGGATATTGCCAGATTTAATTCTTTCTTTGCTGCCTTATATTGCTCAGAGATATTTTCTACTTCCTCTTTTACTTTTTTTTCTTCTTCTACCGCAGCCGCCAGTTCCTGTTGTGCATCCATTGCTTCTTTTTCCACCATGTCAAATTTTTCATCCGGCTGGTGTTGAGTTTTTGTTACCTCTCCAAGTTCTGCCTGTGCAAGCATATAATCATCCACTGCTTTTTTAAGTAACGCTTCTGCTTTATTTTTTTCCTCTATTGCTGCTGCTAAGCCGGCCTGAGAATTTTTATATCCATGACCATCTTCCTTCTCCTGTTTAACCTCTCTTTTCTTAACTTTTTTTCCCATTTTAGGTAAAGCAAATATTTTTTTTACTCCCCGGCCGATTGAAGCTGCTCCTCTCCATATATTTCTGCCGATAGATTTTGTTCCGCTACTTACACTACTCCAGCTCTTTTTGATCATTCCTTCTCTGGGCAACTCCTCTACCGGCTCTTCGATTGCCGGCAGTAGCGGCAGAGTTATCTCGTTTTCCGTCTTTTCCTGCCTTAAGGCTGGCGCCCCCCCCACAGCTTCTTCTTCAACTGGCAAAAGTAGTTCTGGCTCTACGGGTTTTCTCATCTCAGGTGTAGTTATTTCTGACACCGGCAATTTTGAAACTCTTTCTATGTTACTGCGCGGTTTTGCCTTTTTTACTTCAACGCTTACAACATTCTGACCATGAAAAAATTCATAAGGTTTTGGCTGTTCCATGTCAATAATTATAAAATCAACGGCATAATAAGAATCATCCAAATCCCCGGCCGTCTCCGTTCCTTTGACAAAACGAATCTGTTTTATCGGTTCATTATCTATTATTTGTGCATCGCGCAAATTTGTAAAAACATTTCCAATAAAATCAATCACAATCTGCGGAGGAGTAGCAATATCATAATATTCTACCGTTGTATAGCTGTTTGTAACTAATGATACCCGAACAGATGTGCCTAAATCATCCGACTTAACTTCTTTTATAATTGTTGACTGCCCATATACAACGCTGCTTGTAAAAATAAACCCTAAAGTCAAAAGAAAATATATTACCTTTCTCATCTCAACCCCCTCCTAAAAAATTTCCATCACCTTGACTATCATTGTTAATTTTTATTTTCTCACCTGCCCGCCGTGTTGTTTGGCACGTCATTCTGTTTTCGTCAATTGTCACTTTTTAACACTTTTTGCCGTTTATGGCGTCATCGTAAAAATTTGTTGAGCAATATCAGGATATTTGGCAATAAACATTAATTCGGTCTTAACCAACGGTTTCTGGTTATGAACGTTCGCATAACGCACTAAGTCTAAAATCTTTGCGGCCTGTTTGTCATTTTTAAATGAAATCTGTAATTTTTCATAAACATTACGAAATCCTTTAATCCCGCTATATTCACCAGCCGTTATTTTTCTGCCGGTTTCAATTATTTCCTGCTCTCCCCTTCCTAATTCTTCATAATCAAATAATTCATAATTCCTGCGGTCTTTAAGCGCACCGTCGGCGTGGATACCTGATTCATGAGCAAATGCATTTGCGCCTACCCCTGGCTGGTTTATCGGAATAGGTACGCCAAAGGCGTATGAGGCATACTTGGAAATCCTCCAGGCAACCTTCAAATTTACCCTTTCATCCAACGTATAATCATTAAAACCAGCGGCATATTTTAATGCCAGAATCACGCTGACTAAATCTGCATTACCGGCTCTCTCACCTACCCCATTTATACAGGTATTTATATAAGCATCCACCCCGTTATCAATAGCCGCCTTTGCCCCGGCAATAGAATTTGCTACGGCCATTCCTAAATCATTATGGCAATGTATTTCTACGGAAATTTTTACATTATTTACAAGCTGTTTAATTCGTTCATAAATGCTAAAAGGAGTTTCATAGCCCAATGTATCACAATAACGAATTCTCTCTGCCCCGGCGGCCTCCGCAGCTTTGGCAAATTTTATTAAATAATTAATATCGGTACGCGAGGCATCTTCCGCATTTACCCCAACACTCTTTGCCCCCATTTTAATCGCATGCTTCACGGCATGTTCCATTCCCGTAATTACCGATAAATGATCTAATTTACCCCGAAATTTATGAATAATCATCTGATCAGACGTAGATATTGATAAATTAAGATGTTGGAGATCAGGCGCATTTTTAAAAGCAGCCAATACATCCTCAACTGTTGCCCGTATCCAGCCGCTGAGACGTGTTTTATTAATCACCCCGATCTTCGCCAGTTTCAAATTTGCATTCAAATAGTTTTTTTCGTGTTTCGTTACGGGAAATCCAAATTCACTCTGAAATATGCCCATTTCATTTAAAAATATATTGAGCATTGTCTTTTGTAATTTAGAAAGGCAAATGCGGGAAGTCTGCACCCCGTCACGATTAGTTACATCCACAATGTATATCTTATTTCTTTTTTTTGCCATCGTATAACCTTCCTCCCTGATTTTAGGTTCTGTCAAATACCACCGGTACTTTTAAATTTGTTTTCAAAACAACCATCTGCGTAATCTGTATAATCTGTGGTTGCATTTAGGTTTTACAATTTAACAATTTTCGCATCATGAATATGCGGCATAGATTTTACCTGAGACAGCATCTCTTCCGTCAGGGGGCTGTCAATATTCAGAACGGTTATCGCCTTACCGCCTGGACTTTGACGGCCAAAATTCATCCCGGCAATATTAATATTGTTATCACCAAGAAAAGTCCCGATCTTACCAACAATCCCTGGTTTATCGATATTAGCAATAACCAGCATATACCCGCTGGGTACGGCATCAATATAGAACTCATTAATTTTAACAATGCGCGGGTCGTTTCTTGTAAACAGCGTTCCGACGACCGAATTTTTTCCGCGATCGGTTGATACATCAATAGAAATTAAATTTGCAAAATCTTCCACTTCCGATGTTTTTGATTCAACAATTTCAATCCGGCGTTCTTTGGCAATTACCGGGGCATTCACAAAATTAACCGTCTCCTGCAATATTGGTGCAAGTAATCCTTTAATGATCGCAATTGTCAATACCGCAAGGTCATGGTTAATAATATCGCCGCAATATTTTATATCCACACGCGTTATCCGGCCGGCAAGGAGCTGTGCCTGAAGCAGTCCCAATTTTTCCGCAAGATTTAAATATGGCCCGATTACTTTGAATACTTCCGGCTCAAGACAGGGAAAATTAACTGCATTCCGTACACATCTTCCCACAAGTGCATCAACCACCTGACGGCAGACCTCGACAGAAACATTTATCTGCGCTTCTTCGGTTGAAGCACCAAGATGCGGAGTAACAATAACATTTTCGAGTTTAAGTAAGCAGTTATCATTTGGCGGTTCCTTTTCAAACACGTCTAATGCCGCCCCGGAGACAATACCCTCTTTTATTGCCTCATAAAGCGCTTTTTCATCAACAATTCCCCCCCGGGCACAATTTACAATCTTTACCCCTTTTTTCATCATTTTAAACGCTGTCTGGCTTATGAGATGTTTTGTATCCTGGGTAAGTGGTGTATGAGTCGTTATATAATCAGAAATTTGTAATAATTCTTCTAAATCAATCGATTCTATTTCAAGCTTACTCGTCCGCTCTTTTGAAAGAAACGGGTCATAAGCAACGACTCTCATATTAAAAGAAAGCGCCCGCTTGGCCACTTCCCGGCCAATACGTCCAAGTCCAATAATTCCCAAAGTTTTGCCAAAAAGCTCCACCCCGGTAAATTTTTTCCGCTCCCAGCGGCCGGATCTTAACGAAGCATCTGCTTGAGGAATATTACGCGAGAGAGCAAGCATCATACTCATGGTATGCTCCGCAGTAGAGATGGTATTGCCACCTGGGGTATTCATCACAATTATGCCGCGTTTAGTTGCCGCCTCAGAGTCCACATTATCCAGCCCGACACCGGCACGTCCGATAACGCGAAGTTTTACCGCGGCGTCAATAATATCTTTTGTGACCTTTGTGCCGCTGCGTAATATCCAAGCATCATAATCAGCGATAATCTTTTTTAACTCCTCCGCCGGCGGATTTAATTTTATATCAACATCCACATCTTTTTCTTGTTTTAAAATATTCAAACCTTCTTCTGAAATAGGATCCGTTACCAAAATTTTCACTTTTGAACCTCCTTAAAAACTTCCTCTAACGCCCCCACGCCCTGGCCAAACTCTATTTTATACCCCAGCTCAGATAAAACAATTTCCAAACATGATACCGCAACAACCAAATCAAATTTATCCATATACCCCATATGGGCAATTCGAAAAATTTTACCTTTTAATTCTTCTTGTCCCCCGGCAATAGAAACACCATATTTTTCCCGCATAGTTTTTACTAATTTTGCACCATCAATGCCTTCTGGAACCTTTACTGAGGTAACGACATCGGCCGGGTTCTTTGCAAAAATCTGAAGATTTAAAGTATTCATTGCCCGGCGGCAGGCACGCGCTAACATCTTATGGCGCAACAATGCATTCTCTAATCCTTCTGTTTTTATGATTTTTAAGGCCTCATTCAATGCAACCGTTAAACTTATTGCCGGGGTATATGCGGTTGTATTTTTATCCAGGGCCTTTTTCGCCCGCTTAAAGTCAAAGTAATATTTCGGCAGTTTAGAAGTACTTACCCGCTCCCATGCCTTTTTACTCACTGAACAAAAACTAAGCCCCGGGGGAATCATCAGTCCCTTTTGTGAACCCACTACAACAACATCAATTCCCCACTCGTCTGTTAACAGCTCCATACCGGCGAACGCACTTATCGCATCTACAACAATAATTGCCTGGGTATTCTTGAGAATCTGGGAAATCCTCTGGATATCGGTTACTGCGCCGGTTGATGTTTCGCAATAAGTGGTAAAAACAACTTTTATATCTGGACATTTATCAAGGTATGCTTTCACTTCACCGGGGTCCACGCTATCACCGCAGGGAACATCAATAATTTTTACATCTAACGAATAAGTATTACAAATCTCCGCCCAGCGCTGGCCAAATTTCCCGCCGCTAATTACCAAGACTTTATCACTGCGGCTTAGAAGATTTACTACCGCCGCCTCCATTGCGCCGGTCCCGGAACTGGCAAACGTCAAGATATCGTTTGTCGTTCTAAATACATATTTCAAATTATCATTAACTTCCTTAAAAATTTTTTCGTATTGCGGCGTACGATGATGAATAATCGGACGAGCCATTGCGGTTAAAACTTCCGGTGGTACAGGTGTCGGCCCGGGGGTCATTAAATAATTTTTCTGCATTACATCCTCCTCTTTCATTACAGGCTTCTGTCAAAAATTACTTGTACTTTTAAAGCAACCACAGATTAACTCAGATTTTTTCCTGAAATCTTTATAACTATCTGAGCAATCTGCGTAATCTGTGGTTGCTTTCCGATTTTTCACTACAAACTACTTCATTACCGTTATCACTTCATCCACCAGCCCATATTTTTTTGCCTCTTCTGCACTCATATAAAAATCACGATCCGTATCTTTTTGCACCTTATCCAGCGACTGGCCGGTATGTTTGACAATAATATCATTAATCCGGTCACGCAGCTTTAAGATTTCCTTTGCCTGAATACTAATATCCGCAGCCTGTCCCTGCACTCCGCCCCATGGCTGGTGGATCATCACCCGGGCATGCGGAAGGACATACCGTTTATTTTTCCTGCCTGCGGCAAGCAGCACCGCTCCCATGCTCGCGGCCTGGCCAACACAATAAGTATTAACCTCACATTTTACAAACTGCATCGTATCATAAATTGCCAGCCCGGCGGTTACAATTCCCCCGGGTGAATTGATATAAACATTAATATTCTTATCCGGATCTTCCATTTGTAAAAATAGCAGTTGGGCAATAACTAAATTTGCCACATTATCATCAATCGCCGTACCGATAAACACAATTCGGTCTTTCAGGAGACGGGAATATATATCATAAGCCCGCTCCCCGCGGCTGGTCTGCTCGACAACCATTGGAACAAGAATCTGTGCTCTTTCTTGCATCAGTTAACCTCCTTCAACCTGAATGAACCAAAACTAAAAAAATAATAAAGGAATGTTTTGGTTCATCCAGCTTGTCATATGAAAACCTAAGGTTTTCAAACTTTCCCTCCAAAAGATCACCCTCTATCAACCCACTGGGAATACTCAAATTCAACATCAACCAACTAAACCCCATTCCGTCTACGTTTAATTATCCTGAATAAATTCCAGATAATCCCAGCTGATCCAATCTCCTCCGTCTAACCACTCTAAACTAACTGTATTTCTACCTGTTTGTAAATGTTCATGCATTGGTATATTAAATCTTTGCCCCTGCCAGTACGATGCATTATATTCAGCCAGCTTGTTGTCGTTTAACAACACGGCAAATTTGACATAGCCTTTTTTACTTGTATCTACACTTATTGCCTTTATTATCAACCGGTAATATCTTTTTGCTTGTTCTGCCGTAAGATTAAAATTAATTTTACTTGTTGGCTCTCCCGGGGTTATTGCCCGCGCATATCTATCATACGGCTGACCAATATTATAATCTTTTTCTGCATCTTTTTCAAATACAAATTCACCAGCATCATTGTCTTCTATTCCTATCTCCCATAATCCTGGGTTTTTGTCTTCTCTTTTCCTGTCATTGTATCTGTTAAGTTCAATATTTGCCATGTAAAAATATTTGTCTTTTTCATTTCTCCCGGGTCTCAGCTCCAGATAACCCGTACTATCCCAGTCCGCAATTACTAATTCTTCTATCTCTGTACAATTTGTAAATTTTGATATGGCTTTCTTAATATCAAATTTAGCATGATGCCATTTATTATCTTGAATTATTTTTATTTCTCCAATAGGTTTTATGTTTATCCGGTAATATGTCTTTGGTTCATCTGTCATTCCTATATTATACCAGCAGCCATTGGATTTAAGCAATATATCTACATGCACATCTTCCGGTATTTGATAATCAAAGCAGATATGTGAAAAATCTTCCAGGTTTATTGCTTTATCAATAAGTTTAATTCCAAATAATCCTGTGGGGTCTTCCACTGCTGCTTTTACACATGCCTTGCCTTTATATCTTGTATTCGCTAATCGCGTGCCTGGTTCTGCGGTTATTTTTATATATTTATCGCTTTTGTAAATATATCCTTTGTTTATTCTTCCTTTCCCTTCTACAGTCTTTGCTTTTTTGTCACCGATTTCAACAGCTAAACTCTCTGGTTTTGCCATAACCGCATAATATGCCGCTGTTTCATTTATGATTGCTGTTAGATTATTCCCTTCCGTAATA
>JBDRCZ010000055.1:0-14848 GCA_043821285.1 Candidatus Omnitrophota bacterium | reverse complement strand
GCCACCGACCCGACTGATTTCCTCATATTATCCATAACCCGCGATGTCTGTTCGACCTTCTCTGCCTGGGTGGTTACCCCTCTCGAGATCTGTTGTATCGTCGAAGAAATTTCCTCGGTGGATGCATTCATCTGCTCGGCGGCTGCGGACAATCCTTCTGAAGAAGTTAACACCTTATCCGCGGTATCTCTGGTCTGTCTGATCAAAGCAGAAAAACTATCCATAAGGCGATTAAACATCAGTGCCAGTTTGCCGATTTCATCGGTGCTTTTCACGGAAATTTTCTGCGTTAGATCTGCTTCACGATTTGCAATTGCGGTGATGTTCTCCACCACCGTATCTAAAGGATTAACGATACCGCGGGCAATAACATATCCGATTACCACGGCAATTATTACCGAAACCGCCATTACAAACAACAGATAGCCAATCGTCTTCTGCTGGGCTCGCTGCAGATTTTCTTTACTCAACACAAATAACACTATACCAACAATATCATTATTTGCGGCGCGCAGCGGAATATATGCGCCAAAATACGGCTTTTTATCAAGTTCGATATCATCTTTATATACCGTCTGTTTTTTATTTTTCACTTCACTGGCGATACTTTCATCAATGTTATAACCCATCAATTCATTACTGGTTGCGGTAATAATTTTATTATTGTAACCTACGGCGAGCTCTCTTGATACATCTATATTTATCAAACTTTTTATTCTATTCAAAAATTTGTTATTAAGATAAATACCGAGCATTACCGTCCCCTGCACCTGGCGGTTTTGTGTGTCTTTTCCGTCAACCGCACCGCCGCTCCTAACCAGAGGACCTGCGGATTTAATCGCCACCCCGCGTTTGTCCAAAACTATATCTACGGCTATTCTGCCCTGCAATGCATTCTGAATTATCTCCTGATTATTGCTGCTGTCGCCATATAAATCAGGCGTGTGTGCCCGGTACAATACCCGGCCATTTTTATCCCCGACTTCTAAGATGTCAACGTCGATAAGCTGATAAATCTGAGACAACACCCCGGCAAGTTCTTCCTGATCTTCTGACAAAATGCTATAATAAGCCGCCTCTCTTAGAGTTACGTCCCGGACCAAAAAATTGGTATAACTTAGCATGGTTTCCCGGGCATTTTCAATCAAGTTTTCTATTTCTGTTGCAACGATTATATTTTTTTTAAGGTGTGCCTGATTTATTTCATCATAAATTATTCCAAAAACAAAAAAAAGCAATACGACCATCGGGATGACAACAACGGACATGAAAGAAATCATCAATTTCCACTTTATTTTGAAATTCTGCCACATATTATTTTTCGAAGATATTGTATGCCTTTATTTTTCCGGAGGCCTTTACAAAGTCTGTGTGATCAATAACCATTAAATCCTGCCGTTTTTCTAATAGACGTCTAATTTGCGAAAACTCTTCGGCCTTATCCCTTTTGGAACGAAAGGCAATATATTTAAATTCCGTACCGCACTGCGGACATCTTTTTTCCGTGATAAAATCTATTCCAATCTGATTACAATTTGCACAATTTGCTTGCAGCTCTCCGGCAATTATCAACTGTTCGATCATTTTACTAATATCCATTTCTTTATATACCCGTATAAATTTTTTCATCGTCTTTTGTTTTTGCTCCGGCAAAGTCTATATCTTAAGATAAGATTCGCAATAAATACTCTGGTTTAACAATATTCTTGCTGTCCGGAGTGCATCCATAAGGTCAGTATCCATCGGATCCATAATCACCCCATCCAGCCCCATGGCCATCGCCATAACTAAATACGTCCGATTGATCAAGCCCCGGTACTTTGCCCCCTGGGAAACATTGGAAAGTCCTAAAATTACATGTGGCGCCGGATCAGAAAGGCTCCTGATGTTTTTTATTGCCGCTAATGTATCTTTCACTTGCGCCTGGGCAACATTAACCGGTAATATCAACGGGTCAATATAAATATCCTCAGTAGTAACCCCGTGTTCCATACAGGCCGCAATAATCTGCAATGCCAGTTCACTTTTGGCATGTGCATCACTGGGAATTCCTTTTTCACTCATCGTCAAGCCAATAACCGAGGCTTTATATTTAACCGCCAAAGGGATAATCAAATCAAGTTTTTCTTTCTGTGCGGTAGTAGAATTTATCATCGGCCGGGACCTCCCCACTGCCTCAAGCCCCCTTTCCAGCACCTCTGTTTTAGGACTGTCAATCGCGACGGGTTTATCCGTAACCTCTTCAACCGTATTGACTAACCAGACAATATCTTCCTGAGGATTCAAAGATGCAGGCCCGGTATTTAGATCAAGCATGTCTGCTCCAAAATTCACCTGTTTCTTTGCTAAATTTTGAATTATGGTTTTATCTTTCTCCTGTATCGCACGCGCGACATCTTTAAACAACCCATTAATCCTTTCCCCGATTATTAACATTTCTTTTCGGTCCTCCTTAAAATGAGCCCGCCACCGATGTTCTGACGTGCAAAATTAATAACTGTTTATTGACATATATCTTGTATTGCGTATTGCGTTTTGTTTTTTCACTCAATACTCAATACTCAATACAAATTTCACTTCTCTATAAACCCTGCTCTTTTCCTAACGCCGTAATCGCCCCTCTTACCGCAGATATCGCCTCGGGATGGCGCATAACCAAAATATCCGCACCGGCAAGCAATAAAGATACTGCCGTTGTTTGTTCCCAGAATGCGCCGCGTAATTTTTCGTTACCCCATTCAGGACGTTCTTCTTTATCTGCTTTTGCTTCTTTTGAACGCCATGCCTCTATGCCGGGAAAAACAATAAACGGCATTGCCAGCATTTTATCTCCGCCCAAAGCCCCGATACGCGCTCTTTCCATTATTGAATATACATATTCCAGCCCATAGCCCAATCCGCCGGTTGTCGGGTCAATAATTATTCTATCCGTAGTAAATCCCAAATCCGTTATTAAAACATTAACCTGTTTTGCAATATTAATATCAATCGGAGACTCGGCAATTATATTATGTCCATCGGCCTGACAAGCCGCAACCAGGGTTTTATAATTATCCGGCGTTGCTTTACCAATCAATACCCTTTCCCCTTTAGCCGCCTCGCTAATTGCCGGTAAAATCTCATTATCCTTTTCGTCGTTACCAGTTCCGATAATAACTAACGGCAAACCTGTTGCCTGTAATATATCCCGCATTAATTGCTGACAATCAGCGGCCGGGGTATTTAAATTATCAGGATGTGCCGCAGCAAATCTCAAGCAGATCAAATCCACGCGATAGATGTCTTGCGCCTTCTTTGCAAGTCTTAGCGGGTCATTTATCTCACTACCTAAAGCATCTTTTAAAACCGGCGGAAAATCTTCCGTTATTTTATCCAGAATCTCAAAGGCAATAACCGGCGGATGAGGATTTTCCCCTTCAAAAGTCAAGAAAGGCAGGGCCGTCTGCCCGCCAACCTCTACCATTTTTATACGCGTTCCGCCTTCGTCCTGAGTAGCACCAATGGTTATGGTATTAATTTTACTCGTCCATTTTTCCCGAACTAGCTCCATCTAATATATCCTCCTAAAATTATAGTTACAATCCTAACGCTAAATAGCAATGTTTATCGGTTATTTTTTATGATCTAAAATTCCAAAATCCAAATGACAAAATCCCCACCACAAAGTCGAAGATCCGCCAACGCTTTGTGGTGGACGATGGCAGGCAAGCAAATGAATCTTTAAATTCCAAATCTTTTAATATTTTTTAGTTTGTCATTTTTTTGTTGAGTGATTCATTTGTCATTTTCCGCCAAAGGCGGATCCGCCTATGGCAGAGACATTTGTCTTTTTTTTCAAGCTCTATGCTTGAAAACCTCTCCAAATCCGTATGCGGCAAAAACAGCGCCTTGGTATATTCATCCATAAATTTGTGATCATTACTCAATTCCAGAGAAGTCATCTTTCGGGCAATATTATTTATTTTTTCAAGCGCCTCATAGGATAAAAGCGCGGCCCGGGCACCGGTAATCGAGCTATTACCGATAAATTTAAATTTTTCTATCGGCAAATCCGGCAGCAGTCCAATAAAAATAGCCTTTTTAATATCAAGGTAATTACCAAATCCGCCGGCAATATAAATTCGGTCCAGGTTAGAAAAATCAAATCCCATATGCCTAAGCATTACCCCGGCGGCAGCATAAATTGCTGCTTTGGCACGGATTAAATTCTCAATATCTGCTTCGGAAATAACCAGATCCTGCAGCATCTCTGTCTGTTGGGAAAAGGCAACAACGAATTCCCGGCCAAAATTCCCATTACGCAGACGGGGAGAATTTATGTTTTTAAATTTCCCGGCCCGGTCAATAATTCCCGCATGCAATAAAGAAGACAATGTATCAATTAAGCCGGAACCGCATAACCCCTTGGGTTTACCCCCGCCAATAACTGAATATTTGGATTGAAAACTGACCGGGTCAATATCGAGCCGTTGTATCGCCCCAGAAACTGCCCGCATCCCATTTAAAATACCGCTACCTTCAAATGCCGGTCCGGCACTCGAAGCGCAGCTTACCAGCCAGTCAAGATTCCCAAGGACAATCTCGCCATTTGTCCCGATATCAATCAGCATATATAATCCTGCTTTTTCCGCAATATCACTGGCAAGCACACCGGCAGTAATGTCTCCGCCAACATAACTTGAAACACCCGGCAGACACAAAAGCAGTCCCCGCGGATTAATCTTAATCCCGGACTCTGCCGCCCGGATAACCGGGACAAAATTAGCCGTCGGTACATATGGTTCACGTCTTAAGTAAGTAGGTTCAATACCTAATAATAAATGTGCCATGGTCATATTTCCCGCACACATTACCGCGGTTACCTCGTTTAGCCTGATATTTGCTGCCGAAACCATTGAATTTATCAGTCCATTTATATTATCAACAACCGCCTGATGCAATTTATCCAAGCCGTCTTTTTCACTCGCATAGATGATACGGGAAATAACATCCGCACCAAAACTTGCCTGTTTATTAAATGTTGATCTTCTCGCTAAAACATGCTCTGAATTCAAATCAACAAGTTCCGCAACCACGGTAGTTGTGCCAATGTCCACGGCAATACCAAAATTATTACCCGAAGTATCCCCGCCTTCAATAAAAACGATCTCTGTTGTTTCATTTCGTTTACCAAGGAGTACCGTCACCTCCCAGTTATTTGCGCGAAAAAGCTCGCCTAATTTCTTAAGATTAGCCAGACCGGTCTGCATGATCGGAACTTTCCAATTCCGCCGGATTTCGCGGTATAAACGTTCAAGATCAGAAACATTATCTTCCAAGGTCGGCGGGGGAAGTTTTAAAAAATTTTTACTGGAAAGCGGTGAATGCACAAAGGGGTGTTGCTCTTCGAGTTCATCCTGCGGCTGGACCTCCGCGGTGCGTGAATAAAATCTTATTTTCCGGTCACTGTCGGGAATTTCTTCGGAAAAACGTGTCTGCGGGGGGATAAATACTTCTGTATCTTCTACGAGCATTGTCGTACAGGCAAGGACATAACCTTGCTGAATTTCTTCACGGCTAAGTAAAGCAGTGGGGGGAGTTTTTACATTGCCTTTTTTAATAATAACCTTGCATTTTCCGCAAATACCATCGCCGGCACAAACACTATTTATATAAATACCGGCATTGTAAATAGTGTCCAGCAGATTATCGTACTCTTTTGCCTCGACGTTTTTATTATCGGGAAGAAAAGTTACCCGCAGCAATGTTTTCCCCCAGTTTATTTAAGTTTTTAAGGTATGCCGGAATACCGCTCGATTCTCTTGGACCTACCAAAATTTTCCAGCCGGTTAACTCTTCTAATTTTCCACTCAACACTGATACATATCCGGGAATTATTAAATTTCTATGATTAATCATACTTTCCAGATTATGTTTTTTTAAATCAGCGGCAATGCGTTCCGCGGTAAATTTTTCTGCCGCCCAGGCTGTCAACACACTTGTCCCTTCAGTATCAACAACCATAATCCTGCAAGGCACCCGGCTGGCCTCGATATCTCCTTCCACGGTAAAATAGGTAAGGGAAAAATTAGTGGTTACCATAAGCAAAGAGTCCGCGGTTACATGGCCAACCTCATAAACCTTTGCTTCAATCTGAATCGGCTTTTGCGGGTCAGTATATATATTCTGTCGAAGCGTCAAAAGCGGAAAGATAAATTCAGGGGTATCGGTCTTTACGACAATAATCGCGGCATAAGCGCACAAGGCAACACAAGCCTGGTTTAATTCTTCGGCCGGATAAGCGGCGGTAGTAAAATAAACCGCAGGATAACCAAACCGGCGGTCATTCTTTCTTAAGGCAAGTCTTCTCATCTGGGTAAGATTTATCTTTGATTCATAAATGTTTTTACCCTTAAGTTCTAAAGCCAAACCATTATATCCCAACCCGGCGATATCTGTGCTTAATTTTGCCAACTCTTCTAAAGACCCGGCCTGTGCCGTTAAGGCAGCACAATTTAATTTTGCCACCGCGACCATTTCATCATAATTATCCTTGTCTGCCGCATAGATTAACGGACAAATATCCCGTGCCGCACGCACCGCTTCCTCCGCGGCTTTCGGTTGAGCCGCACCGATAATAAGCAGCAACCCTTTTTCTTTTATCTTTTTTGCGCACTCGCCAAATCTTTTCACGTCGCCGGAAGAAAAATTCAAAAAAACCAGCTCAACCTCTAATTTTTGTCCGACGCGTTCAAATTTCAACTTGGCAATCCGCTCAAGTTTATTGTCAAAATCTTCCGCATTATCATCTAAATAAACCGCAATCCCCGGCTGATGATAAAACGTTTTTTCATGTCTAAACAGTACGGTTTCATTGCCAATTTCTATTTTATTATCCCCTTTCCCAATAGTAATTAATCTAATCGGCGGCGCAGCACTAGCAAGAAGTGCCTGTTTTGCCTCATCAGTAACATAAGGGCATTTTTCAAGTTCTGTCTTTTTCGCCGAAAGCTGCATGGCAAAGGCAAGACAAGTCGGTGAACCACATTCACCGCAATTCGATTTCTTTAAAAATTTATAAATATCCAATGCGGTTAACGCCATAGTCTACTATCCCCCATTTAAGAATCTCAAAATCCAAACTAAAGAATGACAAATTCCAAATGACAAAGCTCAAATGAATCTTAAAATATTTTAATTCTCAAAAGAAAAAACAACTACCGTTTTTTTTATTTGCCTGCCCGCCGTGACTTTTGGCGGGTCATTTCGTTTCACATCAGCGGCGGCATCGTCAGTGCCGGATGAGCAACTTGCTGCAAAAATTCCATCAGTTTATCGGATTCCGTGGCAATTGTTTCATCGGCAATTTTATCATAAAAATCCGCGCCGCCAACTTCTTGGCAGCGTTGTTTAAGTCTTTCACCAAGTGCTTCTTTCAACTCTTTCGGCAGCCAGACCAGCCGTTTAAGCCCGCCTTCTGCAGAAATGAATTTTTTACTTAAAAGATATAACTTACCCACGCCGGAAAATCCCGGGGTCTGCACCCCGCCGCCAACAGAACCAGCAAGTATTGTGAATGTCATCCCCGCCGGGGTCATCCCGGAATAATCACGATTTATGACCATTACTCCATTTGCTTCCGGAACTATGGCGACAATACATTCAAAACACCCGCAGCTTGTCTGGGGAGCGTTTATAAACGAGTACATACTAATTGTCTCTACCGTCTTATTTGACTTCTGATATATAAATTCATTAATGTTTTTCCACTGGCCTAAATTTTCGTCAATCACTTCACCTTTAGATATTGGCTGGTTTGGACCAGAAGGCAAAATCTCATGTGACGCACGTGTATCCAGCCAGGAATACCCGCCGCAAAGACCCAGCCTTTCCGGACTAACAATACAGACATGATTAGGGGCAAATGACTGGCAAAGGGTACAGGAATAAAACGTATCCACATTTTCATCGGTCATCCCGGCAATCCGCGCATCGCGCTCATCATATGCCGCACGTGCCTGTTTCAAGACCTGCTCAACATCTTCCTGCTCAGTGTAAATTGTTGTCTGTACTTTATCGACAATTACCCCATATTCATCAAGTAGTTTTGCCCGCAAAATAACCCCTAAGTGCTTCAAACTAAATCCCTTATTTCTTGCATCCTTGCTTATTCTAATCCAATTCATATCACGCTGTCCAATATGCATCACACCCATCGCCCCGTTAATAAAAGCATGAATCTGCCGCTCAAGTATCGGCTCGAAATCTTTTTGCATCTTTCTGCCGGCAACTTCGACAACAATACCTAAAGGCATCACCTTTTTTGATAATTTTTCAACCGCATCAATATCCGGACCAATTATTTCTACTTTATCATCTTCTATTTCCTCTGGCTTTTTGGTACGTAAGAACTCAAACGAGGTGGAATATTTACTTCCGAATTCCACATAAACCTGTTCACGTCTCACGCGTTCTCCCTCAAACGCTGCCCCATACATTACCGGTACCGGAATCTTGGAAACTTTTATTTTTACTCCTCTTACTTCAATACACCGGGAAACGATTTTTTTATAATCTTTTTCCTTTATCAGCGCCTCATAGGTTGTAACTCCGGTGGGGTGAATCTCCGGAATATCCGTATCGGCAATTACCGGAAACCCCATACATATCGCGCCGGCGCCAGTGGCATATTTCAAATCATCGACCTCACCCAAAGCCAGTCCAAAAGCAAATACCCGGTTCTGGCAATATTTTAACGCCTTAAGTGCTTCACCTTTTTTAACGCCGCCAAAAGTCAAAGCCCCTCTGATTGCCCAATGCAGGGGATATATCCCTGAATATGTATCTCGGCCGTAAGGGACAATATAAGTATCCCAGCCCATTTCTACGTTTTCCTGCTTCAATTGATCAATAATACTTATTTCATCCGTACTTGAGCCGACAAAAGTTAAAATATTCCTTTCCTGAAGCTCTCTGACAATCTGGAGTGCAATTTTAGAGTCTGGTGCCGCCCCTAATATTGCAGCAAATCCCGGCATCCGTCCGTCAACCAATTGAATACCTAACTGCCTGAGGATGGTATCTGAGAAAAATCCATTACAGTCCGCCTGCGGTTCCTGATTGTAGAAATATCTTAATGCCATAATAATCTCTTCGGCAAACAAAGTCGCCATTCCGGCATCCAGGGCATGACCAAGATATGGCAGCCAGACCCGATCTTTGGGCTGATCAGCAATAAGGGATTTTGCATGTTCGAGCACCTCCCGCGTCTGGCCAAGCGTCTTTACTTCAACCCCAAGCATGGCATAGGCAAAGGGAAAATAAAATGCCGTCTCCGGAAACTCTATTCTTTGCCCATCACCTTTTTCCTCAATTGCCCGGGTTAAAAGGTCATTTGCTTCTTTTACCGCCTTACCCGCTCCTCTGATTGCTGCCCCAGCTACTATTTTAGACATAGATTAAAACCTCCGGTTTTATATAGTATTGCGTATTGCGTCGTGCGTATTGTGTTTTTTATTCTTTCCTCTCAATACACAATACTCAATACGCAATACGTATCACATAGACTTCCTAAATAGTTTATCCGACAAAGAAAGCTCTTCTTCCTTCAAATATTCAATAATTGCCGCAAAGTTAAAAGTATCTTTTAACAACTCATCTCTTATGGGAGAAATATCGAGTTTTGATTTAATCAGTTTTAACAGCAGTCCGCTGTTTTCAATCCGGCCAAGATAGATCATTCCTTTTATTAGATTGTCTTTTATCACAATCTTTTTATAAACCTCATTTTGACTCTCCACATGGGAAAATTCCTCAAACCCGTCTTCTTTTTTTCCGGAAATTACCCCCATGGAAATAACCGGCAGACCAAAAATCTCAATGGAGTTCATACTTATTGAACCGTCATATTCAACTAAATCCTTCCCGATAATTTTAGCCGCCATATTTCCACCGGCAATCTTTCCCTGTTCCACGGCATTTGGCCAGAGGGCATTAACGCGCATCACCTGCCGCGCCAGATCTTCGGTTTCGCAAATATCACCCGCAGCAAAGATATTTTCGATATTTGTCTGTAAAAACTTATTCGCAATTATTCCCACATTCGTCTTAATTCCTGAATCCTGAATAAATTTAATATTTGGACTTACCCCTTTTGCCACCACGAGCATTTCTGCGGCCAATGCCTTTCCCCGGTCCAATTTTATCGCCCGGATATTCCCATTTCCAATAACTTCGGCCAGATCAGTTTCCGTGATAACCTCAATCCCATTTTGCTCCAGACGTTTTCGCAAAAATTGTGCGGCGGAAAAATCAAGCATCTGCGAAAGCACTCTATTCGAACGCACGATTACCTTTACTTCTTTTTTCCGTTTTTTTAACCCGGCAGCCGCTTTCAGCCCAATCAGCCCGCCGCCGAGTACAATACAATGCGTGGCTATTGGCAGGGATTCCCCAATGGCTTTAATATCAGAAATTTTACGAAAACCAAACACGCCGCTCTTCTTTATTCCTTTAATCTCCGGTATGGTCGGCGACCCCCCGGCCGCAATAAGCAAGAGATCATAGGCAATCTGCGTTTTATCATCGAGTAATACTTTATTCTTTTTTATATCAACCTTTTCTGCCTTTTTCCCCGGTAAAAGTGTTATTTTATTTTGCTCATAGAAATTATCCTCGCGCAGTTTTAGCTTATCTTCAGATAGATCACCTGCTAAATAATAAGAAAGCAGACAACGGCAATAAGCCGGATAATTTTCATCACTAATTATCGTGATTTTATTTGTTTTATCCTGTGTTCTTATTGCCTCGGCCGCAGCGATCCCCGCGGCAGAGTTTCCAATAATTAAATAGTTCTTCATAAAATTATTGCCTTCGGCACTAATTTGCCATTTACCTTTTCTTTAAAAAGAAAAGGTAAACCAAAAGAAATGAATCTCCCCCGCAGCAAGCTGCGGGGTATCTTCATACTCGGAAAATGCGTTGCATTTTCCGTCCGCCAAAATGATTGGCGGATCTTCGATTTCGTTGTTCGATTACGGTAACGTTAGTTTTTGTATTGTGTATTGCATCATGAGTATTGCGTTTTTTATTGTCATCTTTTTAGTCATCTTTTTAGTTTTTATGCTCAATACTCGATACACAATACGTAGTTATACTATGTTACCTTAACCGTTACCGTATTTATAACTTATTTATTTCTAAAATAACTATCTGCATAATCTGTGGTTGCTTGTGCCCTATGGGTGCTTTCCAGTTTTTTTATAACACTTCTCACACTGCCATTTTTAATGCTTGACACTTTTTTCAAATTCTGCCTCTTCGCAAAACATAAGTGCCTTGGTCGGGCAG
Source organism: Candidatus Omnitrophota bacterium (assembly GCA_043821285.1). Lineage (GTDB taxonomy): Bacteria > Omnitrophota > Gorgyraeia > B26-G9 > JBDRCZ01 > JBDRCZ01. Next base: position 3,520 of record JBDRCZ010000055.1, on the reverse strand, counting down.
GCAAGTACACATCTTGGTATATCTTCATCCGCACATAAATCACATCTTACCGGAGTCTTTGTATAAGCATTTGGCCGAATTGCCCCATAGGGACAGACCATTACACACATCCAGCAGCCAACACATTTCTCCTTATTATGAACTACTTGTTTTGTCTTTTGATCATAGCTAAGGCAGGCACTCATACATGCTTCAACACATTTAGGATCTTCGCAGTGCCGGCAGCGCAAAGCATAGGCCTTTCCCTTTGCCCCGGTAATTTTAACACTGGGCAGTGTTTTTATCTCCTCTTTTAATGCCGCAAACAAATCACGTGCTGCCGAGTGCCCAATTGCGCAGGCAAACTCACAGCTCCGGCAGGAAAGGCATTTTTTTGGATTAAAATATATCTTCTTCATATTCTTGTATTGATATTGAGTATTGTGTATTTATTTTTTATTCGCAATACTCATCACTGTCTTTCTTATACATCACTGGCTTAAGACCAAGCGCCTGGCGCTTTTTGTCAATGTGCTCAATCATCATCCGTGCCATTGCAATCGGGTCATCACAGAACGCGTATTTTCCGCCAACGATCCCTTCCAGACCAGCGGTCAAATATTCCGTAAGATTTCGACTCCCATATATGGGCTGCGGTGTACCGAATATCGTAAACACACCACTGGCAACAAAATAGAAACCAATGGTAATTGCCTTTTCACTCATCCATTCCGGCGCACACCCGGCCGCCGGCAGATCCGATAAATCTTCTCCTAATCCTCCTTCAGCAATAATTGCACTCGCCGCAGTTAAAATCCGGGAATTATCAACACATGAGCCAAGATGCAGAACAGGCGGTATTCCCACTGCATCGCATATTTCTTTAAGTCCCGGTCCGGCATACTTACTCGCTGCCTCTGGTACAAGCATCCCGGCCTTGGCGCAGGCAATTGCCGCACACCCGGTTTCCATCACCAAAACATCATTCTTTAACAATTCCTTTGTTAATTCCAGGTGTGCATAATCATGCATTTGTTTCGGATTATTACAACCAACCACCCCGGCCACGCCTCTTATTCTTCCAGAAATTATCGCATCATTAAGCGGCCGGTAGCTCGGACGGTATTTTCCACCTAAGATATCATAAACTACCTCTTTTGTAAACCCGGCAACTAAATCCATGGTTTCTTTAGGAATTATTACCCGGGATTTATCACGGCGTTTATAATTTTCAATCCCGATTTTTAAAATCCGTTTCGCAATATTATAGGCATCCTTTTCATCAAATTCAATATGTTCTACCCCGGGGAATCTTGCCCGGGAATTGGTGGTAATTAATTTTGTATGAAAACAATTAGCGGTCTGGGATAGCGCCGGCATAATACACTGGATATCAACCATCATTACCTCGACGGCTCCAGTAAATATTGCCAGTTCCTGCTGCAGAAAATTTCCTGCGACCGGTACCCCATGACGCATCAATACCTCATTTGCGGTACAGCAAATACCAGCTAAATTCACACCCATTGCACCAGCCGCCTCAGCAAGTTTTTTAATCTCCGGGTCCCAGCTGGCACGTACCGCCATATCAGAAAGTATCGGTTCATGCCCGTGGATTAATATATTTACGTAATCTTCTCTAAGCACTCCCAAATTAACCTTACTGCGTATAGGTGCGGGCGAACCCAGTAATATATCCTGAAGTTCCGTAGCAACCATTGACCCGCCCCAGCCGTCACAAAGTGCGGTGCGCATACCATTTTTAATAATATTCTTGTAATCATTATCCACACCCATATGTGTTGTGTGTATTAGTTCAACCACTTCCCGGTCAATGCCGCGCGGGACAATTCCTAATTTTCGCCAAAGTTCTTGTCTCTTTTTCGGAGCACGTTTTATAAACTGCAGCTCCCCTTCCTGCTTGCCAAACTCGGCAAGACATTTTTCTGCAAGTTCCAGGGCAATTTTGTCATTCGGCTGGTTAATATTTACTCCCAACTCCATTGCCAAAGTTTTTAATTTATTAATATCGGTTAACTGATACCCCCCGGCCTCGCCTTTTGCCGTAAGCAGCAGGGTATGGGCTACGCCCCGGCCATGGTCAGAATGTGCCGCTGCCCCGGCAGCAATTTTGCGAGCCAAATTTCTCGCGGCAATCGTATCCGCATTTGCCCCGCACACACCGAGCTCCGGTCCTTCGCCAAAGGGATCAATCCGGCAAGGGCCCATATTACAAATCGTACAACACACCCCTAATTGTCCAAATCCGCACTGGGGCTGCATTTTTTCCAACCGGTCCCAGGCAGTTTGCATTGATTCTTTTGCTGCCCGCTCGATCATTTGCTGACTAGCGGGATCTGCTGACTTCTTATTTTTATCGCTCATTTTTTAAAACCTCCCCGTTTCAAAAATCCAAATGTCAAATGACAAAATCCAAATGAATCTTTAAATATTCTAATCCTCAAAATAAAAAAATTCCTTCGGAATCTTTTTATCCATTTAAAAACCTTTCGTGTTCAAACATCCCCTTAACAATGAATTAAATATACCAAACTATACCCCAATTCCCTTGTTAGCCACAGATTGAAAATCTTATTGTTTCCTATACGTTAAAAAATTTCCTTTACTTTGACTATCCCTGTAGCATGATTATTGGGTATCATACCAAGATAAAGAGACGTTGCAGCACCTGAAATATCAAACAGCTAAATCCTATTCCGTCCACATTTAATTATCCTGAATAAATTCCAGATAATCCCAGCTGATCCAATCTCCTCCGTCTAACCACTGTAATTTGATTGTATTCTTTCCAATTTGTAGATGTTCATGTATCGGTATATTAAATCTTTGCCCCTGCCAGTACGCGGCATTATATTCCGCCAGCTTGTTGTCGTTTAACAACACGGCAAATTTGACATAGCCTTTTTTACTTGTATCTACACTTATTGCCTTTATGATTAACCGGTAATATCTTTTTGTTTGTTCTTCCGTAAGATTAAATTTAATTTTACTTGTTGGCTCTCCCGGGGTTATTGCCCGCGCATATCTATCATACGGCTGACCAATATTATAATCTTTTTCTGCATCTTTTTCAAATACAAATTCACCAGCATCATTGTCTTCTATCCCTATCTCCCATAATCCTGGGTTTTTGTCTTCTCTTTTCCTGTCATTGTATCTGTTAAGTTCAACATTTGCTAGATAAAAATATTTATCTTTTTTATTTATCCCGGGTCTAAGTTCCATATAACCCAAACTATCCCAGTCCGCAATTATTAATTCTTCTATCTCTGCACAATTTGTAAATTTTGATAAGGCCTTCTTGATATCAAACCTTGCTTGATGCCATTTATTGTCTTGAATTATTTTTATATATTTATCGCTTTTGTAAATATATCCATTGTTTATTCTTCCTTTCCCTTCTACAGTCTTTGCTTTTTTGTCACCGATTTCAACAGCTAAACTCTCTGGTTTTGCCATAACCGCATAATATGCCGCTGTTTCATTTATGATTGCTGTTAGATTATTCCCTTCCGTAATA
>JBDRCZ010000054.1:0-2756 GCA_043821285.1 Candidatus Omnitrophota bacterium | reverse complement strand
ATGGTGTTAATTCATCAAATAAGTATTTCTGACCTCGTTCCTTTCCCTAAAATACATTGTCTCCCCTTTTTTTAAAAGTGCACGGTTTTTGCAGCATCTTTACTGTTTTCCGTGCACTTTTTTATCTTTTTACCATGTATACGTTACCGCTTTTTCTCCCTTTTGTCGACGAGAATCTTATCTTTTTTTTAGCTGGATTCCTTTTTTTCAGCAGACCCTAAATAGGCACATTTTGACTCTGCGGTTAAGAAACGAATTAATGTATCTGATACAAAAATAATTAAAATTGCGACATCTATCCTATTTAGAATGACATTTTTTACCGTATCGAACTTAACTGCCGTTTTGACAAGCAAAAGAATAAACACCGCTGCCGCGACAACCCCGATAATCCAATCCAAGTAATAAGTAATTTTCTATTTCATGATCATCTAACCTTAATAGATAATTATACCCTATATTCTCTTCTTTGCAAAATTATTTTTTTAAGGTCGGTTAGATAACGCAGATTAGGCGGAAATTAATATCGCAACAACTATCGAAGAACCGTTTCTGGCAAAATGGGAACAACATTCACTTGCAAAAATCTAAAAGTAATCAGGGTTATACATTACCAGCTACCAGAGGCCCCTCCGCCGCCAGACATACCACCGCCAAAACCACCAAACCCTCCACTGAACCCGCCACTATTGCCTCCGTATCCTCCGCCATACCAATATCCGTCTCTTCGCCGGGAGGTGCCGGGCAGGAAAAAGAACCAAAACCATCCCATCCGGAAACTTAAAAAGATGAAAAGAATAAATAAGGTAAATAAAAAATTCAAAATAGCCTCAAGCCCGGTTGGTTTTCTCGGCACGGACACATCCTGCGGCATGCCGCTGATGTCGGAGAGTTTAATATTATATTCTTTAGCCATTAAGTTGGCAATTGCCACTGTCCCGGCCATAATCCCCCGGTCATAATTACCTTGTTTAAAATAGGGGGTTATGTTTTTTGAAATAATAAGCTTTGCTAATGCATCCGGGATAGCACCTTCAAGTCCATAACCCACTTCTATGCGCATTTTTCGGTCACCAACAGCAACTAAAAATAAAACACCATTATCCCGGCCTTTGTGTCCAATACCCCATTCTTCAAACAGTTCCACGGCATATGTCTCTATATCTAAGGGACTAACCGTATCTAACGTTACCACGGCAATTTGAGCAGTTGTCTTTTTTTCAAGTTCCCCAATAATCCAGGAAAGAGTGTCTTCAGTATCATCGTATATTACTCCGGCAAAATCATTAACATAGCCTTTATATGCCGGGAATTTCGCTCCCTGGGCATGCGCAAACGGAATACTAAGCAGTATTAAAACGACCGCTATTATTAAAAAATAGCTAAACCTATTTTTCATAATTTAACCCTATAAAAATTTCTTTTTTTCTTTTGGCCTGCCTTTTCTTTTTAAGAAAAGGTTGTGGATAAATTATTGCCGCAGGCAATAATTTATAATTTATCCACGGCAATTGCCAGTTTTTTAATTTCGCAAATATACTTTTCAAAAAAGACCTGAATATCACATCCGGCAATCTTTTCATCATCTTTTTTATCTTTAAGGATGGCGATAAATACCTCTTCATCCAGAGAATAATTCTTTGCCAGTTGGTTTAATATCTTTTCTTTTTCAACCATTGGAGTTATCCCGCTTATTCTAATCAATGCCCTAAATATCGGCATAAGTCCATATAAAGACTCTTTCATTAATGCCTCAACGCCTTTATGCTTAAGTCCGATTTCCAAATAAGCCTGACGCAGACGGATGAGTTTGCCTTTTATCTGCTGTTCGCAGAAAACCCTGATGTGTTTCTGTTCAATCTGCATGTCTTTGAACAAGTCTTCACCAAAGATGGTAATATGATTTTCTTTAATCTCCAAAAATTCAATCGGGAATACGTCTTGAGAAGTATCAATATGCCTACGCGACAAAAACAGGGGTGCGGCAATCTTTTTATTTATACCGCTTGATATGAGTTTTAAAGACCTTTTAAGCTGGTCAAATTCAAGGGTATGAAAAACAATGAGCAAATTAATATCTGAGGTCTTAGGAGAAAAATCACCCCCCGTGGCACTACCGTACAATATCATGGAAATAATGTTATTGTGATGAATCTCAAGTAATTTTAACAAATACGGCTCTATGGTCTTTCGTAGATCGTCTCTTACCATGTCAAGTTTTAAGCACTCCATAGTTACCACTCCTTAATCGTTTTCCAGAAATGCCGGTTATGCTTTTTCTAATACTATCTTATAGACTAATGTTTTTCTTTTCCGTGATAGCTAATGGGGGATTTTTGACATCTTTCTGTAAATACGATGTTCATCATCTATTTCTTCAAAAATAGTTCTCGCCTCACCTAAAAGACTCTCCACCAGCCCTAAAATTAAATACCGCTTGTCTTTCAAGGTATTATAAAATGTCATAATCAACTGCTCCTGGAGACTGCGCATAAAATAGATAAATACATTGCGGCAGAAAATAATATCTATCCCGGTGCAAGGCGGTTGATCCTGAATCATATCATGCTGTCTAAAATGTACCATCTGTCTTATTTCTTTCTTTACCGAAACAATGTTTTTATCAATCGTTTCAAAATACTTTTCTAGATATTCCTGACTAACATTTTTCAGATTGTCTTTTCGATAAATCCCTTTTTGCGCTATTTCTAAACTTGTCCGGTCAATATCCGTAGCGATTATTTCAACAGAAAATG
>JBDRCZ010000053.1:0-36614 GCA_043821285.1 Candidatus Omnitrophota bacterium | reverse complement strand
ACATTGGGCAGAGATCTTTACAGACCAAACACTATCAGCAGCCATTTTAGATCGGATTGTTCATTATTCAACGATTATTAAAATAACCGGGTATAGCTACAGAGCCAAAAACGTAAAAAAGGATAGGGGTTAATATGGCTGAGGAAAAAATATTGGCTGTAATGTCAAATAAAGAGCGGATATTTTGGGAAGGAGGTGATGATATTTTTTTTGCTTACGCTATGGAAAAAAGTCGGCCATCAGCTATGGAATTTTCCTTGACTTTGAGGTTTTTGGGAGACACACAGCCCCCTTGATTATCCAGAAGAATTTACTGATCTGAAAGAACTACTTGAATTTTCTCCGGCTCTTCTAAAGAAAGTTACCGGGAAGCGAAATGAACGAAAGCGTCACCTTACGCTAAGAATGGGGCAGCATCAAATTGATTTAGCCAAGGTTATTGCTGAGTATAAAGGTCTTGGTTATCAAACATTGATGAGGATGTGGGTCATTGAGGGTATTCATCGAGAGATTCATATGCACCCGAAATTGCTAAAATTTCTTGCTTCAAAGTAAACTTGCACTATTCTCCTTTTGATTTTTTGTCCCACACTATACATATTAATATGGCAAACTATATATAATTTATTCCACTTTAACGCTAATAAATGGTCTTATTTGGTACAGCGTTTTAGTGCATTGTATTCTCGGTCAGCTTGTCGAAATTCGAAAATAGTCCCGTTCTTCCTTCCTTGTTTTAACCACCCTGTTTTTATATTTCTATCGACAAATAGACAAAAAAGTAATATAATAATATAATAGAATCTAACAAAATAATGAACAGAATTTGAAAACCTAGCGGTTTTCAAATTGGTTATTTTATCGTTAAAAAATGGTAAAATAGAGTAATAAGGAGAGAATATTATGCCGGTAATTAGTATGTTTTATGGTATTATCATAATGATGTTTTTTATTGATAATAAAAAACATAAAAAGCCCCATTTGCATGTCAAGTATCAAGATCAGGAAGCGGTAATTAGCATACCGGAAGGAGAAATCCTTGAAGGTGAGCTAAAAACAAGCAAGTTAAAACTAATACAAGCGTGGATTGAAATTCACAAAGATGATCTTATGGCGGACTGGGAATTGGCGGTAAAGGGAGAACACCCTTTCCCGATCGAACCATTGAGGTAATAAAAATGAACCCGAGAGTTAAAAATGTTACGCCAAATGAAAATTTTAGACTAACGATTGAATTTACAAACGGTGAAAAAAAAATATTTAATATGACGCCATATCTTAAATTTGGCGTATTTAAGGAATTAAACAATTTTTCATATTTTAAACGAGTAAAACCTTTTATGGGAACGATATCTTGGCCTCATGGTCAGGATATTTGTCCGGACACATTGTATATCGAAAGCAATTAAAACGATTAAAGTGTTTAATACGATTATGGCTACAACAAAATGAAATGTGGGAATATATGACTTTGACTCAAGATGATAATATATTTACGTTTAAATAGTAGTGATAAAACAAAAGACAATCAGATTTGCTGACCACAACTTTCGGCAACTGAGCTTTTATTATCCTAAAGAAAATTATACGAGCATGGCTAAACAAAATAGAGCGACCAAACATCACTTGTTTTTCTGAGGAGGGGAATTCGAAAGTAGTCTCGTTCTTCCTTCCTTATTTTAACCACCCTGTTTTTACATTTCTATCGACAAACAGACACAAATATAATACCCTAAACGGCACCCCCTGCAGATATTACTTGTGAAACATGTAAAATCTGGGGTAAAATAGATTCTAATAAAACAATGAACAGAATTTAAAAACTTGGTGGTTTTCAAATTGGTTATTTTCATTTTATGAAAATAAATATTGATAAAATTAATGAATGGCCCGATTCTTGGGCAGGATTTAAGGATGATATAGAATACGGTCAAAGACCAATACAATTGATGAGGCCTTTTGTAGAGGAATTATTAAAATCGGAATATTCTTATAAAACCATAAATAATCATATGAACAATCTTTGGATGCTTGGGGGATTTACGATAAGTAATATTAATGAATATGAAGAAAATAGAAAAACACAATCCTTGTTTATGGGATGAGTTTATCTCGTTAGATTTTGAAACCATGATATTGAAATTGCGCAAATACAAACGTGATAAATAGTTGTTTGATACCAGAGAAATTAGCTCATGTGGCACCAACAAAAGAGGTAACATTGAGGTAAAGTGGTTATTAGAAAAAAGAAGGCATAACAAGGCAATGCAACGCATTTTGCACTGCCGCTTCGCGTCTCCACAAAACCACTGATTTTTACATTATAGGACAATAATAAAACAAAAATCAAAAAGGGGGTGTATACAATGGATCTATTGTGGATTTACGGCTTGATGACGGTTTTTTCTGCGGTGTTTCTGTTTCTCATAGCAATTGGTGGCGGTGATACAGAAGTCGGCGTTGATGCAGATGTTGATGTCGGCGGATTTGACGGTAATGTACCAGAAAGTGCAGGTCCAGGCATGCTAAACCTGAAGCTAATTCTTAGTTTTATTTTAGGCTTTGGGGCTGCGGGTTATATGGCAGTATTTCTTTCATGGAGTATTTACCATGTAATTGCCGGCTTGATTGGAGGGATTGTTATCTGGTTTATGGTCTATAAGGTTCTTTCATGGCTTTACAAGCAACAGGCAACAAGCCATGTAAGAGGCATTTCATTTGTCGGCGCAGAAGGGACGATCACTGTTCCAATACCGAAAGGAGGGGCAGGGGAGATACAAGCAAGAAATCCAAATACTCAAAGTTGTATGTTTTTTCGCGCGGTTGCAATAGACCAAAGCAAGGAGTTTGCGAGAGGTGATATTGTAAAGATAAAGTCTGTTGATAACGGCACAGCAAGAGTTGAATAAAAGTAGAGCCGGTTAAAAATGTTAACAAATTATTAATTAATAACTAATTAAACAAAGGGGGCAAAGATGGGATTGGCATTAATTATCGGTATGGTGATTATCGGTTTTGTCTCGCTGGGTACCATATTCTCGGTAAACTACCTAAAGGCTGAACCTAATGAAGCTTTGATTTTCACAGGTGGAAGGAATAAGCAAACACAGCGTGGTTGGACTGCTGTTGTTGGTGGTGCGAGGTTCAAAATTCCTATTTTCGAGATAGTCAGTAAAATATCTCTCAAGACAATGAACCTCCCGGATGTCAAGGTGGAGAAAGCATATTCCAAAGAGGGTGTACCGGTAACCATTGAGGCTGTTGCTAACGTGAAAATTGCAAGCCAAGATGAGTTATTAGCAAAAGCCGTTGAAAGGTTTCTTGGGGAACCACCGGAACAGATAACAAGAATCATTAAGGAAACCCTGGAAGGCCAGCTCCGTGATATCATCGGTGTGCTTACAGTAGAGGAGTTGTATCAGAAGAGAGATATGTTTGTGCAGAAAGTCCTGGAACAAGCTGGTGATGAGTTAGCAAAGATTGGTGTTATCATTGACATTATCAATATTCAGGACATCCGTGATGAGCGCGGATACCTCGAAGCACTCGGCGTGAAAAGAACATCTGAAGTAAAGAGGGACGCTGCTATTGGAAAGGCAGAAGCCGAGCGTGACGCAATGAAGAAGTCTGAAACTGCCAGCAGAGAAGGTCTGGTTGTAAAGGCTGAGCAGGAAAGAATGACTGCGGAAGCAAATAAGAACCGCGACGTTGCAAAGCAGCAGTATCTTGGTGAGACTCTCGGTGCAACGAAAAAGGCCGAGCAACAGGGTCCGCTTGCAGAGGCAAAAGCCAGGCAGGAAGTTGTTGTTGAGCAGCAGAAGGTAAAAGAAGTTGAGGAAACCGCGCGAAAAAAGGTTGAATCTGCCAAAGCTGATGCAGAAGAGCAGAAATTCAGAGCTCAAGTGGTTATTCCTGCTGAAGCGGATAAGAAGGCGGCAATCCTAAAAGCAGAGGGTGAGGCTGCAAAAATCTTCAAGATAAAAGAAGCTGAGGCAAAAGGTATCCAACTGGTGCTGGAGGCTGAAGCTGAAGGTCTGAGGAAGAAGGCAGAAGCATGGAACGCGTACGGAAAGGCTGCCCAGCTCAACCTCGCGCTCGAGGCAATAAAAGAAGTCGCAGGAAAAGGCGCGGATGCCCTTGGACAGATTAAGTTCGACAAGGTAATTGCTATTGACAGTGGATGTGGTCAGGATGGGCATGCTGTCAATCGGTTAATGACCGCAATACCGGGTGGTCTCGTGAAGTTCATGGAGCAGATGAAGGTAGCTACCGGATTGGACATTGGAGATTTCTTACAAAAGATTATGTCCATGAAAGACGATATTTCCCCAAGTGTTACCCCAGATTCTCAGGAAAAGCCGGATGCACCTGTAAAGGAAGATAATAAGGAAACAACAGAAAAAGCATCAAACGAAGTTGACCAATAATGCGGTTGCTATCTGTGATAGTGAGTAAAAAAGAAAAATCGGTATAGCCAGATAGTCGAAAAGGAGATAATGCTTGTGCCGGAGTATTCTTTTGATACGGTTATTTTTGATTTAGATGGGGTGGTTACGAAAACCGCGCGTATACACACAAAATCATGGAAGACGATGTTTGATAAGTATTTGCGCATGCGGAAAAAAAAGGACGGTGAACCGTTTTGTGAGTTTACTTATCAGGAAGGGTATTTACGCTACGTTGACGGTAGACCGCGCTATCAGGGGGTTAAAAGTTTTCTTGAATCACGAGGGATTAATATTCCCTACGGGGACCCGTCAGATAAACCGGATAAGGAAACTATTTGCGGTCTCGGCAATAAAAGGAATAATTTGTTCCTCAGGATGTTAAAACAAGAAGGAGCGGAGATTTTTCCGACCAGTGTTGCCTTGATTGAAAAACTTAAGTCAGCCGGTATACGCATTGGCGTAGCATCTTCTTCCAAAAGTTGTAAAGCAATCCTTAAGTCCGCAGGTTTACACGATCTTTTGAAAACAAGTGTTGGCGGGTTGGTTTCTGCAGAGCTGGGACTTAAGGGTAAGCCGGAAGGAGATATTTTTGTTGCTGCGGCCGGTAAAACAGGGTCTAAACCGGAACGGGCGATGGTTGTCGAAGATGCGGCATCTGGTGTGGCTGCCGGGAGAAATGGTGGTTTTGGATTGGTTGTTGGCGTTGCCCGCCGGGGAAATGAAGCAGAGTTGCTTGCCAGTGGCGCGGATGTTGTGGTGCGGGATTTAGCAGAGATAAATATTGAGTGGATTGAAAAATGGTTTCAGAGAAAAGTAAAACCTTTGTTTGAAAGTTGGGAGTCAAAAGAAAATGTTTCGTTTGAGCCGGATCCCCAGTATGCCGGATGTAATGTCACGGTTAATCCCTGCTACACGCAAAGTGCAAAACAGGCGTTTTTTAACGGGAAAAGGCTGGTGTTTTTTTTGGATTATGATGGCACGTTGACCCCAATCGTGGAGCGGCCGGAACTGGCGCGGATTTCTGATGATATGAGAGACATTGTAACTCATTTGGCAAGATTGCATACGGTGGCCATAGTTAGCGGCCGGATGAGAGAGGATGTTCAAAATCTTGCGGGTATCAAGGATATTTTTTATGCAGGAAATCATGGGTTTGATATCCTTGGCCCGGGGTTTTCTATGGTTCACCCGAAGGCTCAGGAGATGAGCACGGTGATAGCTGAGGTAATAAAAAGATTATCTAATCAGCTTGGTGATATTCAAGGGTTGTTGATTGAAGAAAAAAGGTTTAGCGCGGCGATGCATTACCGCCTGGTTGATGAGAAGAAATATTTTTCTAAAATTAAAAGTAGTGTTAATAAGATTATGAGAGAGAATAAATCACTGCGGCTGATGAGTGGGAAAAAGGTGTTTGAGCTTATGCCAAACATTAATTGGAATAAAGGGCAGGCAATCCGCTGGATCATGCAGGCGCTTGGGTTGTCATGGCCGGAGTGCGCGGTTATCTATATCGGGGATGATGTGACCGATGAATTTGCGTTTAGAACAATAAGAACCAGAGGTACGGGGATTTTGGTCTCAGATAATCTTAAGATTTCTGCCGCGGATTTTTGCCTGTTTTCAACCGAGGAGGTTAGGAAGTTATTTGAAAAGGTTATTGCTGAGTCGTCTTAAGAAAATTCGTAAACAAAGTACATACGTTTCATGGAAGTTGATTTATCGCCAGTTTAAGCATGGTGAAGAAAGCCTGCGTGAGGCCCTGTTGTACACTGGGCAATGGTGATGTTGGTACCAGAGGTGCGTGCTGTGAGTCCCTATCTTCAAAAATTTATTACCCGGTACGTATATTGCCGGTTTGTATAATAAATTATCAACTCATATCGCAGGTAAAACTATTTTTAACGAGGACTTTGTTAATTGCCCTAATTGGTTGTGTTTGATGTTTAAAACAGAAAATGGGGAGTATCCCTTCCGCCGGATTAAATTCCCCGCCATGATTTTTGGAGGGGTCATGGGGATGTAATATGTTAAAATTAAACGACATAATCGTGCTGGTTAAATATAAAAATATCCATACCCTTCCAGTAATCGAAGGCTCAAAATTGGTGGGAATTATCGGCCGGTATGATATCATTAAGAATTTTTATAGCATCGTAGAAAGTCTTAAAGTAACCAATGTTCCACCGAAAAAAGAACCAGAGTAAGAGTACAGCTTAAAAAAATAAAATAATAATTAACCACAGAGCACACAAAGTTCACAGAGAGAATATAAGAAAAAGAACAAAAATAGAAGAGAATAATCACATAATGAATACTATTACAAAAGCTATTATCCAGATGAAAATTCCCGGTATTATCAAACTCAACCAGCAGCAATAAGCAAGTGCTCTGTTATAGTTGCCAGCAAATTCATACCCATATTAATGTCAAAAAATTAACTCGTATAGATTTTATTTTGCGAAAAAATTACTATAACCCTTGATTTTTTTGATTTTTTTATTATACTATATTATAAAAATACTTCAAAAGGTAGACCATAGAATATAGACTAAAGCTGCAAGATTTTCTATATGCACTACATGGTTAGGATACTTGTGTTATATTAATCTATAAGCGTTTTATTCGCAGACAGCAAATAGTGGTAGAAGATATTAAAAAACATTTACGATGTTGTAACTACAATAAAAGGGAAAGTTTGAAAACCGTAGGTTTTTATATAACAAGATAGACGAGCAAGAACAGTTTTTTTGTTCTTGCTCGGATAGGTAGGGAGGGGAAATATCATGATTGGAAAAGGGATAACTGCAATAAATGAGAAGATTAAGAATGAAAGTGGGTTTGTGCAGGCAGTGCTGGCTGAGATTAGGAAGGTGATTGTGGGACAGGATTATTTGGTTGAAAGGCTGTTAATCGGGCTTTTGGCCAATGGCCATATTTTGGTCGAAGGGGTGCCGGGACTGGCGAAAACGCTCTCGATTAAAACGCTTGCGCAAACAGTTAAAACTAAATTCCAAAGATTGCAGTTTACCCCGGATTTGCTGCCCGCGGATATTATCGGGACATTGATTTATAATCCTAAAGAGGGAACTTTTACGACGAAAAAAGGACCGATATTTGCCAATATTATTTTGGCCGATGAGATAAACCGCGCGCCAGCTAAGGTGCAGAGTGCATTGCTGGAAGCAATGCAGGAAAGACAGATTACGATCGGAGAGAATACTTTTAAACTCGATGAGCCGTTTTTGGTTATGGCGACGCAAAACCCTATCGAGCAAGAAGGTACTTATCCCTTGCCGGAAGCACAGGTGGACCGGTTTATGCTCAAGATAAATTTAACCTATCCCAGTATGCAGGAGGAGCATAAGATTTTGAAGATGATGAGTTTTACGGATAAAAAGATTGCGGTAAATCCCGTGGTTGCACCGGAAGATATTATCAGAGCCAGAGCGGTGGTTGATGAGGTGTATATGGATGAAAAGGTTGAACAGTATATTTTAAATATTGTTTTTGCTACCCGTGCCCCGGAAAAATATAAATTAAATGACCTCTCCGGGCTTATTCAGTATGGTGCCTCGCCCCGGGCAAGTATTTATTTGACCGTGGCGGCGCGGGCCTATGCGTTTATTCAGGGACGAGGTTATGTTACTCCGCAGGATGTGAAATCTATCGGACCGGATGTGCTGCGCCATCGGGTGATTGTAAGTTATGAAGCGGAGGCAGAGGAAAAAACTTCCGAAGATATAATTAAACGGATTTTTGAGGAGATAGAAGTTCCCTAAACGCAGATGATCGCAGATGAAGACAGTTGTATGTCGTATATTGTATATTGTATGTCGTAACGTTACGTTTACTGAATCACAGAAAAAAAATAAAAGGGAAAGCTTGAAAACCGTAGGTTTTTATATAACAACCTGAACGAGCCAAAAGTGGCGTGATTGTGTTTGGTTCTGGCTCGCTCAGGTTGAAGCAATTAGAAATTTTCAAAGGAAGATAATAGGAGAGTATAGGTATATATGATTCCCAAAGAAGTTTTAAAAAATATACGGCGGATTCAGATTACTACCTCCCGTATGGTTACGGATGTGTTTGCCGGACAGTACCATAGCGTTTTTAAAGGTAAAGGTATGGAGTTTGAAGAGGTGCGAGAATATCAGCCAGGGGATGAGATCCGTTCCATAGACTGGAATGTTACTGCGCGTATGGGACACCCCTATATTAAAAAGTTTATGGAGGAAAGAGAGCTAACAGTTATGCTCATGCTGGATATGTCGCGGTCGTGCCGCTTTGGTACGGTTAACCGGCTGAAGCAGCAGTTGGCGGCTGAGCTTTCTTCGGTTTTGGCGTTTTCTGCAGGGCATAATAATGATAAGGTGGGACTGATAATTTTTACCGATCGCATAGAAAAATTTGTTCCCCCGCGTAAGGGACTGCGCCATATCTTAAGGATTATCCGGGAAATGCTCTATTTTAAGGCCGATGGCATTGGTACGGATATACCAGTGGCTTTGGAATATTTGAATAAGGTAACAAAACGTAAAACCGTGACTTTCCTTATTTCGGATTTTTTTGCCAAGGATTTTAAAAAGGCATTGTCCGTTGCCAATAAAAGGCATGATATTGTCGCAATAACGATTACTGACCCGCGGGAGCTCGAGCTGCCAAATATCGGGATGATTAAATTAGAAGATGCAGAAACCGGAGAGGGTTATTTGCTGGATACTGCTGATGCGGCCTTAAGAGCTGAGTTTAGCCGTAAGTCTATGCAAAGTTTTAAAGAAAGAGAGCGGTTACTGCGTTCGATAAATGTGGATAATATTGATATGCGTACGGATAAAACTTATAGCCAGGCATTGGTGAAGTTTTTTAAGATGCGTGAAAGGAGATTGCGCTGAGATGATGAAAAAAATCCCCGTGTTAAATATGATAATTGTTATCGGTATCGTAGTTTTGGCGGTTTTAGTTTTACAGGTTCCGGGCAGGATTTCTCTGCCGGTTGGACAACCGGGAAACTGGTCAGTCGAAGACCAGCTTGAATATGCTAATCAGCTTATGGTCAAAGGCCTAAAAAAACAAGCGGCCCAGGCGCTGGAGGATTATTTAACGGCAGCGGGGAGAAAAGAGAGAAAAGAATTAGCCAAGACGGCTTATTTGCTCGGTAATTTGTATCTGGAGTTATATGAGTATGAAAAGGCCTTGAGTTATTACTTTCGCGCGGAGATGTTGGATAAAAATGCTGGTTTTATTGCCGAGTTAAATCAGAAGGTTATTGCGGCACTGGAGAAGGCCGGTATGACTACGCAGGCGCAGTATGAACTTAAAACCCGTACTGCCTTAGAAAAACCGGAAGAGAAAATGGGAAATATTATTGCTAAGGTCGGTGATGAGGAGATTACCGAGACGGATATAAATAATGCCATGGACCGGATGCCGGAGTGGCTGAGGAAAAATTATGAGACTGAGGGCGCAAGATATGATTTTATTAAGCAATATGTGGCTAGTGAGGTGTTGTATTTAAAAGCAAAACGCCTTGGACTGGATAATAATACTGCGGCGCGAGAGTTTTTTGAGCAGGTTAAAAAACAGTTTGCGGTTGAGCAGCTGCTGAAACAGGAAATCGAAAAGGAATTAAAAATTACCCCGGATGACCTCAAGCTTTATTATAATGCTAATAAAGATAAATATGTCGAAGAGGTTAAAGGAGACGATGGTAAAACCACAAAGCGTCAAAAAGAGTTTAACGAGGTAAAAAATCAGGTGGAATATGAATACCGGCAGAAGAAACAGCAGGCACTTACTCAGTCTTTGCTGGAAAAGGCACTGGAAGAGCAGATTGTTGAGATTTTTTATCAGCTGCCAAAAAGTGATGTTAAAAATCCTGCGAAAGAATCGGATGCAGCTGTGGATCAGGCAGAAAAGTAATTAAAAGAGAATATAGCCACGGATTAACACGGATTTTAAAAGGCTAATGATTTGATCTCATTTTTTATTCGTGTCCAATCTGTATTTATCCGTGGTTTTGTCTTATTTTATTTCCCATCAAAAAAGAACGAAAAAATTTCCGCAGGCTTTAAACGATCTAAAATCTGAATGAGGAAATTAGCCGTTCAGATAAGAGCTAACCTTTTACACCTTTTACCAAAAAAATTTTGCCAAACCCTTGAAAAATCCGAAATATATGGTATACTTTTAAAAATAGTTTTTTAAATAGATTTTAAAATTATTGGCAATATATTTAAAACAAAGCTAAAGAAAATAGACCAAGTATAAGAAAACAGTGTCAAGTGAAGTTTTCTTATGAGGTAAATCTTGTCGAAAAGTAGTTATATTTTTTATTTTTCAACCACGAATTACACAAATCTTCACGAATGAATTAAAGGTACAAGTCAAAAGTAAAAAGGTAAAATAGAATAAAAAAACCTCTAAATTTTAATTGTGGTTTTGAGTTTCTAGTAGATTAGAGCAATTAGGTCAATTAGAAACTCAAAAAACATTGGACATAACATATGAATAATTTGACACGTACAATTTGGTTCAGATTGACCGCCATAATATTAGTGAATGCCTTTCTCTGCTTGGACATTGCCTGGGCCGCGGTAGGCAGCCTTAAATCTCTCCATACCCACCTTGCCCCAGCCATAAGGTTAGATAATACTGAAAATATAGAAAATTTTACAGGTTATATGGGGAAGCGGGGGATGCGGAGATGAGTGTTGCCGGGCCCGATCTCAAGCCTACCGTTGCCAAAAATGTCACGGGGGGACTACTTGAGGGAATTCAAAGTTTTCTGGAGAGACTATACCGGGAGGTGTTGAGTATACTGAAGGAGCATCGAACAACCGGCTGTATCTCACGGAGAAGTTTTCTGTTCCTGTTGGCTGCGGGTATCGGCATAGTGCCACACGTAGCAACGGAGCTTGCTGATAAAAAGAAACTTTTGGAATTTTTGGATAGGGCGAGGTCAAAGATAGAGACTGCCATTCCAAAGGTGCCACCAGAACTTATTGCCAATCCTACAAATCCGCATAAGATAAGTAACCTTACAGAATTTAAAATTGTATCTGATTCTAATAGCATGATGGAAGCAGCTATATTTCAAGTTGGGGATGAGATGGGAGCGATTATGGCAGGAAGGTTGGCCGAGGTATTAAGAGATGATGTAAAACTTATAGTGGTTACAAATTCTGAACTCAGCGCTTCTCTAACACTGGGAGGACTTCGAAGAAAAAATATAAAGAATTTAGAGCAGAGGTTACGTTTTATTATTATGAAGGGAGGATTTTCTTCATCGTGGGCAAGAGACCCATATATTGTATTAGTAAATCAAAAGACCAAACAATATTCTGTAGTTCCAATAAAGGGCGATGCAGGGACAGGGCTTGATAGATCTGTAGGCATGCAGATTATGAATACAGATGCTTGGGATGCAATCGTAGACAATAATTTTAGTGATAAGACATTAGACATGCAAGGTGGGGATGTTACTGCTGATGGTTCGTATGTGTATGTAGGTAAACAGACAGTACATTATTCTTGTTATAATATAGCAAGTCAAAAGGTTCTAACAGAAGAGGAAGCTATTAGAAAAATCGAGGCAGTAACAGGAAGGCAAGTTATTGTTTTAGACTGCCCTGATATACATAATGACCGATATCACGTACCTATTGGTAAGACAAAATATGGGGAGCATACTAGTCTTTTGGCTGATCCTATAAAGGCACTGGAAATTATTGCTGCACTCACTCCAGAAGAAAAAGAGATAGTAATTGAAAATATAGCGTCGAGTTCTTTTATTAATATTACCCGCGAGCAACTACGTGGATTTTTAGATGTAACACCTGAAGAAATTGAAAAGGCTAAACAATCTGAGTATGTTCAGGAATTAGAAAGAGTGAGGGAAAGTTTAGAGGCAGAAGGAATTACTGTCCGCCGGGTTCCTGCTTTGCCAATTGATTTTGCCGATAATCCATTTGGGCTGTATTATACAAATGTAGTGATGGATTGTTATCCAGATACGGGGAATGGGAAAATAAAGCGGTCTATTATTATACCGCAATATGAAATACCACAGTTAGACCAATTTGTAGCTCAGATATATCGAGATTTAGGTTTTGAACAAATTTTCCCGATTGAGTCGATTGTTGCCGGGTGCCTAAAAGGTGGCCCTCGATGTTTGTTGCAAGCAATGGGCCGCCCTATAGAAAAAAATAGTTTATCACGCACAATTCTATCACATATCTTACATGGTGTTTTATCTTTAACAGAAAGACTTGGTTCTATGCAGGTGAATAAATTAGAAGGGGTAGAACAGGCAATCTAAAAAAGTTGACGTGGTCAACTTTTGTGTTTACTATTTACAGAAAAAACAAACGAAACACACGAAAATAAAATTTTACCACGAAGGCCGCGAAGAAAAACTGAAAAAGTTAAAAAAAATATTTTAATTTTCAATTGTCATTTTGCCTTTTGATTCTTTGATTGAATTATTTAGAGATTCATTGCCTGCCCGCCGATGTTTTGTGGAGGGCCTGCCCACTGATGCGGTGTGGCGGGGATTTTGGAATTTGCCTGTCCGCCAATCTTTGTGGCGGGATATTTATCATTATGTTGGTCGTAGGTGTTAATTATGTGGAACATGAAAACCAAAATTTTATTTAAAATAATTGCAATTATATTAATTAACGCCTTTCTATGTATGGATATTTCTTGGGCAGCCGGAGGTAGTTTAAAAGGCCTGCACAACCATCTTGCCCCAGCCGTAGAAACAGATACCCCTGAAGTCCAAGAATTATTTAAATTGTATACGCAAGGACGCATGCCAGAGCAGCTAATAACAGATGTTTCGTCTCCACGTGAAGGGGATATTGCAACAGAAGCTGCAAGTTATAAAAGATTCATGAAATTCTGGGAGCGTGAATACAAAGAAACGAAAAAACGGAACTATGCTCATGCACTTATAAACGGTCTTGTATATGCAGGAGAAATATGCGAAGGCGACATAAAGATAAGGATATATCCTGATATTGAGCCAAAGAAAGGGCTAATCGGGGTATTAGTGTTGGAATATGAAGTAAGATTGTCATTACGATATACTGATAAAGGAGAGATTGAGAAATATAATTTGCCTATAGATGGGAACTTTGGCGGCAGGGAATATGACTGGAGGTGGATAGAAGGCAGATTTACTCTAGAAAGAATAAAGCAAATTATTACAGCAAAGTATGTCTTAGCAAAGGTTGGTGAATTAAGAGATATATATGAAGGTTATCTGAGAGAACTTGATATAAGTGATGAGGAAGAAAAGTTATTGCGTTCAAATCTTGCCATAGCCACGTTTTATTGTGTAAGAGCTAACACTACTCCTTATGAGACGATAAAGATTTACCTGAAAGCACTTGGAATGCAAAAAGAAGGACTTGATTTTAGGCTAAAAAAACAATTAGTAATTGCTACTTATGAGGTTGCTATGAATGGCCATGATGAGTCACTTAAAAAAGTGATACAGTACTACAAAAGAGTTCTCGGAGATATTATTCCGGAAGAGCTCAAGCAACAATGGATAATTGCTACTTATGCGGTTGCTATGAATGTCCATGATGAGTCTTTGCGGAATGTTTTATCTCATGTGAAAGAAACAGATATATTTAATACTATTTCTTTTTCTGCCAAAGGAGACCTTTTGATAATCACTTCCTATTGGGCATTAATCTCATATAGTGCAAATAGTATCGATGTTTTCATACAAAAACTTAAAGGAGCAGAGGAGACAGTTCAACAAGATATATTGAAGAAAGAAAAAACGCGGTTTATAACACAGTTACCCGAAGAAACGCTCCACAGATAGCTGTTAAACAATATATAGACCCTGCTTTAGTGCACTATACAGCCAGTAACCCCCACCATCGGAGAATTACATAAGGCTGGTGAAGAAATACAAACAGCCATTTAGTTCCTTTTTTAATGTACATTGTGTCCTGAATATGCATTAAAATTCCAAGGGAGAAATACACACCTACCAAATTTTTTCTTGCGCATTAATTTGTAATAAGATAAAATAACGAATAATGCTGGGTCTTCTTACATGAATAAATTATAAAATCAGATTTTATATTTGTGCTATTTGTTGTTAGAAAATAGATTCTTTCTTATCTGGGTTACAAGAAATGATGCAACGTGTTGCAAAGTAAAAGAAAAGACAAAACCACAGATTTTCACGGATTGAACACTGATAAAAAATGAGGTTAAACAAATTGATTATTAAAAAGTCTGTCGTTTATCCGTGTGAATCCGTGGCTAAAAAAATGCTTAAATGTTGTTTTACAATCTGTGATCACCGGTATTTTTTTATCGGCGATCATCTGTAGTTAAAAAATCTTTGCGAACTTTGCGTCTTGGCGGGAAAAATAATTACTTATAACGATGAACGACAAAGGCTGTCGTTTATCAAAGAAGCAGACAATATGAAGATAGACCTAATTAAAACTGTGATAAAAATATGTCTTTTTTTACTCCTTTTTTTTACTCCTGTTTTTGCCGCTAATCAGGATGTGAAGGTAGGTAAGAAACAGAGTATTGTTCAGGTTGAGGCCAGGGTTGATAAAAATGCGGTTTTTATCGGGGATAAGATAAAATATACCATTGTTGTCCAGGCAAAAGATAGTGTAGAAGTTGAACTGCCGAAATTTGCCGATAATCTTGCGGGTTTTGCTATTCGTGATTTTGGTTCTTCTGAGAAAAAGTTTTTTAGGAAAATTACTTATCAACAGTGGTATGTTTTAGATACGTATACCAGTGGTAAGTATACAATCCCTAAAACCGTAGTAAAGTATAAATTAAAAGGCAGGGATGAATGGCAGGAGATTGAAACAGATGAGGTAGAAATAGAGGTTAAGAGTGTCTTGGAAAAGGCAAAGAATGCCGCGGAAATTCGCGATATTAAAGGCCCGGTTCGTTTTCCGCGAAAAATATCATCTTATCTGATAGGTGGTTTGCTGGTGCTTGTGATTATCTCCGGGCTGGTTATTTATTTGGCCAGGAAAAAGAAAAAAAATGAGATTATCCCTCCGCCGCCAGCGCACGAAATAGCTTATCGAGACTTGGAAATTCTCAGACAAGAACAACTTGTCCCGCAAGGCCGGATTAAAGAGTACCATCAGCGGCTTTCGGATATTATTAGGCATTACCTGGAAAACCGCTTTGAGCTGCGCGCCCCAGAGATGACCACTGAGGAGTTTTTAATAAAGGTGAAAGATGCTAATACGCTCTCAATAGAACAAAAGGGGCTCTTAAGAACGTTTCTTTCTCATTGTGATTTGGTAAAGTTCGCCGAGTATGGGCCAACCGAAACAGAGATTGATGCGAGTTATGATTCCGCCAGGGTGTTTGTCGAGCAGACGAAGGAAGTAATATTTTAAGTATGAAGATTTAGTTAGTAATGTGTATTGCGTATCGAGTATTGAGCATAGAAAATTCGAATATTACAAGATTGGAAGATTCTAAGATTTGAAGATTAAAAGATTCGAAGTAGTTTACTTACCGGTTGGTGGGCAGAGCATTTGTCTGCCTGCCAGTGTCCTCCACTAATACGATGGCGGATATTCGATCTTGTGGCGGAATTATATTTGGCGGAATATTCACAAATATGACGGATTTATCGCGGATAAATGGCACGAATAATGTTTCATTTGATTTAAAAAGGAGGTGGATGTATGGCAAAGCAAATATTTCGGTTTAAGATTGTTCTTGATGATATTTTACCTCAACTATGGAGAATGATAGAGGTTAAGAGCGATATTACGTTCTATCAGTTTCATCTTATGATACAGGAAGCGATGGGCTGGACAAATTCACATTTACATGAATTCAATGCCGGAAATTTCAGAATAGGCGATGCAAGCGAGGAAGCGTGTGAATTTGGAGACCCGCCACAATGGAATGAAAAGGATAAGAAAATCAGCGATTATTTTTCTAAGGATAAGACAAAACTCAGCTATACATATGACTTTGGTGATAGTTGGGAGCATACGATAATCTTGGAAGCAATAGAGCCTGTACGGAAAGGAATGAAATATCCTTGTTGTATTGACGGCGCCCGCGCGTGTCCACCGGAAGATTGTGGATCAACACCCGGATATTACCAATTGCTTAAAATACTCGCCGACCCTAAACATGAAGAATATGAAGAAATGAAAGGATGGGCGGGAGATTTTGAGCCGGAGCATTTTGATAAAGAAGAAGCTACAGCAGGGATGCGTGCTCCCGTAGATTTATCGGATATGCTTTGACCCAAAATTGTTGGAATGGAAGATAGCGGATGGCAAAAGAGGCAAAAGCACGCATATAAAAAAATAAGTTATTGGAAGAATCCGGCTGGCGGTTTTTCGATGCATTGGAAGGCAAGGCAAACATAAGCCTTGAAGTAAACACAAAATTAACCGGACAACGAACCGGAACGCCACCAGCACCTTGTGTAGGATTGAATATCTACCGGTATTGTGGTGGAAAAATCATAAGTAAAGAGGACGAATAAATAATTATCTGGATCACGTTATAATCGGAGATGATAATTATTATAGTTTTGCGGATGAGGGATTGATAAAAGATGAATAACGCAGAATATTTGAGCGAAGCAGATACCAGGGCAAAATTTATCGATTCAGCGCTTCATAAAAGAGGTTGGACTGAAGACCTTATCAGGCGCGAAGAAACTGAAAGAGGAGTTGAAATTATTAAAGGTCAGCCTCGGCGTAAACAAAAGGGGAGAACCGATTATCTGTTGCGGATCCGGGTCAATATTAGCTCTCAGCCAATTTCTATTGCTTTAATCGAAGCTAAAAAGAGTGATGAGCCAGTAGATAAAGGTCTTGAACAGGCCAAGAAATATGCACGGTTGAATAATGTGCCTTTTGTTTTTTCTTGTAACGGAGATTTATTTGTAGAATACGATAGTTTTACCGGCAAAACATCTGAACCCTTAGTCATAGATAAAATTCCTACCCCAGAGGAATTACGCTCCCGTTACGAAAAAGGAATGGGGTTTTCTCTTGATAGCGAAAAGACAAAGCCTCTTCTGGTTCCATATACACGTGGCGAGGCAAGTAGGCGTTATTATCAAGACGCTGCCATACGCGCGGTCTTAGAGAAAATTGCCCAGGGCAAAAATAGAACGGTTTATGTCTTTTGTCAATGGCGAGCTTATTCTTCATTTAAGAGAATTAGAGAAAAGGACTGGCGCAACATCTCGTCAAAAGGTAATTAGTGAGGTATTCTCTTCGGTGGAGAAAACCGGTATTGATACCGAAAGAAACCTTTGGGATATTTTAGATAAGATTAATCAACTTTCCATTGAGCAGGTTGACGATACGCATATGTTTACTTTGTCTCAAGTTTATGAAGGTTTGCTTCTGAATATGGGCGCTAAGAATAATGACGGAGGCCAATTTTTTACTCCGCGAGAAGTTATTCGCATAATGGTTAAGGTTATTGATCCTAACGTTGGTGAGACGGTTTATGATCCTTGTTGTGGAACCGGAGGTTTTTTGGCGCAAGGTTATGTGCATATGAGGGAAAAGGTTAAGGAATATTTAACCAAAAATCAACACCTTTTAAAATTTTCTCCTTGTTTTACTCAGGACAGGTTGGGTACCGCAATATAAAGAGAACTTTTTTATTTATAATTTTTCATTACAAAGTCATAGATCAGCTAATCTTTATGAAGGAATTGGCGGAGAGTCGTAACCGTATCCAACAAACGTTTTTCTCTTTGGCATCTATGATTGCCTGTAACCTATGGATGTTTATTAAATATCGGTAGTTTTTGACAAAACCAACAAAGGATTATTTATAATGCATTTTAATGATCCCTGGATTTTAATATTATTGCTGCTGGTATTAGCTGCGGGATATTATCAGAAACGTAGAAAAAGAGAACCGGCAGTGATTTTTTCTTCGGGTGAGTTGCTGCAGGGGCTTAAACCGTCTTTTAAGGTAAGATTAAGTAAAAATATTATATTTTTACGCATCGCCGCCCTTTTGTTGATTGTAATTGCCTTAGCTCGTCCGCAGTCGGCATTGGAAGAAACCAGGATTATAACCGAGGGGATTGACATTGTGCTCGCAGTTGATGTGTCTACAAGTATGCTGGCGGAGGATTTTAAACTGGGGAATAAGCGGCAAAACCGGCTGGAGGTTGTTAAAGACGTAGTTACTGATTTTATAAACGGCCGGCAGTATGACCGTATTGGACTGGTGGTCTTTGGCTCCCGTGCCTATACGGTTTGCCCGCTTACCTTAGACTATGGCTGGCTGCTGCAGAATTTAGAAAGGGTAAAAATCGGTATGGTCGAAGATGGTACCGCGGTTGGCTCAGGGATAATGTCGTCTTTGGACCGGCTGAAAGATACAAAAGCCAAAGGTAAGGTGGTAATTTTACTTACTGACGGCAGGAATAATTCCGGTAAGGTCTCGCCGTTTACCGCGGCTGAGGCCGCGCAGGCACTAAAGGTGAAGGTTTATACTATTGGTGCAGGAAGTAAAGGCCTGGTGCCTTATCCGGCAAGAGATTTTTTTGGAAATACTGTATATCAGTCTGTTGAAATAGATATCGACGAAGATAGTTTAATCAAAATTGCCGCGAAAACTAATGCGCAGTATTTTAGAGCAACGGATACGCAGTCTTTGCGCGAGATTTATAAAACAATCGATAAGCTGGAAAAAACTCCGATTGAAGAAAAAGGGTATATGGAGTATAAAGAGTTGTTTTATTTGTTTTTGATTCCGGCGGTGGTTTTGATATGTTTAGAGATTGTGTTGGGTAATACGGTGCTGAGAAGAATACCCTGAATTGACAACGCGAAATGCAATTACAGAACCACGGATAGACACGAATTGAACACGGATAAGAAAAGACGAAACTAAAAACGTTTTAACCACGAATAACACCAATTGACACGAATGAAAAAAAACATAGACAAGATTAACACGATAAACCCCGTTAGAAAATAATAAAGATAACATTGTCAGTAAAAACGTTTTGTAATAATCATGTTGGAAGGGTTTATTTTTTTAATAGGGTAAGTTGGCATTTTCTAACGAGGTAAACAGGATAAAAGGATAAAAATAAATATATTTAAAAATCTTGTAAATCGTGTTCATCTTGTCAGAAAATAGTTTAAGATTTTATTATTAAAAAATCCGTGTTTTATCCGTGTAGCGTAGCTAAAAAATAAAATAGAGCTGCGGATAAAAAAGATAAGACTAAAAGATATTTTTAAACCACGGATAACACAGAGTTACACGAATAGGGTATATTTATTTTATTCGTGACAATTCGTGTAATTAGTGGTGAAAGTGTAGTAGATATAAAACAATGTAAAAGTATTAAAATATAGAATGCAAAGGTTACTTATAAAATTTCTCTGTGGACTTTGTGTTCTCGGTGGTTAAAAAAACAGAAAACCACAAATGTTTAGATTAGGTGTGATATGAGATTTGCTAATATAAATGCGGTGTATATGTTGTGGCTGGTTTTTGCGTTAGCAGTTTTTTATTTATGGGCGGTTAGAAAAAAGCAAAGACTTTTGGAACGCTTTGCCGATAAAGAACTGCTGAATGAATTGTTGGTTTCTTTGAACCGAAAGAAGGAAAGGTTAAAAATAATTCTTACTTTTTTAGCGCTTGTTTTTTGTTGTCTGGCCTTAATGCGGCCGCAGTGGGGGTTTCATTGGGAAGAGGTGAAAAGAAGCGGGTTGGATATTTTGATTGCAATTGATACTTCCCGGAGTATGCTTGCGGAAGATGTGAAGCCGAATCGGCTAAAGCGTTCAAAAATGGCGGTGCTGGATTTGCTAAAAAAACTAAAAGGGGATAGAATTGGCTTGATTGCCTTTTCAGGTAGTGCGTTTTTGCAGTGTCCGTTAACCGTAGATTATAACGGGTTTTTGCTTTCTTTGGATAATCTTAATACGGAGATAATCCCTAAAGGAGGTACTTCAATTTCCAGCGCAATAAGAGAGGCAGTTAAAAGTTATGAGGGCGGGCAGAAGAAATATAAAATTCTCGTGCTGATTACTGACGGCGAAGATCATGCGGGCGACCCGGTTAAAGCAGCGGAAGAGGCGAAAAAAGAGGAGATAAAAATATTTTGTATCGGTATCGGGACTAATGAAGGAGAGCTTATTCCGATAACCGATGAAAGCGGAAATAAATCGTTTCTTAAGGATAAACAGGGTAATGTGGTTAAGACGCGTTTGGATGAGGTTACATTACAAAAGATTGCCTTAAATACCGGCGGCAGTTATGTGCGCGCCAGAGGCGCGGAATTCGGGTTGGATTTGATTTATGAACAAAAACTCGCTAAAATGGAAAAGCGAGAGTTGGAAAGTAAGATGCGAAAGCAGTATGAAGAGCGGTTTCAGATACCACTCTTTGTGGCGTTTGTTTTGTTGTTGATTTGCCCCATTATAGTTCCGCGGAGAAAATAATTGTTTATAAATAAAAAAAACAGATAATCACACGGAGACACAGAGGCACTGAGAAAAAAATGAAAAATTTTTATTCACCACGAAAGGCACGAAATAGTTAAAAATACGTTGAGGATGAGAAAATCATTTAATAAAAGCATTTTTTTTGTGTATTTCGTAACTTTCGTGGTTAAAAGATAAAAAACTCTGTGAACTCTGCGACTCCGTGTGAGAATAAAAATTATTCGTGATAATTCGTGCAATTGGTGGTTAAAAAAGGAATATAACCAGCTACTACAATTAACCGTTACCCGCTATGAAAGCGTGCCGGGCAACTGTGTTTTATGTTAGACACAAAGGATAAGGAAAATAAATGGGTTACAAATATAGACTAAAAAAATGTGATATTGCCGATAAGGGAAGTACGAAAGAATTTAGAAAAAAAAGGCGCCAATGGATTAAATGGTTTATTGGAAAAGACGCCAACTCTATTTGGAATCAAATTAGTTGGAATGTTTGGTATTTTGTATTATTTCGTACTATTGATGACTTAAGGAAATTGGCCATGGAACAGCCCATAGTCAACGTTGCTTTTAACTCTTCTGTACTTCGTTTATTTTACATTGGCTTTGCAACAACTCAATCAACTGCAATTCGAAGATTAATTGAAAAACCCCCCTCGAACCCTAACCCTAAGCGTGCCGTAATTTCTTTGCAAAGCATAACTTCTGATATAGAAAAACACAGGCATCTTTTAACAAGAGAAAACTATGTTGCATATGATGGCTTACCCTATGACTCAACTCCTAAATCTAAATCATTAAGAACTGGTTGGATAGCCTCAAAGGGACCTAAAGCATGGCCAACATCAGAACTAGCACATGAAAATTTTGACAAATTATCTAACGTTAAATCTACCAGAAGAAAACGTACCGATTTAATTAATAAAACCTGGTTTCGATATCTCGAAAAGAAATTAAATATTTGCAAAGATACAAAAAAATATGTAGATAAATTTATAGCCCACGGAGCAGCTCCATCTACTCGAAAAAGCTTAACTAAAACTCAAAAAGGTATTTCTATTGACCGCTTAGAAAATTGTTGGAAAGCAATTTACCAAACTGCTTCTTTTATATATGGATCATTACTATTTGAAGGCTCTTATTTTCCTCTTCCAACCCCACAATTTGATCACTTAGAAAACCTCAACAAACAATGGGTGGATTCGAAAAATATAAATGTTGTATATAAATATTGGGATCAACATAGTAAAAGTATAAATGATTGGACACAAGAATCTTTATGGAAATAAAGAAATAATAAATGCCTAACAAATTATTTCACCAGCCCCAATCCGTCATATAACGGTGTCGGTTCGGGTTGATAAGTTCAGGTGTTATATTCAAAAGATTAATATAATATTTTAACCACGAATAACACAGATTTACACGAATGAAAAAAGAATTAACGATTCGTGACAATTAGTGTAATTAGTGGTTAAAAGAGAGGTTAAACAATAAAAGATAGGTCATGAAATGAAAGTGTGGAATGTATTATTTTTAAATAGTATAATTTTATTTTTTGCTGCCGCAATATGTGCTGCTGCTTCTGGTAAGGGTGCGGTAGATGCGGGGAATCGGCTTTATAATGCAGGAAAATTTGACGAGGCGCTTAAGAAATATAATGAAGCTGGCATAGCAATGCCGGATTCTGATATAATAAGTTTTAATAAAGGGGCGTCATGGTATAAAAAGGGTGATTATGATAAGACGATTGAGGCGTTTACTGATGCCCTGAAAACCGAAAACAGAGATTTAGAGGCTCGGGCAAATTATAATATTGGTAATTGTAAGTACGAGCAGGCGAGACTTAAGGAAAATACGGATTTGAGCGGAGCAGTTAATCTTTACCGGGAAGCGCTCGATTATTATAAACGGGCAATTGAGCTTGATCCGCAGGATGAAGATGCAAAATATAATCACGAGTTTGTTGAGAAAAAGTTGAAGGTTTTACTGGATAAATTAAAACAACAGCAAGGAAAGGGAAAGGGGAAAGGACAGCAAGAACAAGAAAAACAAGAACAGGGAGAACAATTGGCTCCAGAACAGGAAAAGACACAAACGGTTGGTGATGAAGAAAAACAAGGAGAGGAGAAGAAAGCAGAGCCGGTTTATCAGGAGAAAAAGGATGCGGAAGAGAAAGTAGGAGAACCAGGGGCAGCAGAGGAAAAAGATGAGGAAGGACAAACAGGAGAAGAGGTAAAAGTAGTTAAGCCGGCAGAAGACGCTCAGGAGGCAGCAAAGGAGATGTCTGAACAGGAAGCAAAGATGCTGTTGGAAGGTTATCGCCAGGAGGAACCAACTGGAAATATTAAACAGGAAAGAGGACGCGGGTATTTTCCGGAGGTTGAGAAAAACTGGTGAAAAATTTCTGCCTTTTAGCAAAAATTTTTAATGACAAATGTTCCGCAAAAAGATTAGCGGACAGGCAAATGACGAATTCCAAATGGTAAACAAATCAAAAAATAAAATAATAAAAAATAATAGTCAAATCAAAAATGGCAAAAATGTACTGATTTTTCTGTTGATTTTTAATGTTTTGACACTGCCGTGTTTTGCTAAAAATATAACTTTTGAAGTTGCCGTGGATAGGACTAAGGTTGCCTTAGGTAAAACTTTGCAGCTTTCTCTTACTTTTCACGGGACACAGGACGTTTCTTCTCCTGATCTGCCAAAAATAAACGGATTTGAATCGCGTTATCTTGGACCTTCGACAATGATGTCTATTGTCAATGGAGAGGTGACAAGTTCGATAACGTATAGTTATGGATTATTGGCAGTAGAAAAAGGGATGTTTACGATTGGACCGTTTTCAGTTACTTATAAAGGGCAAACATATAAATCAGGAACCGTAAATGTTGAGGTTTTAGATAAACCGGCTGCGCAGGCTATACCCGGCCAGTCACCCGATGAATCAGCAATGCAATTGGAAGATAAGATTTTTCTGGTAATGGAGGTAGGGAAGAAACCGGTTTATTTAAATGAGATTATTCCCTTGACGATTAAATTATATGTAAACAACTTGAAGGTAGAATCTGATCAGTATCCTACGTTTGAACATGAGGGTTTTTCGGTTGGGGAGTTTGAGAAATATAAGCAATACCAGGAGGTTTTAGGAGGGATACTCTATAATGTTTTTGAATTTAAGACGTATATTTTTGGAATAAGGACAGGGGATTTTGTTCTTGGCCCGGCACACTTCAAATGCAGCCTGGTCATAAGAAAGCAAAGGCAAAGAAGGCCGTCTTCTTTTTTTGATAGTGATATTTTTGAGGATTTTTTCGGCCGGTATGAAACATATCCCATGGATTTAAAATCCGTAGAAATACCCGTTACAATAGCTTCGTTACCAGAGCAAGGGAAACCTGAAGGGTTTAGCGGGGCAATAGGAAATTTTAATTTTGATGTTCAGGTCGGACCACGTGAACTAAAAGTTGGTGACCCGATTACGCTTAAGATGACGGTTTCCGGAAAAGGTAATTTTAATACAGTAAATTTACCCAAACTTGAATTGGGAGATATATTTAAGACGTATGAACCGCAGGTAAAAGTAGAGGATAATAAAAAGATATTTGAGCAGGTGCTTATGCCCCGGACTGAGGAAGTTTGTGAGGTACCGGCAATTACCTTTAGTTTTTTTGACCCGGATCGTGAAAAGTATCAGAGTATAACAAAAGGCCCGTTTGCAATCTCCGTGAAACCGCAGGAAAAAGAAGAAGAGCTGAAAATTATCGGGGCGCCAGATGTGGTTTCTTCGCCACTTAAAACGGAAACATTAGGCCGGGATATTATTTATATTAAAACCGCCCCACGGAGACTGAGAAAGAAGGCAGCATATTTGTATAAAAATAAAAAATTTCTTATGCTGCAGTTTATCCCGATAATTTTGCTGATTTCTGTGTTAACCGTTTATCGGCGAAGTGAGCGATTAAGAACGGATGTAAGGTATGCCCGCAGCCTGCGCGCACCAAAACAGGCAAGACAAGGGATTAAAGAAGCAGAACGGCTGCTAAAAGAAGGAAAAACCGAAGAGTTTTATCATACGATATTTAAGACCCTGCAAATATATTTAGGAAATAAACTGCATATTTCAACCGGTGGGATAACTATAGATATTGTTGACGAAGTTCTCCGGCCAAAAAACGTAGATGAGGAAATCCTTAAGGCATTAAAAGAAATTTTCCAGGATTGTGATATATTAAGATACTCTTCTTCTGAACTGAACAAAGATAATATGTCGGAAACGCTAAAAAGAATAAAGATGGTTATTGATTACTTGGAAAGACAAAAATATGCATAAGATAATTTTGATATTTGCGTTTTGTATCTTATTGCTAAATACCGGTGTTTTGTTTGCCGAAGATACTGCTTTTACCCCGGAATACATGTTTTATAAAGCAAATATACTTTATGAAGAGGGTAAATATGCTGAGGCAACCAGCGCATATCGTAATTTACTTGATAAGGGGTTTGAAAGCGGCAGCCTGTATTATAATTTGGGTAATTGTTATTTTAAACAGGGTGTGCTGGGGCAGGCAATTTTAAATTATGAACGGGCAAAGCAGTTAATCCCCAGGGACCGGGATTTGCAGTCAAATTATGAATACGCAAGGTCATTGCTTAAAGTGCCCCCTTTAGAGGAGAAAAAAACATGGCTTTTGCAGTTTATGGATAATTTGTATGCGCAGCTTACAATTGACGGTATTACGGTTCTTTTATGCTTAATTTATGTCGCTTTTGTGCTGGTTATAATTTTGGGGATAGTATTTAAAACCCACAGGCTCTATACGAGAATTTTATTGAGTATCTTAATCGTTTTTTCTGTCTTGAGTGCGGTTTTCCTAGAGAGGAGGATTTCTGTCTTAGGGAAAGAAGCAATCATTATTTCCAAAAAGGCAGATGCGAAATTTGAGCCGTTTGACCGGGCAACTACGCATTTTACTCTTGAGGAGGGAATGAAAGTGCGGGTATTGGTACGTAATAACGACTGGAGCAAAGTTGAACGCTTAGATAAAAAGGTGGGCTGGGTTAAGAATATAGTTTTTGAGGTTATTTTTACTGCGCAAAAATAAGCATTTATACGCTTTGCGGATAAAAAAAGAAAAAAATACAGCCACGGATTGAACACGGATAAAGATATTTAAGCCATAACTAACACAGAATAACACGAATGGAGCATATTTATTTGTGACAGTTTACGCGATTGGTGGTTAAAAAAAGAATATAGACAGGATTGACACGATATCAACACATATTATTTAAAATCTTATAAATCCTGTTCATCCTGTCAAAATAGGTTAAAAGATTTGATTGTAAAAAATCTGTGTTTTTCATCCGTATAAGTCCGTGGCGAAGAAATAATTAAAAAGGTAGCTGTCCCCTTTTATGGAAGAAATGAAGGATCGTTGGGTGAAAATAGTTTTTGACCGGGTTTTTGCGGCGGTTTTGATTGTTATTTTTATGCCATTTTTCTTATTAGTTTTTGTGTTGAATAAATTAAACGGTATTTTTGTTCCTGTTGACGTGGGGTCGGTGTTTTTTAAGATTGAACGAATTTCTAAAGGTAAGATTATCCATTTGTTAAAATTTCGTACGGTAAAGATAGAAAAACTAAACCAACTTCAGAGTCAGGACGAAGATGGGCGGATAGATGATATCAAACCGTTAGAAAAAGATATTGCTAATCTTACCTGGCTGGGAAAATATCTGCGCGATTTTTATGTTGATGAACTCCCGCAGCTTTTTAATATTTTAATCGGCGATATAAGTTTTGTCGGCCCGAGACCGTATCCCTTGAGCATGTATGAGCAGGATTTAAAAAAAAGAATAGTTAGAAAAAAGGTTATTCGCTGCGGGCTGACCGGACTTGTGCAGATTAATAAGGCAAATATTAAAAGCAAAGAAGAAGAGATTGCCTTGGATATGGAGTACATTCAAAAAGTACGTACGTTATTACCGATTAGACTGTTGGTATATGATGGTAAGATTATGTTGAAAAGCATAAGAGTTGTTTTAAAGGGGCAGGGGTTGTGAAATGTTGCACGAAAAAACTGTAACCACGAAACTCACGAAATGGAAAAAACGATGCAGAAGGCGATTTTCTTAGGAGGCGGATAGGTGTGAATAAAAAAAATAAGCGGATAAAAAGACAAAGGCCGGCGTTGCCAGAGATTACCACGGAGTACTTGAAAATTATGGATAATCTTAATGATGGTGTGTCGATAATTCGTGATGATGGATGTTTTGCCTTTTGTAATAAAAAATTAGTTAATATGCTGGGGTACAGCGAGAAGCAACTCTTAAATGAATCTGTTGAGAAAATTCTGTCAATTAATTATAAAAATATTTTTCGTAAGAATCTGAAAAGGGTTTTAGAAAAAAAACAACAGTTAATGAATATCCGGTGCGGACAGTTGATGGTAAATTGAAATTTATCGAGGTGCATTCTACCCCCATAAGTTATAATCAGCAACCGGCAATTTTAGGGATTGTCCGGGATGTTACTCAGCGCAGGCAGGTTGAAAAAAAACTGGAAGATTCTGAACAAAAATACCGCGTTCAGTTTGAAAAGGCCTTGGATGCGATTTTTATTGCCGATGCCAACACCGGGATCGTGCTTGATTGTAACCGGGCTGCGGAACGATTATTAAAAAGAAAGAAAGCAGAAATGATTGGTCAACATCAACGGATTCTTCATCCTCCGGAGAAGATTAAAGAGAAATTCAGCCAAACTTTCAAGAGACACCTTAAGGAAAAAGAAGGACAGATGCTCGAGGCGCAGGTGATGACCAGTGATCGGGAAATAAAGGATGTTGCGATAATGGCCAATTTATATGAGCTTGGAGGGAGAGTGGTTTTGCAGGGGATATTTCGCGATATTACCGAACGTAAACTGGCCGAAGCCGCTTTGAAAGATTCGGAGAAACAATATCGTGATTTAATTGATAACAGCCTGGTCGGGATATTTAAATCAGACCTGACTGGTAAGATTTTTTATGTAAATAAGGCCGCGGTATCATTAATGGGTTATAAATCAGCTAAGGAAATGATCGAACAAGGTGCTCTGTCCGTATATAAAGATAAGATGCAAAGGAAGGCCATAATTGATATCCTTAAGAAAAAAGGCAAAGTTGCTAATTTTGAAGTTGAAATTATTACCAAGACCGGTGAGGTCAAAAATGCGCTTTTGAATATGACGCTTAAGGGAGATATCATTTCCGGAATGAGTTTGGACATTACCGCGCGTAAACAGGTAGAGAAAAGATTGGCAGCTTCGGAGCGAAAATACCGGAACCTGGTAGATAACAGTCTGGTGGGAATATATGTTACTGATATTGCGGGCAATGTTCTTTACGCAAATAAGGCCTTATGCAACCTGCTGGAATTTAATTCGGTTAAGGAAATGCTACAGTTTAATGTGCGGTCAATATATAAAGACCTAAACCGGCGGAACGTTTTTCTTAATATCCTTAAGAAAAAAGGTAGAGTAACTAATTTTGAGGTAGAGGTTGTCACCGGAAAAGGCCGAACGAAAAACATGCTCTTGAGTGCGGTGCTTGATGGGGATGAGTTAATCGGGATGTCTATGGATATCACTGAGCGTAAGCAGGCAGAGCATGCCCTCGAAGAGGCAGAATATAAACAGCGGGAGTTGACGCGTTATTACCGCTCTTTGGTTGACCAGATTGATGAATATATTTTAGTTGTTGACATGGATTATCAGATTGTCGATGTAAATGAATGTTTTTTAAAAAAAAGAGGCATGCGCCGTAAACAGGTGCTTGGGGAAAAATGCTATTTTATTCAGCATGGAGCTGCTCGTCCCTGTCATCAAACAGGAGCGGGATGTGTTTTATCTAATGTTATTAAAACCGGTAAGACTTGTGAACTTACCCATAAACATGTATTTGGCGGAAAAGAAATTTATTTAGATATTATTGGTTCCCCAGTTTTTGATATTAAGCGGCAGCTTACCGGAGTAATTTTGGCAATGCGTAATGTGACAAAAATAGTAGAGGTGCGCCGGGCATTGTCGGAAAGTGAAGAGCGTTATCGCCATCTTTATGATTTTGCGCCTTGCGCATATTTTAGCATTGGCCGGAATGGATTGATTAGACAATGTAACCGGCGGGCGGTAGAATTAACCGGTTACTCACTATCGGAACTGATGACCAAGCCAATAGTTGAACTTTATGCCGATAGCGTATCCGGCCAAAAGAAGGCAAAGGAGGTATTTGATAGATTTTTATCTGGAGAAAGTATAAATAATGAAGAACTTCAGATGCAATCTAAAGATGGAAAAATTATCTGGGTGAGTTTAAGTGTCAGACCGATTTTTGATGCTTTGGGCCGGGTGGTTGAGTCGCGTTCAATGGTTGTTGATATAAACACACGTAAACTTGAAACCGAACGCCTGCAGGAGTTACAAAAGGCGCTTTTTCATGCGGAAAAACTATCAACCTTGGGACGCATGGCCGCAGAACTTGCTCACCAGATTAATAATCCCCTGATGATTATTCAGGGACGGGCAGAGCTTTTGGAGATGTCCATAAAAAATGAGGAAGAAAAGGCAAAAATCAAGACATTACTTGAGCAGTGCCGGCGGGCATCTAAAGTTACCGCAGCATTACTGAACCTGTCCCGTAAGAAAGAATTAATGTTTGTAAGTATAAATTTAAACAGCTTAATTAATACCATATTCAACGTTAATAAAGAGCAATTTCATGCCGCGGGCATAGACTTTCAAATAGCTCTAAAAAAAGACCTGCCGAATATTTTGGCAGATTTTCAGATGTTAGATGATGCAATTATTAATCTAATTAATAACGCCAAAGAGGCAATGCCTGGTGGCGGTTGTCTTAAAGTAAGCACTGCAGATGACGGCGAAAGTGTATATATAAACATCGCGGATACCGGTTTGGGCATAGGTGATGAGGATAAGGCAAAGGTGTTTGAGCATTTTTTTACCACTAAGAATGAAGGCACGGGATTAGGTTTACCGCTGGTTTATAATGTGATAAAAGCGCATCGGGGAGATATCAGTTTTGAGAGTGAGGTGGGACGGGGAACGACTTTTAGAATCCGTTTGCCAATACCGAAAGAAATATGAGAATATTTGATAAAATACAAAATAAGTTTTTAATAATAATGTTGTTTTTTTCAATAATTCCATTATTTGTATTTGGCATCTATACAACGAAAAGTGTATCAAAAGAACTGGAAATAAGGGCATTAGAGAGTGCGGGTAATGATGTGTTACTGCGGGCAAAACGTATTGAAAAATTTTTAGACAATGCCCGGAGTGATATTATTTACTTAAGTAAAAATCCTGTGCTGTTGCAATTATTAAATGAGAAAACTGCTGAGAATGAGGCGTGGACGAATAGAAAAAAATTTTTAGCAGATGAATTTTTGGCATTTTCCGAGTCGAAACAGATTTATAACCAGATAAGATATATTGATGAAAAAGGACAAGAAATTGTCCGGGTTGATTCAGACGGAGGAAAATCATGGATTGTCCCTTGGGATGAGCTGCAGGATAAGAGTCAGCGATACTATTTTTCCAAAGCAATGGAGATTATGCCCGGACAAATCTATGTTTCGCCGCTTGATCTGAATAGAGAAAATGAAAAAATTGAGGTCCCTTATAATCCGGTTATCAGATATGCGGTGCCGGTCTATAATAAACTGAGGGAAAAACGGGGAATAATTATTTTAAATATTTCCGCGAGTTGTTTTTTACGAGAATTAGAAAAACAGTATAGCTTTTTAGGTGAAGAAATTTTTTTAATTTCGCAGGATGGCTTTTACCTTTTTCATCAGGATAAAAAGAAAGAATGGGGAGGCCCGCGGGATTTAAATTCTGGAGAAAATTTTGTAAAGTCTTATCCCAAGACGCTGGTGTTAGAGGTGCTTAAGGCAAAAGCGGGGAAAATAACCGGGTTAAAAAACGAGGTTATGGTATATGAGCCGATTTTTCCCAGCCCAGAGGTAAAAGATTACTTTTGGATGTTGATCATTAATTTTACCAAAGAACTATTATTTCAGCCGGCAAAAAGATTTAATAATATTTTAATGAGTATTATCTTGCTGGTAGTTATTGTCGCGGTTGTTGTCGGGGTGTTTTTTGTGAAATTACTTACGGATCCACTACATAGCATGATGGCGGCGGCGAAAAGGGTGGGAGAAGGGGATATTACAAGCCGGGCGGAATGTAAGAGTAATGATGAAATAGGCGAGTTGTGTAATATCTTTAACCGTATGACGCAACAACTGCAAAAATATCAGGATAAACTTGTTACTTCGAGTAAACTGGCAGCAATTGGTGAGATTTCGGCAACAATTATCCATGAAATTCGTAACCCTTTAGGTGCGGTTAAATTAGCATTATATAGTATAAACAGAGAGATTAAGGATGAAAAATTGATTCAGAACATTAAAGATGTTGATAAGAAAATAGACGAAATCGATAAGATTATTAGCAACTTGCTCGGTTATACAAAACTGAACGTACAAAAATTTGAACAGGTTTATTTACCAGACATAATAAAAAGACAGATGAAGGAAATTAGCCATAGATTTTTTCAGGCAAATGTGAAGACCGAATTGTCCATTGATCCGGATTTACCATTTGTTTCTTGTGACCTTTCGGCAATAAAAATGGTTTTTACCAATTTACTTATTAATGCTTATGAAGCAATTAGTGATAAAGAGGGACGGGTAGGAATAAGTTTATCTTACCGCAAGGCTGAAGATAAGGTAGAGATTTTGATCCGTGATAATGGTTGTGGTATAACTGAGGCTGATCAGAAGAGATTGGGAGAATTGCTATTTTCCCGTAAGACAAAAGGTGTTGGCCTGGGATTAAATTTGGTATATAAAATAATCGAGCTCCACTCCGGGAGTATAAAGATAAAAAGTAAATTAGGTGGAGGAACGGTTTTTACGGTAATTTTACCAGTCAGACAGAGTTTATAAAAAATATTAAGGAAACGCTAATGTCCGCTAATAGAAAAGAAGAAGATAAGCTTTCCCAATGACGAATTTATGGATTACGCAAGAGGTCGTGAGTGCCGATTTTGCGTAGATAAGCGGTGTCAGCAATTTTTTGGTAGGTAATACGATAGTTCTTTGAAATTCTAATTTCAAATATATCCTCTTGGCCGGACATCTTTTTGTGGACTAAAGAAGGGTGAGCAGGATTTGACTGGAGAATCTCAATAGCCGTTTTGGTTTTTTTTTTAAGCTCTTGCGGTAGTTTCTGGTATAGCCTAATAAAGGTTTTGGTAGCTTCTATATGCATCAATGATCAAGTTCCATAGATAGTCCCTTAAGGTTCTTCGTCTTAGTTACACGGCCGGCTTTGATGTCATCCGAAGCTTCGGCTTCCTCTTTTTGCCACTCGCGAGTATAAAAATAGGCTTGGTCCTTGGGGATTACGAGCTGTGGCTCAATAATGATTTTATTATCTTTGGTTTTAATGTCAAGATAATCATTAACATGGAGATGAAGGGTTTTTACCACCTCTTTTGGTAATGCAATTTGGTAATTTTGACCTAATTTCCTTAACATAAAATCACCTCCTATTTCCACAAGAAAATCGCCTTTGGTAATAGCATGCTCGATTTTCAGTAATTAGAAACGTATTTTACTTGTGCCCATAAGGGTATACTTTTCTATGCTAAAAATGAGTATAACATATAATTAATATTTTGTCAAGATATTATTTTTATAAAATATGATATTAAAATCAGATTAATCCGGGAGCAGATAATCGGATAGTCCATGGAGATAATCAGGTCGAAATATGAAAAGGCTACCCAAATTTTTAAAAAAATATTTCTGGGATGTAAAATTTGAAAATATAGATTTAAGAAAACGTCGTATATATGTATTAAGACGGATTATGGATTATGGCGATGGGGAAGCGATTAGCTGGATGTGGAAGAATTTTACCGAGTTGGAAATAAAAAATATTTTACGTAATTATCGTGACCTCTCTCTTAAAAGCGCCAATTTCTGGGCGGTTATCGTCAATGTTAAAAAGGAGGATGTAAAGTGTTTGAAGAAATCCTTTCGGGAAACACGAAAACAATTCTGGCCGTATTAGAAAAAAGTGAAATTATACAACAGGCTTATTTAGCCGGGGGGACGGCCTTGGCACTTCAGCTTGGACACCGCATATCCTATGATTTAGATTTTTTTACGTCAAAAGAATTTGATGAAAATAAGCTTTTACCTGAAATCAAAAAAATATCAGATTTCCAATTAGAAAATATTGCATGGAGAACAATCTTAGGTAAGTTTGCCGGCGTTCGGTTTAGCATGTTTTATTACGAATATCCTCTTCTTTACCCGACAAAACGGTTTGGGATGATTAATATTACAGATATCCGCGATATCGCGGCAATGAAAATCGCCGCGATTGCATCCAGAGGAACCAAGAGAGATTTTGTGGACTTTTATTTTATTTGTAAAGAGTACCTATCTTTAAAAGAGGCGATACAACTTTATGATAAAAAATATAAAAATTTAGCGGCTACCCAAGTTCATATTATGAAGAGTCTTATCTATTTTGATGACGCCGAATCAGACGAAATGCCAACAATGCTAAAGAAGGTTTTATGGGAAGATATAAAAAAACATTTTGAAGATGTAGTAAAGAAACTGGTAATCCCCGTTTGACTAACTTTAGAAGTTTGTTTGGTAAGCCTTGCCAGAGAAGACCAGCTCAAGTCGTTTTTTTCTGTAAAATCTAATCTGCATATCACTCTTATTTTTATATTCTTAGTAATAGTTCCGCGTTAAAAAATACACAATACTTGAACCACGAAGATCACGAAGGATATAGATTTTGCACCAATTATTGTCGAAGATAATAATTTATACTTGCTAAAAATTTATTGTCTATGCTATAATTATACTTAAGTATATTTTTGCACAGCAAGAATAATTATAGTGAAAGAAATTTTTTAACGTATAGAAAACAATAAGATTTTCAATCTATGGATAACACGGGATTTGGGGTATAGATTGGTATATTTAATTCATTGTTAAGGGAAGGTTTGAACACGAAAGGTTTTTAAATGGATAAAAAGATTCCGAAGGAATTTTTTTATTTGAAATAAGCTGTAAAATTAAAGAGGTGATAAGGTTTAAAAAGTAATAGCTGTTGTTGAGATCTGTAGAAATGAAAAATCTATTAAAGCGGGAGTTCCCCGTCTGTAAAGACGGGGGTGAGAGCCAGTTTCCAGCAATGAAGTTGCTGGACAGGCAAAGCCTGAGACAGTAAGAACCACGCCTGTAAAGGCGTGGGTATCTATTAATGAGATAGTGATGATAACAGACCAACCGTTTAACATACATACATACATACATACATACATAAGCTAAAGGCAGATTTTTTAGAGTTAAATTTATTTCTGGCATTGAAAACCAGAATTTTTTTTATAATCAAACCCGATTTTCTCAAAGATAAGAAAATCGGGTTTTTTGTTTTATAAAGAACGCGGGTATTGATACAAATATTCGCGGAGAGCGGGGGGTGAAGAGTGGTAAAGAGTATATTTCAGAGAGACAATGAACATAATAATATTCAAGCGGTTAAAACTATTGCCTTTGTCCATCATAAAGGCGGGACAGGAAAGACTACATCGTGTCTCAATGTTGCCGGGTGGCTGGTGAAGATGAATAAAAAGGTCATGGTGTTAGACCTGGATCCGCAGGGAAACGCGACCACCGGATTAGGCATTGACAGGAAAACTATTGACTCTTCAATCGCGGATGTCTTTTTAGGCCAAACGAATATAGAGGAGATAATATTAGAGACGGATTCAGGAGTTTATCTCGCTCCCTCTTCTCTGGATCTGTTAGCGGCGGAGACGCACATGGCCGGTCAAGCTAATAATACGCGTATTTTAACCGGGAAGATTGATGGTATACAGGCTTATTTTGATTATATCCTCATTGATGTTCCGCCCGGTTCAACGTTCCTGATGATTAACGGCATGGTCGCGTCTAAAAATATAATCATACCTTTAGATTCGGGAGTCTTTGCCTATGAGGCCATGGAGACGCTTAAAACACTTGTTATAGACCTCCATGAAGAGATTGGCGTAGAAACAAATGTATTGATGGTTCTTTTAAGGGAGTATTCGATAAGTTTGTTTGATAAGTTCTTGACCCGCGAGGCAAGAAACTTATTAAAAAGATTTCTGAAAACAAACCTCAGCTCGCATATAAAAATATTTACCCTGCCGTTTTCTAGAAAAATACATAAAGCGCAGATTAAAGGGATCCCAATTTCACATTACGCGCCGTTTTCTGATGTAGGCAGGGCATATAAGAGGATAACCAAAGAAATCTTATCTATCAACTAAAAAGGGGGAAGGGATATGGGAGAGCCATTGAGAAAACCGGCGAGGAAAGCATTGTTTGGCGGCGAAGAAGGAACAAGGACAGGTGTAGTGGAAAAAGTGTCCGGGGCCGCGGAAGGAACAGATCAGCAGTTAAGGGATCTTTTAGAGGCGATGGAGGCGGTGCGAAAAGGGGATCTGACAAAGAAGCTTAAGAGCCGCAGAGAAGATATTTTTGGAGATCTTGCGGAATCATATAACGGGATGGTCGATCTTCTTAACCGTTTCGGAGGCGAGGTTACGCGTGTGGCCAAGGAAGTTGGCACTGATGGAAAACTTGGCGGCCAGGCAAAGGTAGAAGGGGTGGCTGGGACATGGAAGGATCTGACGGACAACGTTAATACTTTAGCAGCCAACCTGACAAGCCAGGTAAGGAATATTGCCAATGTCACGACCGCGGTAGCTAAAGGGGACCTGTCGCAGAAGATTACAGTTGAGGCGCAAGGAGAAATACTGCAGTTAAAAGATACGATTAATAATATGGTAGACGCACTTAACATATTTGCCAACGAGGTTACGCGTGTGGCCAAGGAAGTTGGCACCGAAGGTAAACTCGGGGGCCAGGCAAAGGTAGAAGGGGTAGCCGGGACATGGAAGGCCCTGACCGATAACGTTAACACCATGGCTGCCAACCTGACAAGCCAGGTAAGGAATATCGCCAATGTCACGACCGCGGTAGCTAAAGGGGACCTGTCGCAGAAGATTACAGTTGAGGCGCAAGGAGAAATACTGCAGTTAAAAGATACGATCAATAATATGGTGGGCTCGCTTAATATTTTTGCCAACGAGGTTACACGTGTTGCCAAGGAAGTAGGTACTGACGGTAAGCTTGGAGGCCAGGCAACTGTGCCCGGGGTAGCCGGGACATGGAAGGACCTGACTGATAATGTAAACATATTGGCCGGGAACCTGACAAACCAGGTGAGGAATATTGCCAATGTTACCACCGCGGTCGCCAACGGAGACCTGTCTCAGAAGATCACAGTTGAAGTGGCGGGTGAAGTATTGGAACTCAAAGATACAATCAACCGGATGGTGGATAACTTAAACGCGTTCGGAGGCGAAGTTACGCGCGTGGCCAAGGAAGTCGGCACTGAAGGTAAGCTCGGCGGCCAGGCAGCTGTTCCC
Source organism: Candidatus Omnitrophota bacterium (assembly GCA_043821285.1). GTDB lineage: Bacteria > Omnitrophota > Gorgyraeia > B26-G9 > JBDRCZ01 > JBDRCZ01. Next base: position 108 of record JBDRCZ010000053.1, on the reverse strand, counting down.
GGGGTAGCCGGCACATGGAAAGCCTTGACAGATAACGTCAATACTATGGCTGCGAATCTTACCAGTCAGGTAAGAAATATTGCCAAGGTAGGAACCGCCATTGCCAAC
>JBDRCZ010000052.1:0-22494 GCA_043821285.1 Candidatus Omnitrophota bacterium | reverse complement strand
AAAAAATAGCAGAAATTTTGGGGGTTGAGCTTAGTGAAGACAAAGAGCAAAGGAGCGCATTTAATGCCTGTGGCGGAGGCTCTCAGGCAATAGATAAATTTATCTATTATGGCATTTATGACTGCCTGGCTGCGGCAATGGTATTAGGGGGACAAAAATCCTGCTCCTGGGCATGTCTGGGGTTTTGCAGTTGTCAGGAGGTTTGCCCGGTATGCGCAATTGACATAATTGATCGGGTGGCAGTTATTAATCCGGATATTTGTATAGGGTGTGGCAAGTGTATGGAAATTTGTCCTAAAAAAACCATTGACATGGTTCCAAAAGGCAAGGCCTATATACGTTGTTGTTCCCAAGATAAAGGGGCAGAAGTGAATAAAGTTTGCCGGGTAGGATGTATTGCCTGCCAGAAGTGTGTCAAGGTATGCCCGGTGAAATGTATTAGCATGGAAAATAATCTTGCCAGGATTGACCACAAAAAATGCATTGCCTGCGGAAAATGTGTCGAAGTATGCCCTAAGAAGTGTATTGAGGGTAATTTTAAAAGAGAGACTATAGACCATAGACTAAAACAGTGATAGAAGCTGATTGTAGAAAAAAATCCAGTCTGTATGAAAAATCCAGAGATTATTAAAAATCCGGTGTTTAAAAAAATCCCCCGGCAAATAGGTTTAGCCGTAGATATTGGCACAACGACTATTTCTGCGGCGCTGGTAAATTTAGAAACGCAGCAAGAACTTATAAACAGCGCATGTTTTAATTCGCAGTTAGTTTTTGGCGAGGATGTAATTTCCCGCATCGGGTTTTGTCTAAAGAGCAGAACGAATCAAAAGAAGCTGCAAAATATTCTTATTTCCGATATTAATAGTTTGGTCCGGGCAATGTTAAAAAAGGTAAGCATGCCAACAGAAAAAATCTATGCGGCGGTACTGGTTGGCAATACGGCAATGCAGCAGTTTTTTTTATGCCGCGATGTTTCCGGATTAATCACCCCGCCATATCAGGCCGAGAACATAAAAGCAGAAGAAGGTTTGGCCGGGAACTATGGAATTAATCTAAACAAAAAGGCACGGATAAGATTTTTGCCGGCAATTGGCGGTTTTGTTGGTGCGGATATTGTTTCCGAGATTGTTTTTTTAGAAATATCTAAGCAGAAGGGTGTAAATTTGATTATTGATATTGGCACAAATGGCGAAATGGTTATCTCCCATGGCAATAAAATAAAAGCCGCATCTTGCGCAGCAGGGCCGGCATTTGAAGGCGGCCAGATAACCTGCGGCATGCGTGCAGAGAGAGGGGCGATTGAAAGAGTGGGTGTTAATAATCATCGCTTAGACATTGGCACGGTCGGAAATGTTTCTCCGGTAGGGATTTGTGGTTCGGGCTTAATTGATCTGGCGGCAGTAATGCTTAAATTAAATCTGATGGATAAAAGCGGAAGAATGAAAAATAAACGATTTTTATTATACGAAAATAAACGAAGAAAAATTATTATTACTCAGGAAGATATCCGGCAATTACAACTTGCGAAATCTGCCATGGGCACGGGGATTGAAGTATTACTTAGAGATTGCCGAATAAGTAATCAGGATATATCGCAGGTTTATATTTGCGGGGTATTTGGCAATTATCTTAATATCAGGAATGCAAAGGCAATTGGGCTATTACCGGACGTCCCGGATGAGAAAATAATTTTTTGCGGCAATGCCGCACTGCAAGGGGCAAAACGTGTTCTTTATTCAGAACGGGTATTTAAGGAAACAATTAGATTAGCACGCAGCACAACACACCTAAGCCTTACACAGAGCAAATACTTTAAGGCGATCTATCCGCGGAACTTACTGTTCTGACATTTTTTATATGCGTAAAAACGACATCATATTTATCTTAAAACACTTGGGAACAATGCTGCGCTCCGGGATATCGCTGGGCAATGCTTTAGCCACACTGGAAGAACAGGCAGAGGACGAAAATTTAAAACGGGTTATTTCAACTATTCACCGGGACATTGAAGCCGGCGCTGTTTTTTCTGAAGCGATTTCCCGGCATAAAAATATATTTACAGAACTTGAGGTAAGCATGATCAAAATGGGAGAGACCACCGGGATGCTGGATGATGTTATTGACAGAATTGTACGACTTGGCATACAGGAGATTGAGGTGCGTGCGCGTATTAAAACGGCAGCAATTTATCCGCTGATTTTATTAACTGTGGCAATAATCGTTATTATTGTATTAGTGGTAATCGTATTACCTAAGATTACGGCCGTCTTTGCGGCAAATAATGCCGTCTTACCGGCCCCAACCAGAATTTTATTAGGGATCAGTTATTTTATTAGCCACTACTGGTATTGGCTGCTGATTTTTATCGCGGTAGGGGGATCGCAATTCATGCTATACAAAAATACCGCGAGAGGACGATATAATATTGATAATAATCTACCAAAGATTCCCATAATTGGCAAATTATACACAAAGGTTATCGCGGCAAGATTTGCCCGGAATTTTTCGGTATTAATCAAAAGCGGGGTACCGGTTCTTGAGGCATTAAATGTTGTCAGAACAACAATTCCCAATGTTGTAGTAGCCGGGGAGATTAAGAAGATTCGCGATGCAATAGCGGCCGGGGCCAATATTACCGAGCCATTTAAGGCAAGCGGTATTTTCCCACCGATGGTTATTCGTATGATTTCTACCGGTGAGAAAACGGGAAAGCTTGATGATATGCTAAATGACATTGCCCATTTTTATGAAACGGAAGTTGACCAAACAATAAACAAATTATCTATACTGATTGAGCCGGTATTTTTACTAATTATGGGGGTAATCGTTGGATTTATTGCGTTCTCGGTTCTTTTACCGATATTTAATTTGACCCGGGTATTTTAGGTAAAAAATGGGGAACGTATTCTCCGGGGTTAAAATTACCAAGGACAAGGCTGACCGGGATGTGAAAATAAGGTTGGTTAAATTTTAAATTTCTTTAGTTTTGTTATTTATTTTATTCTATTGTTTTCCATGAACAAAAAACCATTTCCAACCACTAACAAAAAAACAGTTGACTTTTTTATTCGAGAGGTATATATTCTATATCAAATAAAATTTAAGAAAACCGTAACAAAAAACCTTGCGGCTTGTGGTGAGGATGAATAACGTAAAGCTTTTTGTAATATGATTGGAAAATGCAAAGATTTTCCGTGGATGTAGATACCTCGTCATTTAAGACAGGGGGAGATTTATTGGGAGGCAAATAAATGTCAACAGGAATAATTAAACAAGTAAAGGCGCGGCAAATTCTTGATTCCCGCGGTAATCCTACCGTAGAGGTGGATGTAATTCTAAAAAGTGGACATATCGGCAGAGCGGCTGTTCCCAGCGGCGCTTCTACTGGAGAGCATGAGGCCTTAGAATTAAGGGATAAAGATAAATCAAAATATCTGGGCAAAGGGGTGTTAAAGGCAGTAGAAAATGTGAACAAAAAAATCGCCCCCCGTCTTAAGGGCCGTGATGCGACAAAACAAAGGGCATTAGATGAGTTTTTAATTGAACTTGATGGAACGGAAAATAAAGCAGGATTAGGCGCAAATGCCATATTAGGCGTGTCACTTGCTGCCGCTAAGGCCGCGGCCCAAAGTAGAAAAATGTCTCTTTACCGCTATCTTGGCGGAAGGAAGGCAGTGATATTGCCGGTACCAATGATGAATATTTTAAATGGCGGCTCACATGCGGATAATAATGTAGATTTACAGGAATTCATGATCATGCCGCTTGGCGCAAAAAGTTTTTCTCATGCCCTGCGTATGGGTTCAGAGATATTTCATACGCTGAAAAATGTGCTTAAAAGTAAAAAACTTTCCACCGCGGTTGGAGATGAGGGTGGTTTTGCCCCGGATTTAAAATCAAATGAAGAGGCAATTGAGGTAATTCTTGAAGCGATAAATCATGCCGGATATAAAGCCGGCCGTGATATCTATCTGGCTTTGGATCCGGCCGCAAGTTCTTTTTACCGTGACGGCAAATATATTTTGAACGCTGAAGCAAAAAAGGAAAATACTGCAGGTGATTTGGTGGCTTTTTATAAAAGGTGGGTTGGAAAATATCCGATTATTTCCATAGAAGACGGGTTAGGAGAAGATGACTGGGATGGATGGAGGGAATTAACGCAGGAATTGGGACGGGATGTTCAGCTTGTCGGTGATGATTTGTTCGTAACAAATACGAAAAGACTATTGATGGGGATAGAAAAAGGAGTGGCGAATTCAATTCTCATAAAAGTAAATCAAATCGGTACACTGACGGAGACACTTCAGGCAATCAATCTTGCCAAGAAAAATAATTATACCGCAGTAATATCACACCGCTCGGGTGAGACTGAGGATACAACCATTGCGCATTTGGCGGTAGCAACTGGTGTTGGTCAGATTAAAACCGGCTCGGTTTGCCGCACCGACCGGATTGCCAAATATAATGAATTACTGCGTATTGAAGAAGAGTTAAATACCCGCGCAGTTTATTATGGCCGGCTTTGGAGAAAAAAAGGTGCTAAAAAATAAAATATTGTGGCGGATATTGTTTTTTAGTGGTATAATTATAGCACTATATTTACCGCGCATATTTAAAATCGCTGAGTTGAAATATCAAAATTTTCAGCTCGAGAAACAAATTGCCGAGGTATCAACCTCAAATATATCTTTAGAGGATGAAAGAGAAAGGTTGCTGAACGATCCTCAGTATATTGAAGAAGTTGCCAGAGAAGAGATGAATTTAGCAGGAAAAAATGAGATTGTTTATAAAATTGTAACAGAAGAGAAGTAAGGCGCTAATGAGTGAGAGAACCAATTTTAAAGTTGGGGAGATCATAGAAGTTGAAGTAATTAAAATTGCTAATTATGGGGCGTTTGTCAAATTACCGGATAATTGCCGGGGATTAATCCATATATCGCAAGTATCAGATAACTACGTAAAGGATATAAACGAATTTTTAAAGGTAGGCGACAAGGTTAAGGCAAAGTTAAAGACAATTGCCAGTGATGGCAAAATCGATTTAACTTTAAAAAAAGAACCAGAGCGTAGAGAGTATAGCGATAACAAAGAAAAGACATTTAAGAATTCATCGTTTGAAGATAAACTGAAAGCATTTTTAAAAAAGAGTGACGAGCGCCGTTCGGATTTGAAGCGGAACCTAAAATCAAAAGGTGCGGATTATTAGTAAGATTGTTGAATAAAAGCAGCAGTCTCTGATTACTTAGATTGAGAAACATCTGCCTGAAGGCAGGAATTATACAGATTCGATAAAAAGATATGGTGCGGGGTGGAGCAGCCTGGTAGCTCGTTGGGCTCATAACCCAAAGGTCGGACGTTCAAATCGTCCCCCCGCTACCAATGAAAATAAGTTAATAGTTTACAGTGTACCTCCCTTCCCTAACGGAAGACAGGCAGTTAACAGTAAAAATAAAAAATAATACATATAAAAAATTTCTGGTACTACCTGTCCGCATCACTCTGGGGGAATTTTTTATTAGTGTCACAGGCAGTAATAAAAGGCCGCTTCTAAGAATAAAGAGTGGCTTTTTTAACGTATAGGAAACAATAAGATTTTCAATCTGCGGATAACTTGGGATTTGGGGTATGGTATATTTAATTCATTGTTAAGGGAAGGTTTGAACACGAAAGGTTTTTAAATGAATAAAAAGATTCCGAAGGAATTTTTTTATTACATAGATGATTACAGATGAAAGAATACAGTTTTTGATTAAAATATTTAATGATTCATTGCCTGTCCGCCAGTTTGATAGGCGGAACATTTGGAATTCATTTATGGCGGCGTAGCTCAGTCTGGCAGAGCAAGCGGCTCATACCCGCTATGTCACTGGTTCAAATCCAGTCGCCGCTACCAGTGAAAATAAGGAAATAACAGAATTTGAATAAAAAACAGCTGTACCATTAAAAATTGTTTCTAAGACTAATACATTTATTGCGGATCATGTCAAATAATTGATGCTTAGAAATTCCTTCTTTCATTCCTTTGTAATTCAAAATGTTTCTACTTTTCCTGTGGAATCTATTTAAACTTTAATATGTGGTGTGAATAATCATATGATCGTTGAAGATACTTTTTTAGCCACAGTAAACAAATACAGATTATTATCTGCACATGACCGGATATTGGTTGCTGTTTCTGGGGGGCCGGACTCAGTTGCCCTTTTGTATTTATTAAATAGCTTGAAAGAAAAAATGAGACTTACCCTGTATATTGCCCACCTTGACCATAAATTACGTCCGTGCTCAGCAAAAGATTTGAATTTTGTAAGGAAACTCTCCCAGGATTTAAATATTCCGATAAGCACAAAACGAGTTAATGTTAATCAACATGCAAAATTACATAAGTTATCTATTGAGGATGCAGCCCGTGGACTGCGCTATAAGTTTTTTTTCCAAGCGGCAAAAAAATATAATTTATCTAAAATTGCTACCGCCCATACGCAGGATGATCAGGCGGAAACAATAATTATCCGCATGGTTAAAGGAACAGGAAGCTGCGGGCTTTGCGGTATTTTGCCAAAAAGAACGCAACAAGGCGTTACAATTATCCGGCCGCTGATTACGACGGCTAAACAGGAGTTGCTTGGTTTTTTAAAGAAAAATAGGCTTAAATTTTGCCATGATAAAACAAATTTAAAGCCAATATATCTGCGCAACATTATCCGCCTGAGAATTATTCCGGAACTTGAGAAAATCAACCCCAGGTTTAAACAGACAGTTTCCCGAATGTCGGAAAATTTAAGAGCAGATTATAATTTTTTAACAAGTTTAATTATGAAAAAATACCGGAGGTTTGCTCAAGAGACCCAGAATGAGATAAGGTTACCGTTCATGATTGCTAAACTGCATCCAGCGCTCATACGTGGCATCGTGCGTCAGGCAATAGAAAGGGTAAAAGGCGGAAAGCACAACATTGATTATAAACACTGGCAGCTAATCGAAAAACTTTTAACCGAAAGGTCATCGCTAAAGGCCATTCAGTTACCGGAAAATGTAACGGTGTTAAGACAAGATCGGGATATTGTTTTTCTGAACAAAAGGCAGATAATTCCAAAAAAACAGATCAAGCAACGGGTTAATATCCCTGGCATAACTTTAATGCCAGAGATTAATAAAAAGATTGTAGCAACTGTTGTTAAGCGGCCGAAGGTATTAAAGTTGAAGCCAAAGATTATTGAATATATTGATGCGGATAAAATTAATAAACCGGTTTACCTGCGTACGCGTAGACCGGGCGACAGATTTCAACCGCTGGGATTTAAAAACTCATTGAAACTTAAAGACTTTTTAATAAATGAAAAAATTCCGCAGGGTGAAAAAGATAAACGCCTATTGCTTGTTTGCGGAAAAGATATTATCTGGGTGACTGGTGTGAGGATTTCGGAAAAATTTAAAATAATTTCTGTAACAAAACACTGCTTACGCTTTGAACTATTAAATTATGACCCTCGGAACTAAATTACCGGTGATCTTTTTTTCAAAAAAATCGTTTTAGCGATAACACGTTTGCAATTTTCAGTGTTTAATAAAGCTGCATAAACGAAGTTCGGCAGACAAATAAGATAATAGTTCAGCGATGAAGTTTTTGTAATGCAGACATAGATGAGGCAGAGCATTCATGATAATATTTACCCCAGCAGGGTTAATCTTAGGTGGATAATGAGTAAATTAGGAAAGACGATGCTGTTGTATGGAAGGGTTTCAGTTTTTGAGCGGTTAAAGGCTAACCCGGCAAGTATAAAAAAAATAATGTTGCAGGATAATATTTCTCTTCCGGATATAGAAGAACGAGCAAAAGCAAACAATGTTTCTTTAGAACGCCTGTCTATTCAGCAGCTCAAAAGATTTAAACCGGCGAAAGACCTTCAAGGCGTAATTGCACAGGTTGAGCGCTTTCACTATACTTCCTTTGATCGTTTATTTGCACAAGTGCAGAATAAAAAGTTATCGCTTATTTTTCTGGATAGGATTAATGACCCGCAAAATTTTGGCGCAATTATCCGGACCGTTGCGTGTTTTGGCGGGTTTGCGATTGTTATCCCGCAGTTTAATGCCTGCGGGGTAACGGAGGCGGTGCTGCATGTGGCCTCAGGGGGGGAGAATTATGTTCCGATAGCAATAGTTCCTAATCTTTCTAATCCTTTAATTCAGTTAAAGAGATCTGGTTGTTGGATTGTTGGCGCGGAGGCAGGCAGTGGTGCTTCTTGTGTAGATAACACCTCTTTTCCATTTCCTTTAGTGCTGGTGTTAGGCTCTGAAGGTGAAGGTATTCGTTACGGCATACAAAAACATTTAGACTTAAAAGTACGTATCCCGATGAAAGGGGCCGAGCTTTCTTTTAATGTGGGGATTGCCGGTGCTGTTTTTTGTTATGAGATATCTAAACAGAGGAAAGACGAAAAGATTTGACAAGATTAATGTTTTATGGTATATTATTAAATTAATAGCACAACGTTAGTGCTAAAGGAAGAGAACAATGGGCGTTCGCAAGAACGTCTATTTTTTTAATAAGTACGTAGTGTATTAAACGGTAGTATTAAAATAAAATGAAAGAAACCACAGAGGGCGCAGAGAGTTATTTTGAAAATAAATAAGTTATCGATACGGTAACCGTAACCGACAAACGTTTTTTTCTCTGGCATCTGTGGTTAAGTATTTGACAGAACCCAAAAAATAAGGAGGAGGAAAAATGGAAAATGGAATTAAAGAGTTTATGGCAAAAGTTATCAGGAAAAATCCGGGTGAGTCTGAATTTCATCAGGCGGTAGAAGAAGTTGTGGTATCGTTAATGCCGTTTATTGAAAAGAACGACAGATATAAAAACGCAAAGATTATGGAACGAATGGTCGAACCGGAGAGGGTGATAATGTTCCGCGTACCTTGGATGGATGATAGAGGCGAAATTCAGGTGAACCGAGGATATCGGATAGAAATGAATAGTGCCTTAGGTCCTTATAAAGGAGGGCTTCGTTTCCATCCGAGTGTTAATTTAGGAATTCTGAAATTTTTAGCTTTTGAACAGGTATTTAAAAATAGTTTGACCACCCTTCCGATGGGCGGGGGCAAGGGGGGATCAGATTTTGATCCAAAAGGAAAATCTGATAATGAGGTCATGAAATTTTGCCAGAGTTTTATGACTGAACTGCAAAGGCATATCGGACCCGATACAGATGTGCCGGCCGGTGATATTGGTGTGGGCGGACGGGAAATCGGGTATATGTTTGGCCAATATAAAAGATTAAGAAATGAGTTTACCGGTGTGCTTACTGGTAAAGGACTAAATTGGGGTGGAAGTTTGATTAGGCAGGAAGCTACGGGTTATGGATGTGTTTATTTTGTCGAAGAGATGTTAAAGACAAGAGGAGAGTCGCTTAAAGGCAAGGTCTGTGCGGTATCCGGCTCAGGTAATGTTGCGCAATACACCGTAGAAAAACTGCTTCAATTAGAGGCAAAGATTGTGACTTTGTCAGATTCGAGTGGTTTTATTCACAGTGAAGATGGCATTTGTGAAAAAGAGCTAAAGTGTGTTTTTGATCTTAAAAACATCAGACGCGGACGGATAAAAGAATGTACCAAGGAATTTAACTGCAAGTACTATGAAAACAAAAGGCCTTGGGGGGTAAAATGCGATATTGCCTTTCCGAGCGCTACTCAAAACGAGATTAACGGTGAAGATGCCGGGACACTGGTTAAAAATGGCTGTATTGCAGTTGGCGAAGGAGCAAATATGCCGACAACGCCCGAGGGTGTTAAGGTATTTCAAAAAGCGAAAATTTTGTTTGGGCCTGGAAAGGCAGCCAATGCCGGGGGAGTAGCAACTTCTGGTTTGGAAATGAGTCAAAACAGTATGAGATTGTCATGGTCGCGTGAAGAGGTTGATAATAAACTGCGTGAAATCATGTTATCCATCCATGAAAGCTGCGTACGCTATGGCAAAGAAAATAAATACGTAAATTATATTGCCGGCGCAAATATTGCGGGATTTGTAAAAGCAGCAGATGCGATGATTGACCAAGGTGTAGTATAGAACTAACATATTGACCGAGCCCACCTGCCAAGGTGGGCTCGGTTTGTTTAATAAATTCTTTTTATCTCTTCGTCAGCCATTACTCTTAAAGCATATCAGTATCTTCCCTCCTTCGAAAAATAGTTGCTTAATTTTTAAATTTCTGATATACTTTTTCCACGATGCATTAAGAACAGGCGGCCCCATCGTCTAGCCTGGTCCAGGACAGGTGGTTCTCAGCCATCAGACAGGGGTTCAAATCCCCTTGGGGCTACCATAAAAGCAGTTTTAGGTTATATGTGTTGAGTGAGAAGCAAAACTTTAGCATTGTATCTTAGGATGGATAGATTTAGCAAGATTATTCAAATATTACAAAAGCCATATCCTCATGCAAAGATTACCTTAAACTTGATTATTCCCTATAGCTTGCTAGAGGGTGATCTTTTCGAGGGAAAGTTTGAAAACCTACGGTTTTCAAATGGATAAAAAATTTCCGGTGCTGCATTGCCTCATCAGCTTGGCAAAATACCCTGTAGTCTTGCTACCGGGATGGTCAAGCTGAAGGAAATTTTTTATTTATAACACCCCTTGGCAATTACCGGTTGTGGTAATTTTATCTATACAGTTATGCTTTTTTGCTATGCGGCTTAGATTTTTTTGCGCGACAGAGCGGAAGGTTTTTTGTTTGAATGTTTTATTTAAAGAAGGGGTATTCGCGATTCTTTAAAAATCATATTTATTATTAGAGGAGCCGGTAATGAGTTTAGTACTTATTTTTATTTCGATAATTCTATCTATCGGTGCAGGGTTTTTAGCCGGCTTTATTTTTATATCGGCAAAAACACGTCCAAAGATAATCGAATGGCAAACAAAAGCCCAATCATCTGAAAAACTGATTAATGAATTTCGCCAGCAAATCTCTTCTAAAGATGAAATATTTGAAAAGTTAAGAAAAGAAAATAGCAATATTGAACAAGCAAAAACCTCAGCAGAAACCAGGCTTGAAGGAGCAGAGAAAAATATAGAGGCGCAGAAAAAGTTATTGGAGCGTGCCGAAGAAAAATTAACAACAACCTTTCAGGCTTTGTCCGGAGAGTCCCTAAAGAGTAACAACAAGGCTTTTATTGAACTGGCAAAAGAAACATTAGAAACCGTTCTAAGTAAAGCTCAAGGTGAGTTTGGTGAAAAAGAGGAATCCATAAAGAATATTGTTGGTGCGCTTGGAGAAGCCCTTAAACGTTATGAACAACAGGTAAGTGCTCTTGAGCAGAAACGGGCATCTGATTATGGAAGTTTGGATAGTCAGATTAAATCACTACTTGCGGCAAATCAGCAGCTTCAAAAGGAAACCGGTAATCTGGTAACGGCATTGCGAAGACCGGAAGTAAGGGGCCGGTGGGGTGAAGTAACACTGCGCAGAGTAGTTGAACTTTCGGGAATGTCAGAATATTGCGATTTTACCGAACAAGTATCCGTGACCACGGAGGATGGGCGTTTGAGACCAGACATGATTGTACACCTTCCCGCTAAACGTGAGATTGTGGTTGACAGTAAAGTATCACTGGATGCCTTTATTGACGCAACTGCGATAACTGATGAGGACCGGCAGAAAATCCTAATAAATAAGCACGCCCAGCATGTTAGGTCCCATATGAAGGCTTTAGCAAATAAAAAATATTGGGATCAGTTCGAGAAAGCGCCGGAGTTTATTGTTATGTTTATTCCTGGGGAATCTTTTTTGAGTGCGGCTTTATCGGTGGATAACACCTTAATTGAAGACGGCATGGAAAACCGGGTTATTATTGCAACCCCTACCACTCTTATTGCTTTGCTGCGTGCGGTAGCCTTTGGATGGCGCCAGGAACAAATCGCAAAACATGCCCAGGAAATAGCCAATATTGGCAAAGAAATATATGACCGGTTTGAACCCTTTTTAGGACATATCAATAAGACCGGCAATTACTTATCACAGGCGACGATATCGTTTAATCGGATGATTATGTCTCTGGAAAGAAGAGTAATGGTCAGTGTCAGGAAATTTAAGGAATTAGGCGCGACAGGTGATAAAGAATTACCGGAGGTTCAACCGATTGAACAGATCCCAATGAGGACACAAGCTCAGGATAATGAACACGATAGTAAGATAATAGAGGATAACGACGAAACTAAGTAAGTACTAATAGTTTAGCTTTGAAGAATAAAATAAAAATTAACCACAGAACACAAAATTAGACCATAGACCATAGACAAAAAATTAAGATTTATATTGATGAAGAAAATAGTTTTATGTGCGTTGTTTTTTAGTTCATTGACAATTTTGTCGCCAGAACCTTTACTGGCAAAATCGGTACATAAATATAATGAACAGGGGATTAAATATATGGAAACTGCTGAGTATTTTGAGGCGGTTAGTGCGTTTGAGGAGGCTTATAAACTCTCTGCTCATAATAACACCATAAAGAAAAATCTTACCGCGGCTTATTTTAGTTTAGCCAATAATTATGCGGAAAAACAGGACTGGGAAGAGGCAATTAAGTATGCGCAAAAGGCATATAATCTTGATAATACAAATAAAGACTTAGCAAAGAATATAGCCGTGCTTTATAATAATTATGCCTACGTCTTAAAACAGAAAGACTTAACAGACAGTGCATATAAAAAATTATGTAAGGCATTAGAGTATGATAAACAAAGCTGGGTAATATATTTGAGCCTGGGTGCGCTGATGTATGAGCAAGGCCGGATTAATGCTGCGAGGAAATACTGGGCAAAGGCAGTTGAAATAAACCCAGGCCTTACAAACATAAAGCAGCAGCTTGCCAGATTAGAAAAAGAAAGCACGGTTGAAGATAAATTCCACAAAAAATATTACGGAAAGTTTGAAGTAAAGTATGAGGGTTATGAAAAAGACGACCTTGCGTGGAAGGTCCTGGATATTTTAAACGAGGCACATTATAAATTAGGTTATGATTTTCAGTATTATCCCAATAATAAAATCACCATCATTATCTACACAAAAGAACAATTTCAGGATATTACACAGAGGCCGGAGTGGATTAGAGGGATGTTTGATGGGATAATCAGGGTTACCGCCGCGGATATTGAAGGGGCAAAGGGTGAACTTAAGAATACATTATACCACGAATACACCCATGCGCTATTATACCATAAGACACGTAATAACATACCAAAATGGCTAAACGAAGGTTTAGCGCAGTACAAGGAGCCAAGAAAAGATTTTTTTAGACCGGGAGAGTTAAAAATATTAAAAAAACATATTGCCGATGACAGTTTGATTATGGTTGACAAATTAGACCAGGCATTTTTAGACCAACAGGATAAAGATTTATTAATGCTCGCATATCTTGAGTCAAAGCTGTTAATAAAATATTTAGATGAACGGCATGGTTTTTATCAAATACGTTATATTTTGGATAAGCTTTCCAAGGGAGATGATATAGATACGGCTTTAAAAGAGACAATTTATGATGATACCAAGCGTCTTGAGCAAGAGTGGAGAAATTGGCTTAAGAGGAAATATATGTGATGGGAATGTCAAATTCCAAATGAATTATCTAATAAAAAATGACAAAACGAAAAAAATTTAAAAAGACTTTTTATGATTAAGATATTAAAATATTCATTTGGATTTTGGAATTTAGATTTTGAAATTCTTTAGTGCCGGGATGGTGGAATGGCATACACGTACGTTTGAGGGGCGTATGGGGTAACCCGTGTGGGTTCGAGTCCCACTCCCGGCACCAGAATGGCATGCAGCAAATGGCAAATAGCAAATGGTTATAATTTATTTTTTTCTTATTTGTTAATACTGGGAAAAGAGGCAGTGTAATAGCAATGGCGAAACATTGTATTAAAAGGCAAAAGAAAGATCGGGGACGGTTACGTATTGGCAATGACTGGAATGCAATTACGATTATTGCCCTTTCGCAGAATAATCCTTTGAAAGCGATTGCGGAACTTGTAGAAAATAGTATTGATGCTCAGGCTCGGCAGATTACAATAATTCGCGGTAAAGAGCAAAGTCGGCAGTATCTTAAGGTTATAGATGATGGTGAAGGCATTCCTTGTACTGATCAAGGAATGCCGGATTTTAAATATGTAGCGACGCATATTTGTGATTCTTTGAAGCGTTGTCTCAAAGAGGAAGGAGTTAAAAATATCCAGGGCGAGTTTGGCATAGGATTGCTCAGTTTTTGGACCGTAGGACATAAGTTGATAATGATATCTTCAGGGAAAAATGGCAAGACATATCAGATGGAAATGGAAAAGGGCAAACCCGGATATACCATTACCTCTCGCCAACGATTAGTTCCTATAACAGGTACGCAGTTAACAATTTCACCGTTACTTACGGGTATCCGTTTGCTCAATGGTGAAAAGATTCAAAGATATCTGGCCTCGGAACTGCGTGACCGCATCAGGCATTCCGGGGTAAAAATTAGGATTATTGATCGAACCAGCCGGGGAGAATTTGAGGTAGAACCATGTAAATACTCCGGACAGCTTTTGCATAATCTTCCGAAGATAAGCACGGATCTGGGAGATGTATATTTAGAGCTATACCTTAATAAAAAAAGTAGTGAAAATATTATAAGTTTGTTTCGTTCAGGCACACGGATTCTACCTTCAATTACCGTAATTGATGAGTTTCATGAGCAGCCTTGGACATCGGATTATTTTCAGGGGATTATTGACGTGCCGTTTTTACAACTTACTCCAGGGACCCGTGATGGAATTATCCGAGATGAGCGTTTTGCTGTTTTATGCGAAGTGCTTACCCCGCTTAAAGAACGTCTTCTGACAATTGCCACCGAACAAAATAGGGCAGAGGAAGAGCGCATGAGTAGAAACATACTTCATTCTGTACAAAAGGCATTCCGGGAAGCCTTACACAATTTGCCTCAGGAAGAATATGATTGGTTTAATGTTTCTGGAGGCAGCAGGTCTAATGCAGCTGGTCGGGCTAAGAGTCACGGTGGGTTTGCAGGGCGTGATACTGCAATAGGATTTATTGATAGAAACGATAGAGAAGAACAGAAGAATATACGGCAAAAGGAATTCTTTGAATATCCTGGCCAGTTATTTTCCGTAAGAATACAACCTGGTTCAACATTGGTTCAGGTAGGAAAGACAAAGTCATTTCGCGCGGTAGGAATAGATCGTAATAAACGCCAGATTGATGAAGGTCTTTCGTTCGGTTGGATGGTTACGGAAGGAAAGGGCGGTATTGATAAGCAAGATGGAGAGATTGTGCTTTTTCAGGCACCAGAAGAACCGGGATTAAGCAAATTAAAAGTAATTGTTACACAAAGGGAAAATACTTGCGAGGCAGAAAGCATTATTACGGTTGTTGATACCTTGCTAAAATCTGCGGGTAGAAACAGCGGTTTTTCTTCCAAGGGTTTACCTGGATACACCATAGATAGTGCTCCCGGGCAGTTATGGCTCTCACGGTACGATAAAAACAGAAATATTATTGTAATAAACAGCGGACATCGTGATTTTATTTATTCAAGCAAGCAAAAGGCGAGAAAGCTACGCTATATTTGTAGATTATTTGCGAAAGAGCTCATTTATCACAATTTTGTCGGTGTGCCCATAGAGCAGTTATTGGAACGGATGGTAGAGTTATCTTTGTATACAGAGGAAAACCTAAAATAAATCAGACAGGATTAACCCTGATAAACAAGATAAAAAATAAATAAAAATTTTACCACGTAGAACAGAGAGAAGGCGAAGAAAAAAATCAAAAAATTGTTAAAACAATGGATAGATATTATGAATTTTGCATTAGTGCTTAAATTTTTATTAGAGACCTTGCAAAGAGAAAAAATTAAATTTGCGATTATTGGCGGGTTTGCCCTACAAACCGCTGGTGTGGTAAGAACAACGCCTGACATTGCATGCAGAAATAGAACGTGATGCTGATCAAATCACAGTTCGTGAAATAGAAGAAGCATTACTTTGTTCAACTACTAAGAGCATAGAAGATTATCCCCATGATTCGCGCGGCCCGAGTTGTCTTATCTTAGGTTTTACAAAAGAAAAATCACCTATTCATATTGTTTATGGACTGGCTGATGAAGAACTTTTATTTATCATTACTGTTTACCGTCCAGATCTGGATACCTGGATAGATTGGGAGATTCGAAAGGAGAAAAAGTCATGAAGAAATGTTATTTTTGTAAAGGAGAAATTATTGAGAAAGAGATCAGCCATGTACACGCATGGGAAGATAAGCTGATTTTGTTTAAACAAACACCAGCAGAAGTTTGTAAACAGTGTGGAGAAATTTATATCAGACCAGAAGTTGCCAGTGCTTTTGATAATGCTACGGAACACTCAGAGAAGATTAAACAAACTATTCAAATTCCGGTTATTCCCTATGCAGAATTAGCTAATATTTAAAAGAAATCATGCTAGAATCCCCGCTTGACTGTGGTATTTAGGTCAATTATAGGCATCAGGTTAATTTATGATTAATTACTGGTCTCTGTTTTTTAAATACAACATATGACTGTCTTTATCTGTGATCATCTGCGTTTTTAAAAAAATCCCTTGAAAAAACCTCAAAATATGATATACTTTAATCTCCTATTTTTAAATTTATTTTAAATTTATTTAATCATTGTGATTATTTAGGGTTTGCTGAAAAAAGGAGATTTAGTTTAAAAAAGACAAGATTCTCGCCGACAAAAGGGAGAAAAAGCGGTAAAATATACATGGTAAAGAGATAAAAAAGTGCACGGAAAAAAGCAAAGATGCTGCAAAAACCGTGCACTTTTAAAAAGAGGAGAGACCATGTATAAAGGGAAAGGAACGCGGTCAGAAATACTTATTTGATGAATTAACACCATTTGGCGGAGTATTAAAAGAAGAAAACAAATGGTTAAAGATTAGAGATATGATTCCGTGGGAGGAGTTAGAAAAAGGATATGCGAAATATTTTTCCGATCGAGGGCGGCATGGATTAGACGGAAGATTGGTGGTAGGATTATTTTTATTAAAGCATATGACGAATCGCAGCGACGTGGAGGTAGTATTAGAGCTGCAGGAGAATGTGTATTGGCAGGCATTTTGCTGGATGGAAAGTTTTGATACGGGGAAAAAGCTCGATGCAAGTTCCTTGACAGAAATACGGCATAAATTAGGGCCTAAATTCGTGAGGGATTTGGAAGCGAAAACATATCGGGTATTGATTGATAAAAAGATCAAGGCCAAAGGTATATCTTAGTCATGTCGATGGGATGACGTTTATGGACGAATTCAGCCACGATAATAACGCAGAAGCGATGAACGAAATAGTTGCGAAACAGATTAATAATTATGAAAAAAAGTTTCAAAAAAAGCCGTCGGTATTAATCGGGGATTAGTTGTATGGTAAACGAGAAAACCGAGAGATGTTAAAGGAGAAAGGCAAAGACACAAAAAAGGAAGAGCAATATATTCGCCAAAAGCAGCGAGAGAGAAATCGCATTGAAGGGGACATTGGGAACATAAAAGAACATTACGGATTAGACGCTATAAGATATCACTATCGTGAAGGCAGCGAGATGTGGGTAAGATTAGGTCTTCTCGCTAAGAATCTAAAGGTGGCGTTGGCAAGAGTAAGTTAAAGATAGACGCATAAAAGAAAATAAATAAATCAAACCTTTTTTACTGGAGGATATTGTAACTTTATATATTTAAAAATCTTTTTTCAGCAGACCCTATTTAATGATTCATTTGGATTTTGTAATTTGTCATCATGTTGGTCGTAAGGTGTTAATTATGTCTTGACACAGGACAATGTGGAAAATAAAACAACATATTTGGTTTAAAGCAATAGC
The DNA here is from genome assembly GCA_043821285.1 of Candidatus Omnitrophota bacterium. Classification (GTDB taxonomy): domain Bacteria; phylum Omnitrophota; class Gorgyraeia; order B26-G9; family JBDRCZ01; genus JBDRCZ01. The sequence continues at coordinate 4,599 of JBDRCZ010000052.1, read as the reverse complement.
CTTCGTATTAATCCAGGCCTTTTTCTTCATGGACATTTCCTTGTCCGCGGGCGGTAGTTTGGGAGATCTGTATGTTTCTCTTACCCCGGCGTTAAAATTAGATAAAGATAATCTTAAACAATTTTTTCTAAGTGGTTTTTCGATTAACGAACTAGATTTACAACAAGTTATGGTGCCGGCAGATAGAGAATCTTTATTAAAATTCTTGCAACTCAATCCTAAATATGCAATTCAAGATGAAGGTGGTGATATTTTAGAGGTACTGGGCATATATATACCTCAGGAAGACACTGATCTGCTTAATGAATTGCCCACAAAAGAAAGAGAAAGAGTGAACAAGCAATTTCCTGCAGTAAGTAGAGATTTTCCCCAGCCATTTCTTTTAGTAAGAGTGACTTCTAAGAAAGAAGAACCTCTTGCCTATCTTGTGCTCTATCCTAGTCCAGAAGGCCTTTCGTTTATAGAGAGTAAAAAAACAAAATATTCTCCTTCAGTATTATATACCAGATGGAGAGACTTAATCGTAAGCTTAAAGCCTTCCCAAAGAAAGAAAGGTTTTTATAAAAAATCTTTTGATCAGCATATCAATTATGCCGGAGGATATTACTTCAGAAATAACTACTTAAAGGTAAGGAAAGCGTCTTTGCAGGTATCAGATTTTGATCCTAATATTATTTCAGATGAAAAATGGAAAAAGAAGGTATACTTTGATAAAAAGACAAACATGTTTACCATGACCAGTTATTTAAACAGAGAGGAATTAAATGAGCTGTTACATAAGATAGAAAATGCGTTTTTGAGAATACAAATAGCCGCTTTATATTATGCTTCACGAAGAGGCACATTGCAGGCATTCATAGAGACCATAGATCAACTAAAAGTTGAAGGTGACTATAATTTCTTAACTGAAGGTAACCTTGAAGTTATATTAACTAGATTTGGTTACCCAGTACAATACATCAGCAGCCATTATAAACTCTATATGCATTATCAAAAGTTGGGAATTGACATAAGAGTAAGATTTAAGGAGTTATTAGCTGTCTCGGAAGGAGAATTAGATGCATTTATAAAGCTTATGACTGAACTAAAAGCTAAAGATGTGTACAAATTATTAAAAGAAAGTAACCTTCAAGGTGTCTTAACTGGATTTGGGTACCCGGTACAATATATCAGCAGCTGTTATAAAATATATACTTATTGGCAGGACAAAGGTATAGATATCGTAAAAGAGTTTGATCATTTATTTATTGAAGGGAGCATGACAAAGGAGATAATTGACCAATTAGAAGTAGAAGTAAAATCAAAGTCTGAGGGTCTTCCTCAAGGAAACTTTGGGTTATCTTTGGGTGCATATATTTATTTTGTGTTAATGGGGATAGGCAGAATAGAAAAGCCACCTGTCCATGCTATCCCTCTTGATGATGTGGGATATAAAGTATCTTCAAATATTTTACCTTTAGATCTAACACAACTGTTACTAGATCAATTAGTTAATAATGATGGATTAACACCAGAGGAATACAAAGTAGCTTTCTGTATTATTGAAGGATATGATGAGTCTGAAATAGTTACCGTACTAGGAATCCCCCCAGATAGATTAAGCGAAGTAATGATATCTTTAGGGGAAAAACTGGTAGAACACGGAATAATTAGGCTGCGTAAAACCACACAACAACCTGTACAAGTTACTGTTGCTGGTAGATTTTTATCAGGTTTTTCTTCTGATACTTTTGACGGTGATAATGGTAATTCCCAGAGGAGAAATCATCATAATCCAGAATTGGACGAGTTATCAGGGATTGGTTTTGATGCATTAGAACAAAGACTTGCCCGACGCACACATGAGAGAAGAGGGGGTGGGGGGGCAGAGGTAGCTGCTGGTTCAGGCGGGATTTCTGATGATGATATGGAAGGTACCATAGAAGTAATAAGAGAAGGAGAGACTTTTCAATTTACAAGCGAAAATTATCCTATACAGCATGGACAGATAGAAGGATTTTTGAAATCATACAACAGGAATGGAGTCATATCTGTTGATGGTTTCGGCGAGATTAATTTAGCAAGTGAATTTAGAGAAGCGCTTGAGTCTAATTCGATTTTATTGGTTAAAACACAAATACCCTTATTCCATATCCGTACAAAAAGTAATACAGAATATCAATTTGTCTATGTAGATCACGAAGAAGTGTTTGGTAAAAAAGGGGCGATTTATTTATCTTATATTGGGATGATGAATATTTCTGATGAAGAATTATTTAGTGTTATTGCCTATGGATTAATTAAAAGAAAATTTGGCAAAGCGGCAAATGAAGCGGCGAAAAAAAATCAGGAACAAATAGCACCGACGGTTCAACAAACATTTAACACTAATGCGCAGTTGGATTTATCAGATATGAAAACATCTGAACAGGTGCTTAACGTACTGAGACAACTTGCTATGGTTAATTGCCGCCAGACACAATCTCGTATTATATCTAAAGAACGCCACCTGGGATTTAATATAGATGCAATTATAAATATGATACGTTTTTCTAAGGCACCTATAGAGTTAGAACATGCCTTGGTGCTTGCCTTTGGTATATTTGCCGGTGGAGGGAATAATGTTGATTTGTATGAAGAGCAGCTTTTTGCTGCCAGTGTTACGGCTAAGAATTTAACAGAGTTTGAACAAAATCTAAATGCTTTGAAAAATTTCCAAACAGAGGGACGTAGAGTAACTAAAGAAAATAAAGTTTCTTTTTCTGCTTATCTTGATAATTCAATCTATTTTATTGCCCTTCCCAAACTTGGAAGTAAAGACTCAGAAAGTTTTACAAAAATGTTGAATAATATTCATGCATATTTTATGGAATTGGGAAGAAAAGAAATGACCTTTTCGCCAGCTGCAAAATTGGAATTAATTATTGCTGCCCTTGTTAGTGATGATTGTGATGAATTCAGAGAAGCTCTAACATTCTTAAGTGAGATTAGACTTGAACTTATTGCTGGACAACAACAAGGTAACTGGGAATCCAAGTTTCTTAACAGGCTTAGAGAAATTGATCCTGATGCGCTTAGCGCTGTAGAAGATAAGGCACGTAGTTTTTTGATTCATCATCTAGAAAATAAAGCCCAGGACAAGAGGGTATCGAATATAGATTGGCTTATTGAATATATTTTTGGTTTTTTTATAAGGCTTGACCCTTTTTATCCAACAAATGAATTATACGAGACACTTGTCAAATTTGGGTTAGCTGAACTTCCAATAATTAAAGATACCATTATCGGTGACCGGTCAGATCCTGTTATAAAGGAAGCGTTATTCTTACCAATGTTAAGGATTATAGATTCTATGTCTGAATATGAACGGCTTAAGAAAGAATTAGGGCTACGGCAAGATTTAGATTTTTATCATGGATTGCGTAATCAGGCCTTTAGAAATTTAATGTATAAAGAAAATTATTGTGCTTTACAGATTGCCAGTAACATCGAAGAATTTATAGAAATCCGCAACGCTTTAGAGGAATTTGTTAAGGAGATAACAACATCCCAATATGATCCGTTAAGTAGAAGTAGCAGGTATAGGCTTGATGGTCTTGATGATATCTATTACGAATTGGTTATTAAGGTTTCAGAATCTGTGGAGGATGCAAAAGAAGCATTAGTTTTGCTTCGTACATACAAAAGGTACTACAATGACCACATAGGAATGGATAAAATGGGGAGATATGTAGATAGTCTTATATCATTAACTGCACGTGTTAATAATATTGAAGAATTAAGAAAGGCAATTGGGCAATATGGAAGCGTGCTAAATAGAATAGGATATGGTACGGTAGACAATAAGCCTATACAAGAGTTAAGAAACATAATTGCTCATACAGCAGACCCATTACTAAAAGCAACAATTTTAACTTTAGCCGAGTATATTGAAAAAAATGTTATTCTTTCAGAGAAAAAGATAAAAGAGTTGCTTAATAGATATAGAAGCGTTTACCAAGAGGCATTTGATACGCCGATTGCAAAAATAATGTTAGAAGAAATACAGGCTATAGAACGGGCAATCTGAAAAAGTTGACTACGTCAACTTTTTAGTTAAGTGCGCCCAGCATGGGTGCTTGCTTATCGGTGTAAGTCCGATACGGGGGTTGATAGTGCCAACCGTTAGCTTAAGACAAGGGTGTCCATTGTGAGGTGGAATCTGAAGGAAGTCGGCGGCAAAACTCTGGTCTGAGGGATACAAACTGCATATAAGGCATACGCCTGTTGGGTCAGCAATTCTCGGTGAAACGAAAATAAAGGAAAAATCAAGTAATTTTGGTAAATTTTTCGCACAATTTTTTAAAAATTTTGCCCCAATCACCCTTTTTAGAGGTATAATCTTCTTAAGAAAGGGGTGGGATAATGAAAATAAAAAAACACCTTAGATTTACCAGCTTACGTAAAGCTTTTTCTCTGATCTTAAGGAAAATTCCAGAATTTCGCCAATCTGGCAAGACAAAGTACAGTCTCCATGACGCAATTATGTCAGGTTTTGCCTGCATGTTTTTTCAAGACCCCTCATTATTACAGTTCCAACAACAGCTTAAAGAGCTCCATGATATGGATAATCTTCAAACA
>JBDRCZ010000051.1:0-78479 GCA_043821285.1 Candidatus Omnitrophota bacterium | reverse complement strand
CCATTGCCGCAGCCAGGCAGTCATAAATGCCATAATAGATAAATTTATCTATTGCCTGAGAGCCTCCGCCACAGGCATTAAATGCGCTCCTTTGCTCTTTGTCTTCACTAAGCTCAACCCCCAAAATTTCTGCTATTTTTTGCTTTATTACCTTATCACAAACAACACATCTCCCCAGGTCTGCTGATTTATCTAAAAGCGCCTGTGCAAAACCCGCACAGCCTGGCTGTCCACATGCCCCGCAATTAGCCCCGGGCAAAAGCGCCAAAATTTTTTCTATCCTTTCATCAACATGCACGGTAAATCTTTTAGATAAAAAGGATAAACCAATACCAAAACATAGGCCTAAAACACAAAGGGTAATAACCGGGATAAGAATTGTCAACATATTTATCTCCCGAATTTTTTAGGCGTGGTAAATTTATCAATTAATGGAGTAAATGCGTTCATGATTAATATTGCGTAGGAAACCCCTTCCGGATACCCTCCCCAGAGGCGAATGACCGCGGTAAGCGCACCGCATCCTGTGCCAAAGATAAGTTTTCCCTTATTTGTCAGCGGAGAAGTTACATAATCCGTTGCCATGAAAAATGCTCCCAGAATAAGTCCTCCGGATAAGATATGAAAAATAATATCACCGCTAAAAATACCTTTCCCCCCATATACCCAGACTAAAAATCCACCGGTAGATATAAAACTCAAGGGAATATGCCATGAAATATAGCCCTTATATAATAAATATATCGCACCCAGTATCAGGGCAAGTATACATACCTCGCCAATGCACCCCCCGCGATTACCAATAAATAAATCCCCATAACTTATATTTAACACCTGTATTCCTTTTTCCTTAACAATACCCAGCGGCGTGGGACGGGCAATACCATCTACTGCCCATGGAGCAGAAAACGCAGTCATTTCCTGGGGGAAACTCGCTAAAAGAAATACCCGTCCGATTAGTGCCGGGTTAAAAAGATTATGTCCCAGCCCGCCAAAGATATGCTTCCCAAAACCAATCGCAGCAACCGCACCCAGGGCAACCATCCATAATGGAATACCTGGGGGCAGATTATAGGCAAGTAACAAACCCGCCAGCACGGCACTGCCATCATAAATCGTAGCGGATTTATTACGCAGGCGCTGAATTATTACTTCTGTGCCGCCGGCCACAGCTATTGCCACAGCAATAACCCACAATGCCCGCGTCCCAAATAAAACCACGCCAATTCCCCCGGCTGGCAAAAGTGCGATTACTACCGTCCACATAATCTTCGCAACAGTCTCAGTGCTGTATATATGCGGAGAAGCAGTAACAATTAGCTTTTCAGCATTATTCACTTCTTTTTCCTCACTTCTTGTTTTGCCCTGCGGATTAATTGTACCAGCGGCCGCTTTGCCCCGCAGACATACGCACAAATACCGCATTCAATACAATCTAAGGGACTATATTGAGACAGATTATTAAATTTTTTGTATTCAACGCACGAACCAATCATATTCGGCATAAGCTGCATTGGGCAGTGTTCTAAGCACCGGCCGCAGCGCACACAAGGACTATCTTTGTACCCTTTCGCCTCGCGGGCATTAAATAATAATATCCCCGACGTACCTTTTATGACCGGGACATCAAGACTTTCCTGCGCAATCCCCATCATTGGACCACCCATGATAATTTTTGCCGCCGGACAAATTATTCCCCCGCACTGCGCAATAAGGTGAGAAAATTTTGTGCCAATTCTTACCCTCAAATTTTTCGGGTCTTTCACACAACTGCCGCTAATTGTTATCACTCTTTCATAAAGCGGTTTATTAAAATAAATTGCTTCATAAACCGCATATGCCGTAGCAACATTATTAACCATTACGCCTAAATCATACGGCAATCCCCCTGAGGGGACCTCCTTACCAAATATTGCCTTAATTAACTGTTTTTCTGCCCCCTGAGGATATTTAACCCGTAGCGCAATAATTTCTATTTTAAACCGGCAATCATTTATTTCGCTTACCGCCTTTTTAAGTTGTAAGATTGCATCGCGTTTGTTCTGTTCAATGCCGATATACCCTTTATCTATCTCCAGCGCCCTAAGTAAGATCTGCATACCTAAGACTATTTCTTTAGGATTTTCCAGCATTAGCCGGTGATCACAGGTAAGGTATGGTTCGCACTCTGCCCCGTTTAAAAGATAAAATTTCACTTTCTTTTTTGGAGATAATTTTATATGGGTAGGAAAACCCGCCCCGCCTAATCCAACAATCCCGGCTTTTTTTATCTCTTCAATAATCATATCTTTGCTCAGATTAGCAACGTTCTCCCTGTTTCCCATATTCAGTTCCTTACAATCTATTTGGTCAGATTTAATAACTATCCCTTTACCCCGTCCTAAAACCGGATGGAGTACTTCTTTTATTGCGGTTATTTCACCGGAAATACTTGCATGAATCGGACTGGAAACAGGCACACTGCTCTTGGCAATACATGTCCCGGTTTTTACCTTATCTCCCACTTTAACCAACGGCTCACAAACTGCTCCGGTATGCTGGCTAAGCGGCAAGATAACCTCATCCGGCAAGGTTGATTTTTCTATGCCTTTCTTATTTGTTAGTTCTTTAAATTCAGGCAGATGTATGCCTGGAAAAAATCTTTTGCTCATAACCTTCCTCATCGCAGGCAAATTATATCACAAATCTTCTGATTATCAAACAAAAAACATTGACATCATTTTCCCTTTATGTTATAGTTTGTTTTGAAAGGAAAACACATGCCACAACATCCAGACATAATGACAGAACATCTTGACATTCTTAAAGAAATAGGCTCCATTTGCACCGGGTCGGCAACCACCGCCCTTTCACAAATACTTTTCAAAAAAATCGATCTTGAGATGCCCAGGATCGATATTGTTTCCTTAGAAAATCTGCCCAAATATATCGGGAATCCCAAACAGCCGGTTGTGGGGATTCAGATGAAAATTCTCGGGACAATTAACGGTAATGCCCTGATTATTTTTACCAAGAAAAATGCAACAACATTAATTGAACTTCTTGTCGGCCGATCCCCAAACATAAAAAACAACTTTACCGAAATCGGCATCTCCGCACTAAAAGAATTGGGAAACATCATTCTTTCATCCTATCTTTCAACCCTGGGAACGATGATTAAAAAATCGGTTTATCCTTTTGTCCCGGCCTATGCTGACGGAACAATGGATGCGGTATTAAAACTTACTTTTGGAGAATTAACCCTTAATGAACCAATAAACATTTTTCTGATTGAGACAATATTTTCAGAAGCAATAAATAAAATTAACGGCAGCTTTTTCATCGCTTTTGATACTGCTTCCATATCCTTAATATTAGAATCTGTCACGGACAAAAAAATCAGCCGATTATGATGCAAAAAGAAAAGACTTCCCCACTTCACCTTGCAGGTTTATATCAGATCAGCAAAATTATTGGTTCAACATATAACTTAACGAAACTACTGGACCTAATTATCGACCTCATGATGCAAGAAACCAAATCTGAAAGCGGTTCAATAATGCTGTTTGACGATGAAGCGAAGGTGTTAAAAATTGCCGCGGCGCGGGGACTAAATGAAAAAATTATCAAAACCGTACGTCTGCGCCCGGGAGAAGCAATTGCCGGACGGGTCGCTAAAGAACAAAAACCTCTGCTCATTGATCATACGACCATAAAGAACTTCAAAAAAACCAGCCGCCGGGGACTTAAATCAGCGCTCTCCCTGCCAATGATAAGCTATGAGAAACTGGTCGGGGTAATCAATGTTAACCGTAAAGCAAAGTCGATCAATTTTAACCAGCAAGATTTAAAGCAATTCCATGCCTTTGCCAGCCAGATGGCCGTGGCCGTTCAAAATGCCATAGTTTACATTCAAGCCGAAGAAAAAATGCAAAATCTGTTTAAATTCACGGTGATTAACCGTGCCCTAAATTATGCCTTTGATACGGCACAAATAACAAATATTTTAACCGAATCTATTAAGGAACTATTTATCTATGACCTTTATGCCCTGTTTTTAAATAATAACCCTGAGCATCTGCTTTATATTCAATCGCAAAAACCAGTATCGAGTAATATTATTCAATTTATAAAAAGCAATATTGCAAATACCCTCGCTTCACTTACCCATCAACCCGCCCAGCACTATATAAAAAATACCCGATTAAAATTAGACGCTCCAGAAAAATCAAGGCCGGGAAAATTAACCCGCCAACTCAAATCATCAATCTTTTCACCGATTATTTCAAATGATAAGTTAATCGGGATAATCAGCCTCGGCCGGCTGAACTATGAAAATTTTACCTGTAAAGATCAGCATACACTCTTCACCCTCGCCAGGGAGTTAGCCATCGCCTTACAAAATGCAAATATTCATCACCGGCTGCATAATACCTATGTCAGCACAGTTCGTGCTCTGACTGCGGCCGTAGAAGCAAAAAATCCTTATAGCCGGGGCCACTCAGAACGGGTAACACAATACGCAATAATGATCGCACAAGCAATGAAACTACCGAAAAACCTAATTGAGGTAATACACATTGCCGGCATTTTACACGACATTGGTAAAATTGGCATACCCGAACCGATTTTGTCTAAACCAGGAAAACTAAGCAAAGAAGAATTTTCTGTTATATATACTCATCCAGGTATAGGCAAACGTATTCTGGAACAGGTAAATTTCTTTTTTAGCACCGCTGGGGCATTCTACCCCCGGCAGCAAAAATCAAGAAAAAAACCCACGCTGATTAAAAAAACACATTCCGAAGTATCTGTTGAAATACTTGATTCCGCGGCTATTTCCGAGGAGATTAAAACTATTATTCTGCATCACCACGAACGCTACGTTGGCGGCGGATATCCTGCCGGTCTAAAAGGGAAAAAAATTCCTTTAGGCTCGAGAATTATTGCCGTAGCAGATGCGTATGAAGCCATGACCGCTAACCGGCCATATCGCCATGCATTCACAAGAGCTGAAGCGCTAATACGTCTTAAAAAAAACAGCGGCACACAGTTTGATCCAGAAATAGTAAAAATCTTCACGGCACTTAATATAGGGGGAGATAATCATGACAAAAATGGACGATGCATATCTTGATATTTTAAAGGAAGTAGGCAATATCTGCAGTGGAAATGCCAGTATTGCCCTGGCGCAAATACTCGGCCGAAAAATCGAGCTTGAAATTCCCAGTCATAAAATACTTTCTTTAAATACATTATCAAAAGAGCTTGAAGAACCGAACAAAGTTATTGTTGGCGTACACATGCAGATTCTCGGGGCAATAAGTGGTGATATCCTGCTTATTTTTCCGGAAAAAAGCGCTTTTGCCCTGGTTGATTTACTTGCGCAAAACAACCGCAATGGAAACAATGTCGGCGGGATTGCCGAATTAGGGGTTTCGACCCTTAAGGAAATCGGCAACATTATCATTTCTGCATATCTGGGGGCATTAGGAACAATCACAAAAATGGTAATTCTGCATTCAACGCCTAATCTTGCCTGCGGTACCGTGGAAACAATCTTCTCACTTGCATTTTCCAAAATACAAAAGTATGGCGGTGAAATTATACTTATTGAAACGTATTTTAATGAAGAAGAACACAGAGTTAATGGAAACTTTTATATTACCTTTGACTCTGAATCAATAAAAAAGGTATTAGCAGCAACCCCGAAAACAGCTGAAGGATAATTTGCCTCATTTACATAATGAAGCCACCCTACAGCAAGAGACGGGGTATCTTCATACACGGAAAGTGCAAGTATTTTCCGGTCATCCGCCTAGGCGGATGCATGCAAAATTGTCTTCGTCCCCGCCACGGCGGATCTTTGACAATTTTGCAAAAAACAAAAACCTTTTACCCACTATCTTGCTACAGGGAATAATCAAGTTTAAAAGAATAAAATCATTTTAATCTGAGTAATCAGTGGTTGCCTGTGCCCTATGGGTGCATGTAATCTGTGGTTGCTTAAAAAAATGTGCGGATACTTTTTACAGAACCGCGGGTTCATTGAGGAGGTTCGTATGAAATTAAATTGCTGCGAGCAGTGCCAGATATATTGGACTTGCGAAACTAAATGGTATCGTGGAGAAAGACACGAAGAAAATATTTGCTGTGAAACATGTGATTTTTATTCTGGGTGCGTAAAAAAAACCGCACAAAAACCTTCCGCTCGACCGCGTAAAAACAGTATCAATGGGTGAATAGATAGTTAATACTTGTGTCCGGTTGACTCCTTATTTAAATACTACCTGTTCTGAGTTGCCGCAACGAGTAATCCGCAATGACATATCTCTTTTTCTTTAATTTCTTTCTGATGATATATACAGGGACAAATTATATTTTTATCCTTAAAAATATCCCCGCTGACTATGCGGCAGGGGCAATAAAATTCGCCATATTTATTTTTTCTTGCCAAGAGCACCTTAAATAGTCTATCCACTGTTTCTTTATCAGGATTTAACATGCACTTACCGCATTTTTTCAGATGCGCATCTAAAATTTCTTGTATTTTCTTCAAATTTTCCATAATTTATTTTTTATCCTGTTAAGCACCCAATAATACAAAGGTGCATGGGACAGTTTTCATATCATATTTAATTACAACATATTATAAATTAATTATTAAACTTTTGGTCTTCTTCCACGTCTCCGTATTATTAAACGTCCTTCATGATGTAACACACTACTACGAAAACCCTTATTACCTATAACTTCTATACTGCTTTTAAATATTTTTTTCATCTTTTGCTTTTTCAAGAAATTGTTTATATGATTTTGCATCCATTCCTTTCCAACATGGATAATGTGTCGTTAACCTGTCTTTTTTACTATAGATATAAAATCTTGCACTCGACCATTGCCATGGCCACGCATGATTACAAATTTTCGCCCTCACTGGATTCTGCTCTACATATCTGCCACAGGCCAATAAATAATTCTCTTTCTCTATTGCCTGACTCTTAAATCTTCCTTGAAATAATCTTCCCGCAGGATCATACTTATTATGATATTTTCTTGCATAAATATGTTGCCATCCAGCTGCAATCTTTGACAATCTCTCCGGCTGTTTAAGCCCCATTACAATGTGATAATGATTGCCCATTATGCACCAGTGATATATTTCAATATTTTCTTTTTTAATATAACGGTGGACGATGCCGATAAATTCTAAGAAATCATAGTCATCGTGAAAGATATCTTGTTTTAATATCCCGCGATTAACTACATGAAAAATAAGTGAACGTGCCATCTGATATTTTCTTAGTTTTCTTGCCATAATATTATTATGGCATTTTAAACACCTGTTATCAACTATTTTATTTATAATTCATTTATTTTTAGGATGTTGTGAAAAGTGTCCCTATTAACTCTAAACTGTTACTATTTTTTTCAAAGTCGTGGCGCTAACCATAATCTTTCTCCGCTGGCATGAATTTCTTTATAAACGCTGAACAATTACTTCATTGGTCATTATTCCGGGGGATAGAGGCGGGTAGTTGTAATTGTTGCAGTAATGTCTTGTGTTATAACCTTAAAATCAACAGGAAAAACTTGAGTGGTTATCGACACCACCGGCGGGCTGGCATTAATTGTAAAATCAGCGGGATGATTCCATGTTTGAACACTCCCAGTGACATCAAAATTTGTTAAAAATGGAGTAGGACCTTGTATGCCAACTTTTAATACCTTGATTCCAGAGAAATCACATAAAATATACCCGCCTTGCAAAGTTTGATAAGGCCAGTCACAACTGCTCCTCTGCCAAACAGGCACCCCTAAAGCATCAGTTTTTATCGTCCCCATCTCCCCATCTCCCCAAATATATCCGCCGCCTGCAACCGGTTGAACCATGGTAAATCCATCTCCGTTACCTCCAGTATCATATTTTCTTGCCCACTCTATATCTCCATCATCATCGGTCTTTATCAGGAGCGTTCCCGTTGTTCCAAAAGAACTAGTTATGCCTCCTAAAATATATCCGCCTTCTGGGGTCCGTCGAACCGATCTACAACGGTCAACTCCCTCCCAACCACCATATACCTTTGCCCAATTTACTACCCCGTTAGTATCCGTTTTAATGAGCAAGAATTTACTTGTACTCGTAATAGAATCCGTGGTCCCGGCAAAAACATAGCTTCCATCTGAAAGTTCATCAATACATAAAATTTGCTCAACTCCACCTCCTATGGTTATATCATATGTATTTGCCCATGTTCCAAGATAGTTATCCCCAACATTGCCATCAGCATCAGTCTTAATAATAACAGCGTCCGTGATTCTTCCTGCAAAAATATACCCGCCTTCTGATGTCTGCTTGATTGGCTGGTCATATCCATTAAAAAAAGGATAGCTTACCCCTATATATTTTCTTGCCCAGGTTCCAGACAAAGTGGCACCAAGATTACCATTAACATTAGTCTTAATAAGCAACAGACCATTATCACTGTTTTCTCCCATCAAAATATAACCCCCGTCAAATGTTTGCTGGAGAGAATAAAGTCTTTCTGTGCCGGATATGTCATAGGACTTTGCCCATTCTATATTTCCTAAAACATCCGTCTTGATTACAAAAAATTTCTTAGTATCTCCTGACCATTCTCCTATTCCAATTATACATCCACCATCTGGAGTCTGTTGAAGAGGTCTTATAAAAGACGCCCCTGGCCACGCTGTACCCGTATACACTTGTGTCCATCCGTCCACCGGTAAATTAACTATTTTTTTAAAACTACGTTGACTCCGGCCGCTAATGCCTGTGACTATGTAGTCCCCCTGCACAATATAACTCTCTGCCCCGGGGACAACACTGGTGTTTATCTTAATCTTTACTTTTCCATCAGTTAACGTATACTCCTCATCTACATTGCGATTAAACGGGTTATCGTCGAGAAACGTTTCCGCCATACTCGTACCGGTTTTTACCAAAGAATTTGCCATATCCGTATCCACCTGCAGACTGGAGACATCGCGAAAAGAACGGACGTGCAAGATAAGCGCTGCGCCCAGAGAAAGTACGATTGCAAATACAATTATCACGATAATTAAAGCCTGGGCATTTTGCAGGCGTTCAGGGTCAAACTTTGTTATCATAGTAAATCTTTTCATTTTATCCCCCCTATTTCCCCCTGGGTTCTGTCAAAAACTTTCCTGTATTTTTTAGCCGCGGATTTACACGGATGTTGCGCGGATTTTTAATAATCAAATCGTTTAAACTCGTTGTTAGCCACAATTCGTGTTAATTTGTGTTATTCGTGGTTGTATCAAATCTTTTTCTATGTAATTGCGGTTAAGATTTTTCCTATTTATTCTGGATCATCTATGGTTCTATGTTTTCGGACAAACCATATTTGTATCTAAATCATCTAAGCTAATCGTATGGACCTGTATCTCGGTAGTTACATCATCCTCGATAATTTCCACTGAACCGCCAGAGCCCGGGGTAATATCTGTTTCTACAACCTTGGGATCATTTGTAATATCTATCACCGTACCCATATTTATATCCTGGACAGCAAGGGTTGTATTAATAACAACCTCATCTCCGGCAACATTGCAGCATCCTAATTCGCCTTGAGCATCAGTTTTGAGCACCAAAAAATTATCTCCTCCCTCAGAAGTATACGTGGCAGTTAAATATCCCCCGGATATTGTCTGTATAATATTAAACCCATCTCCGGGATCATTCAATCCCGCATTCATACTTCCCCGATACCGCTTTGACCATTCCACTGCTCCTGTAGCATTGGTTTTAATCAACAGACACCCATCGTTCATGACAGTAGAGTATCCGTAGTAGCCGTTAATTATATATCCTCCGCCATTAGTCGGTTGAACCCCAAATCCACTTGTTCTTGTTGCAGAATAAGTTTTCGCCCAGGTCCCGGTCCCGCCAATATCTCCCTGGACATCAGTCTTCATAACAATAACCTTCTCACTAAGTGAAGAAACACCTGCTATTCCGGCCATAATAAACCCCTGAGGGGCATGTCTTAGGCTGTATATGTAGTCTGTACCGCTGTTTTTATTATAATATTTAGCGGAGACCACTTTCCCAAATTTATTAATTCTTAAAAACAAAACATTACTTGGGCTACTGCTAAAAGAAGTGGTGTATCCAACAGCTACTCCCCCTCCCGATGGCACTGGCAGTACACGCAACAACTCATCACCACCATCATTTCCGCCCCAAGCTGTAGCCCATTCCACTACTCCTGCAGCATTAGTTTTAATAATCAGGGTATCGCCATTGGGAAAAGCAGTGTTAAGTGTCTTGCCCACAAGAATATATCCTCCATCAGGCATTTGATGAAACCCTTTTAAAAACTCCAGTTGTTCATTCGTGTAATACTCTTTTGCCCATTCCTTTGTTCCTGCAGCATCAGTTTTAATCAGCAATATCGTACTATTCACCTCAACAGGGTTAGTATTACTGGCAATTATATATCCCCCATCATAAGCATTACGTACATAATCTACACCCAAACCTTCTATTTCACTGGTGCCATAGGTTTTTGCCCACTCAGCATTCCCTGCTTCATCAGTTTTAATCAATAATATATCAATGAGACCAATACCCCCATAAGTGGACCCCGCAATAAGGTATCCCCCGGGAGTTTCACATATACTTTCTGCCTTGTCCTCTGTATCACTGCCAGCACCGTAAGTTTTAAACCAGAGATGGTCCGGATTATATCTAAACCGCGCCACAGTATTTAGCCTAAATTCCTGCGTACCGGCTGTTGCGGTAATATCTATTTCCACCATTCTTAAGTCTGTGATGTCTGCCACCGGGTCAGCAATCTCATTATTATTTATGCCGTAATATCTCAAAGTAAACAGGGTAATACCCTCCGCAAGCAGGTTGGGGGTTCCGGAACAGTTTATACATTTAATCTGATTAGCCCCAACATCCAAATAATAGCGCACATTGTCATTATCAAGACTCACAATATTAATATCACTTGCCTCGGCTTTTAAGAGCACGGCCCCTGCATGGATATCCCGCACTATCCATTCCATTGCGGTTTGTGCCTGCTCCGCGGCAATATTTTTATCTGTCAGGGTACGGTAGACGAAAAGAAAACGGCTAAAAATCATGGATAGTAAGGCAGCAACAATGGTAAAAATGCCAATCGTAATAATAATCTCAAGTAATGTTACGCCGTGTTTAGATTTTATTTTTAACCCACCTGGCATAAGCATCTCCCATAAAAAAAATTCCCGGCCACCAACTATCCCGGTACGCAAAATCATCGGGTATTACGCCGGTTATATTATATTTCGCATCACCGGAATTTTTTTATCTACTTGAAAACCGTAGGTTTTTAAGTTTTCCCTCAATAATGCAACGTTTTATATATCCTTACCAAAATTACAACATTTATCACCCCGCAACCAGCGGTAAATTCTGGAGCGGTTTTTTTAAAAATTTGGATGATACGTATCCGGCTCTTTTGCCGGGCCTATTTCATCTCCCTCAAGCAAAGGTTCTTGTTTTTGTACCTCGGCCGCCCGTTCTTTATACCGCAGGCGCAAAAAAAGATCATTTTTACTAATCAATTTTCTCGTATAAAGGTTCATTAAACTTTGGTCCATACTCTGCATGCCAAATTTCGCCCCGGTTTCAATAACATTATCAATCTGCTGAATATTTCCCTCCCGGATAATTGAGGAAACACTTTCCGTTACCACCAACCATTCCCATGCCGGAATAACACCTTGTTTCTGGTAAACCGGGATCAGCTGTTGCGAAAACACCCCGCGCAGGACAAGAGATAGCTGAAAACGAATCTGTACTTCTTCTTTTGGGAAAAAATTTATCACGCTATTTATCGTATCCGCAGCGGTTGAGGTATGAAAAGTTGCCAGGACCAAAATCCCGGATTCCGCCACCCTTAAAGTTTCTCTCATGGTTGCCTGATCGTGTATCTCCCCGACTACCACCACATCCGGGCTCTGGCGAAAAACATCTTGCAGGGCAACCGAAAATGAAGGACTATCATAAGGGATTTCCCGCTGTTCGATCACGCTCTTCCCATGCTCAAAAAGATACTCAATGGGGTTTTCTAAGGTTATAATATGTAAGGCATCATTGTTATTTTTCATGCGAATAACACAGGCTAACGTCGTACTCTTCCCTCCGCCAACCGGGCCAGTAACCAAGACTAATCCTTTGGTTAATCCACGGCAATACTCCAGCGGCGGCGCCGGTAAATTCAATTCTTCTATGGCCGGCAGATTATAACAAAATTTACGGATGGCAATTGCCGCGGAACCTCTCTGTTTAAAAACCGTTACCCGAAATCTTCCCCACCCGCTCATCGAATAAATAAAGCTAACCTCTGATGATTTTTTAAATCTCGCCTTTTTATCTTCATCCATGAGCGGCTCAAGCAACTTATCGATCTGTCCGGGAGAAAGTGCGGAAAGTTTTGTAAATACGATTCTTTTATCTATTCTAAGTATCGGAGGACTACCCGCGGTCAAGATCAAATCCGAAGCCTCTCTTTCTTTAGTCATAGACATCAATTCTTCAATATCCATGTTTACTCCTTATAAAAAAATTTCTCTCTTCTTGACTACTTTTGTAGTAAGACTACAGAGGTATTGCTCTAAAATGTTACTATTTAGCAACAGTAAGAAATTTTTTATGTATTGTTGTTTTTTGTTTCGTCATTCGTCATCTTTTCTGCCGTCTGTCTTCCGCCTTCTGCTTTCTTATACACAATACGAACTAATATCTGCGATCACCACTGTATTTCTCCCGGCAGCCTTTGCCTGATACAATGCCTGATCTACTGATTTAATCAGATCTGTTTTATTTATTTTTTTATTTTCCGAAAACCGTGCTTCGGCAACGCCGATACTTATGGTAACGCTAATCCCATTATTTTGCAATGAAAATAGTTCCTGTGCGATTTTTTCTCTAACCCTGGTCATAATTGCCTGTGTTTGATTAATATCCTTATTCTTAAACCCTAAAACAAATTCATCCCCGCCATATCGGGCACAAATATAATCCGGGGTTTTTATACTATTCAACGCACTAGTTACGGCTTGCAACATAAGATCTCCCGTCTGATGTCCATAAGTATCATTTATCGTTTTAAAATTATCTAAATCGACCATCGCCAAAGAAAGGGTTGTATTTTTCCCATTTAACTCTGCGAGGGCGTTTTTAAGCCACTTCTGAAAATAACTATGATTATACACTCCGGTTAGTCCGTCTTTTACGGATAATTCCCTTAATTGCTGCGTGAGTGAGGCATTATTTAATGATATTGCGGTAATGTTCGATAATATCGAAAACAGCCGTAATATAAAATCATCCTGCATGTTTTGCTTAATTTCTCCCACGCAAAGAACCGCTCTGACTTTATTCTGTACCTTAAACGGCTGGGCATAATGACAGCCAATGGGGTCAGTATCAATTAGGTGGCGCAAAACCGAATCGTGTTTTGCATCGGATATGGAAAGAAACCTGCCGGTAACCGCGGTCCAGCCTAAAAAACTATTGTCCGCATCAATGGAAGGATTCAGGCTGTCTAATTTCTCTTGATCATAGCCAAACGCATAAAGACAAGCTGAAGTATGGTTAGCATTATTTATCGTAAACAGCACACATTTTTGAGGATCAAGGATGGTCTTTACCTTTTCAAAAATGATCTGCAACACCTTCTCGGACAAATCCCCCTCTTCGGACCTCAGTACACTTTCTATTTCCCGGATAATCTCGATAATGATTACCATGGTCGAATAAAAATAATTTGCTGCTTCCGAGTAGGTTTTTTTCTGGTAACTTAGTTTATCGCTCTGGATGGCAATTTCTTTTTCCAATACCTGCGACTTTTTATTTAAATTAATATTCTTCCTTAATAATACCGCCGCAAGAATTACCATGGCAATAATCCCTAAGGCTAATATTGGGATCAACAACATAAAACCTGTTCCTTCAAATAAAAAATTTCCTCTAAGGCACTCTTGCCTTAACGGCATCTATAAGAATATCCCGGGTATACGGACCGCTGACCGTCACTTTGATCTGTTTATAATTAGTAGGACTACCACTTACTACAATATTATTCGCCCCATCGATGTTACAATAAACAACGGTAACGTTACGGGTAAAATCTGAATAATCAGGTAAAGGGGGCTCCCCGGTTCCATCCATGTCTGCTCCCCCGACTGTGACCGGAGGTGACTCCGTTAATCCATGATAATCATCTACATCATCAAAGTGACTACGGGTAATTTCTTCGGTATTTGGGCCAATATCCGTGCCAGGCTCCATGGGGTCTTCAAAATTCTTACTCATTATTTCGTTCATCAGTCCGCGGGCAAGGTTTGTGGCAATAGTTTCCTGCGTTGCCCGGTATCCGGCATTCAAAGCCATATTAAACATTTGAAAAATGCCAAGTAAGGCAATCGTAAACAGTGACAGGGCGATAATAATCTCTAAGAATGTAAGTCCTTTACTAAATTTCATTCTACTGTATTCTAATATTTCCGGTTAATGGTTGTATGGTTATTGTTTTCGTATTCCCATTTACCGAAAGGACAATCTCGTCGTTGCTGGGGGTAAGCAACTTTAATCCATCATACGTTGCTGCGCCTTCCGGGGTAAAGATAATATCTTCCACAACGCCAACATGAAACTCACTACTCGCATCAATAACCACTCTTGGCCCAAAAAATGTATTTTCCAAAAGCTCATGATTATCCACGGGATCAGGACCTTTTATCACGCTAAAATTCGCAAGCGTTACCGGCGGCATATAATCCTGCGGAGGAGTGCCGTCTGGGGGTTCATAGCGGATTATCTTGTACCCAAAACGGTCTCCACCTTCCCCCAGATTGTTATAAAAGCGAAGTCCATAATATTTATAACCATCTCGTTGTGTACGGGAAAACTGATAAGTCTGTCTTAGGTCTCCGAGCAAAGTAACTGCTGCGGTTTCTAATTGTCTTTGTTCAGTAAAAGATGTCATTATCGGAACCATTGCTCCCAGCATAACCGCCACGATTGCCAATATGATCAGTATTTCCAATATCGAGATAGCTTTTTGTTTATTTTTATTAATGCGTTCATTAAAAATATCTCGCATCTTATCTCCTGCTTATCGCCGGTAATTTAATAATAAATCGTGTGCCCGCGTCCAATCTGCTATCGATCTCAATAACTCCTTTATGCTCTTCGACAATCTTCTGGCAAATCGCCAGTCCCAGCCCGGTACCCTGTTCTTTGGTCGAAAAAAACGGCATAAATACCTTTTCTCTGGTTCCGGCATCCATGCCTTTGCCGGTATCTTCAATTGCCACCACCGCAAGTTCTCGCCCCGGGGTAAATTTTTCTACATCTTCTTTTTTATCTTCTGGCACATTTTCTTTGCGGGTTTGTACGGTTATTTTTCCCCCGCGTTCCATTGCCTGCACGGCATTCAACATTATATTCAAAAATACCTGTTGCAGCTGGGTATTATCCGCGAGTATTGTTGGAAGACCAGCATTCAGTTCTGTTATGATCTCTTTGCCTTCAATCTCCGCCTGATACATCAGCAGGGAAATAGATTTTTCCACTACATTATTTACGTCTAAGGGTGCATATTGCGCCGGCCGCACGCGGGAAAATTCTAACAGTGTCTCAATTATTGCTTTAATTCTTTCTGTTTGTTCGAGGATAATTTTTGTAATCTTTTCTGCATCTTTACGGTGATCCTCCTTTAACAACATCTGTGCCTCGCAGGAAATAACTGTCAGGGGATTATGTAGTTCATGCGCGATTCCCGCAACCATCTGTCCGAGAGCAGAAAGTTTCTCTCCATGAATTAATTGTGCCTGAGTCTTATTTAATTCCTCATAGGTCATTTGCAACTCTTCCGCCTTTGCCCGTTCTGCCTCGGCAGCTTCGGTGGCAATTGCCGCAAGGGTATGCTCCTCCCGCACCTTTTTATTTATCTCATCAATCATCATATTTATCCCCATAACCAATGCGGCAAAATCATCTTCCTTTTCATACTGCGCGCGCACGTTATAATCACCCAGGGCAATCTGGGAGATTACCCCGATCATATGCGTCAATTGCCTCTCCACATACTGTTCGTATTCTTTTTTTTCACTCTTCAACTGCTCAATCTGTGCCTTTAATTCATCAATAAAAGCCATGCTTTGCTCCTCACCCCGCAAAGAATTCCAAATATCAAAACCCAAAATCCAAATAAATCTCTAAATATTTTAATCTTAAAAAATCGATTCTTTTGTCTTTCATTTGTCATTTTTTTGTTGAATGATTCATTTGAAATTTGGATTTTGTCATTTTACCTCACTCCCATTCCATCCCCAACTCCGTATATTCCTTATTATTTTCGCTGCCTTTAGTGATATCACATCGCACATTTTTTGCCCCGGCCTTTTCTAAGGCATAGAGAATCCAGCCTTTAATTTTAAGATCAAGCAAAGATATGGTATGAATATCTATCAACCGGCACATGGCAGAATTTTTATCTAAGGAGATAATATTAATCCCGCCGGTATCAAAGTATATACTCCATAAGGTCGGCAGTTTCTTGATCATTCCCGAGGGTGATATGAATTTAAAAAAGAGCTTAAGATACCACTTCGCATTATACTCCGCATCATACCAGCCCATATCAATAAAAAACTGTTCATTACCTTTGCCAATAATCTTATCCGCGGCCTCAAGTAAGGGGGTTTCTATTTCTTCAATCGAATACCATTCATAGGGGTTTAGTCCGTGATCAATCTTATATTTCTGTTCACCCAAAGCAGATAAAACCTGGTTATTTACCCCTTTTTTCTTAAGATACTCTAAAATAGCAATAATATGTATCCCGCGTACCCGCGCCATGCCTACATCCGCTCCTTGCCAAATGCCTGCCGATAGAGTAGTTCTTCAGCATTTTGGTATCGGTTACAGTAACGTAATTTTCTGTATTGTGTATTGCGTCGTGAGTATTGCGTTTTTTATTATCGTCTTTTTATGCTTAATACTCGATACGCAATACTCAATACGAAGTTATATCAAAATTTTCTACTAACCCCAACAATCCCGCGCAGGGCATATGCACTATCCACAATCGGGCTATTCTTAATTGCCTTATGCAAAAAATAAACACAGACATTTCCTACTAAAAGCCAGTTCTCGGACAAGCCCAGATAACCATCTATGCCCGTATAAAAATTTATCGCATCATTCGGCGAATATTCAAACCTAATTGTCGTCACCTCTTCTCCGCACACCCCATAATAATAATCCACCATATCCTTGCTTTGCCACTCCACCCCGATCCCTGGTCTTAAAAAATAAAAGCCATGGTCAAAGGATTTTAACAACTCAAGTTTTATCTCCTGACCTTCATGCTTAGCCAGTAAATCCGTGGACAGGGAAACATTAACGGATACATCTTTTAAATCCGGCAGCTTCCCTTTAAACTGCACCCCAATATCCGCTGAATATTTTCTATCAGACATCCCTTGAAACACAGCACTATCTTCGGCAGAATATCCCATAAAGCGCGGTTCAATATACAGGTCAATCTCTGTTTGATTTAAGTCTTTTAGTTTTCCCACGACATACCCGGCTTTTGACCCACGGATAAAAACCCGGTCTTGCTGCCAAAAGGTAATCAAAACCGGTGCCAGGTCAGCGTCTTTATCTTTATACGGGCCATTATACGCTAACCATCCGATCCCGAGAATTCTATTCCATGTCTTTTCCCCAGTTTCTTCGGCATAACTAACCTGCGCGGTTAAAACAATCACTAAAAAAATTAATATTTTTTTCACGCAATACGTATCTATCATATCTAATCACTACTGGCCGCCATATTATTCTAACTCAACCTCATATTTCTTTACAAGCGGAAACAACTCTTTCTCTTCTTTTTCCTCATGATCGCAGATTGAAAGATACTCCTGCCTGCCACAGGCAGGGATGATCACAGACCTTGAGACAAAGTCCCGTTGTATATTTCTATCCACTCTCTGTACCGACAAACGGTACCCGCTTAACAACAAGCCTCACGACATACGATATACAGCATATATTTTACTCTAAACATAAACTAAATTCAAAACAAAAATATTTTTTTGGGCGGGGAACAAAAAATTATCTACATAAATTTTTCTTGTAAGCTTTGTGGCTTGGCGGGGGATTAATAAAAATCAAAAATTTCTGTCTTATGTCTTAGGTTCAAAAACTGATAAGATTAAATTTAATCATCAACCAAACAATCAAGGCTGCGAATATCCCAAGGATGAGAAAAAATTTAAATATCTTTCCGATAATATTTAAAACAATAATCAATACGCAGAAAAGTCTGTACCAGCTGGTCAGAAATTAAAAAAAACTCTGTGAGCGCTGTGGCTCTGTGTGAGAATAAAAAAATTTACAACGTATTGCTGAGCTTTACATTAGAGCATAAAAAATAATTTTTTTTTAAACAACAAATCACACAAACATCACAAATAAAAGATACTTACCATATTCGTGTAATTGGTGATATTTGTTGTTAAAAATAAAATGAATCCTTAAATACCTTATACCGCTTGCCCTATTAGCGTTGCAATGTTAAACCTATCCCAATCTTTTTTAGAAAAAATCTTTTGATTAAATCCGGGGAGGGTATAAAATAGGGTAAACGGGTCAAAAAATGAATTAATTATTAAAAATCCGTGTTCCATCCGTGTAAATCCGTAGCTAAAAAATAATGAGGAATAATTGTTTTTAAACTTTTCATCAATTTAACTTTCTGTTCAGTTCTTCCAGATGTTTAATGCGTTTGTCAATATCCCCGGCGGTGCTCTCTAACTGCTTAAGCAATTTAAAATATTCTATGGCTAAAGAATACTCCTCTATCTTCTCGTAGCTTGCCGCTAAAAAGGTCAATATTCTCTTTCGGTCATGAACGGTTGAGTTTTCACCCGTCATCAGGCGATAACACATCTTAAAATAATTTGCCGCTTTTAAATAATCCTGCTTTGCACGATAGTAAATGTCCCCAAATTGCTCATAAATCTGCCACTCGTCAGGATTATTCATCCTTCCTTCCTCCAAAAACTGTAATGCTTCGTCCGGACGTCCCAGTCTCTCCCCAAGCCAGTAACCGCCCACAACATATGCCTGAATATTATGCGGGTCAATTTTTGCTGCCAGCATAAACCAAGGAACAATTTCTTTTTCCTGCTGGCTGCTTAAGTGTTTATGTTCGGCAATTGATACATAATGGTTAATCAACGCGATAAAATCATCTCCGGCTAACCTGACCACATCTGTGCTATGTCTTTCTTTATGTTCATGCTCATGCTCCGCGTCCATCCCTTGTTCTAAACATTTTTCTTCTTTTGGCCGCGGAATACCCCCATGAAAATATTCATCAGTTTTCAGCCAGACCATCGCGCCGATTGACTCCCGAAAACTGCCGATTGCCTTAAATAAGATATCTTTTTCTCTGATGCCTTTTTTGAAATTATCGTCGAAAAAATACGTATCAAGGTTTATCGAGAGAATCAGGATTAACAGCGGTAAAAAAAGGATAGTTTTCCCTTTGAGAATCATAATATTTTTTTCTTAAAGGAATAAATCGCTGCGGAAATTAATAATAGTACATAGATAAGTGTATAAAGCATAATGTAGCCCATAATAAATGCCGGTAAAGGAGTCCACATATGTACCATTCTGGTACGTAGATCATAAAATTCAAAATGCGGCAGGAGATAATAAAATAGCGACAGCACAATGCCGCTGGTCTTATTTAACATAAAAGATATTTCTCGAATATGCGGGCCAAACCAGTTCATCAAAAAATAAATACAAAAACTAAGGGTTATATTTGCCGAAACGGTCAAGTGCATTGAAAAAAAGATTACCATTGCCGCCATAAGCATTAGCTGCAGGCTCCATAAAATAT
Source organism: Candidatus Omnitrophota bacterium (assembly GCA_043821285.1). Lineage (GTDB taxonomy): Bacteria > Omnitrophota > Gorgyraeia > B26-G9 > JBDRCZ01 > JBDRCZ01. The sequence goes on along the minus strand of JBDRCZ010000051.1, from coordinate 58,533 downwards.
ATCCCTGAAAAAATAAATCCAGCGAAAATCCTTCACCTTTAAGTGCCGCAGCAATACCAATCAGAGAATAAAAGATACTAAAACAAACACCGGCAATAAAACATGCCCCAAGAAATTTACCCGCGAGCACATCTCTGCGGCTCACCGGTTTTGCCAGCAGCGGATATATTGTCTTTGCACCAAGTTCCTGCGGCATAAGTTTAGCACTAAAGACGATAACAATAATCAGACTAAAAAGATAAGCCATTTCCAAAGACATTTCTTTAAGATAACGCGAAATACCGGAAACATTAAACATATTGATATTTGCCAAAAAAACCACCAAAATAAGCAAAAATATCAAAAAGACATAAAAATCTTTTTTGCGTAATGACTCCCGCAGGACATTTTGGGCAATAATTAAAGATTTAAACATATCTCTTTCTGAATTATTCTTAAAAAATATTTTTCCAGGCTCTCATGCTGTCCGCGTTCATTAAGCACTTCATTGAGTTTACCAATTTTTAACAAATTTCCCTCATGTAAAATTCCAATGTTATCACTTACGGTTTCTACCTCTGAGAGCTCATGCGATGAAAAAAATATCGTTTTGTTTTTTGATTTTAAATCCCGGATAATGTCCCGTACCTTCATCCGGGCAATTGGGTCTAAGCCGGAAGTCGGTTCATCAAGAACTAACAGTTCCGGTTCATTTAGCAATGCCTGTGCTAAACTTACCTTTTGCATCATGCCTTTAGAAAAGGTTTTCATCAGGATATTCCGGCTGTCAATAAGCCCCACAATATCCAGCAGATAATCCGTACGTTCTTTTATTGTGTTTTTACTTAATTTCAGCAATCGGCCATACATGAACAGCAGTTCTTGCGGGGTAAGATATTGATAATAATAAGCAATTTCCGGCATATACCCTAATTGATAATGACTTTTAATATCTCCGCAGGGCCGGCCTAAAACCTCTACCCGGCCCTGGGCCGGTCTGACTAATCCCAGGATTACCTTAATTGCGGTAGTTTTCCCGGCTCCATTCGGTCCTAAAAAACCAAATATTTCTCCCGGCCTCACCCTAAAGCTCACATCTTTTAGCGCTGATTTAGTCATTCCCCCACTCGGTTTATAAACAACCCGCAAATTTTCTACGAGGATTATATTTTCCATAATGCATCTCCCCCGTCTCTTGAGACAGGGTATCTTCATGTTCGGAAAATGCACTGCATTTTCCGACCGTGAAGCGAAATTAGTTTCAGCTCCGCCACCGCGGATCTGCGACAAGACCATAGAGAATTAAGTTAATGGTTTATGTTATCTCTTTTTCTTTTTAGCAGCTTTTTTCTTTGCTTTCTTCTTTGGTCTGCAAGTCCCACACCCCATATTTCCACCTCCTCATGAGCCGGCCAAAATATCAATGCCCTTATAATAAATATTATAATAAAACCCCATGATTTTTTCAAGATTTTTATTAAAAAGCTAAGTAATATTTGACTATTTTCTTTATTTGAATTAAAATAAAAGCATGCGTAGAAGAAGATTTATTTATCTTTTGATATTGTTAATATTATCAACCTTATTTATTCATTATACCTACAGCTTTGACCTGCCCAAATTGTTCCCGTTTAATAAAAAGGATGCATTAGGGGAATGGGAAGAAAAGGTATTTAAAAACAAAGTGTTGTACCTGGTCGAACCGATCAAGGAAGGCGGTTATCTTTTAGCCAAAAGCACCGAGTCCTGTTCCGGTTTATTTTATAAAATAAAGTTCCATCCCCGAGAACTCCCGATGATCAGCTGGCAATGGAAGGTATTAAAATTTCCTGAAAAAGAAACAATTGACGGTACAAAGAAGGGTTGGATCGAAAAAGATGATTATGCCGGCAGGGTATACGTTATATTTCCCAGTTGGATTTTTACCCATACAAAGAGCATCGAATATATCTGGGATGAAAGCCTACCCGAAGGAACAATACTATCCAGTCCTTATTTCCATAATATTAAATTAATCGTCGCACAATCCGGTAGAGAAAAAATCGGCAAATGGATCTTTGAAGAACATAATATCTATGAAGACTATAACAAAGCCTTTGGCACATTTCCTTCTGATTATGTCGGCGCCATTGCCTTAATGACAGATACCGATAATACATTATCTACGGCTGAGACATTATATAAAGATATAAAGGTGGGGTATAAAAAATGAATAAAAGAAAAAAAATATTTGCCAATAAAATGCACCGGAATATCTTCCTGCTTGTCCTCATGGCAGTTTCATCACCAACAATTATTGTTACAATTGTCCTTTATTATCTAATCTTTAATATTACCGCCAGTCAATTTGCTATCCCCGAATCTATTGCCTATAATATTATCCCTGCGGCCCGGAAGGTGATCATAATATTATTAGCGCTGGCGCCGGTTTATATCTCAGTAATGCTCATCTTTGTTTACCGGATAACTCACGCAATAATCGGTCCTTTTGATCGGATAATAAACGAATTAGGCGAGCGTCTTAAAAACGGAGGGGGGCAACATATCACGATCAGAAAGAATGATAAATTCTGGCCTTTGGTATCCCTGATCAATAAATTATTAGATAAGGCCTATCTTGGACAACCCAGAACCAAGGAAGATTAAGTAGAATATAATAAACTCTCCATCATTGGTGTTTAATCATCGCGGGGTTAAGACACCTTTGCTGCCTTTTCCTGCCCTTGATTATCCGCTTCAGGTTCTGAACTAAGCCGGTATTGTTCAATCACCGTAATGAAATGCTCGGCATACGCCTTTAATTTCTGTTCTCCCACGCCAAAGACATTAGCAAAAGCCTGTTTGGTCGTAGGCATTTTTGCCGCCATATCTTTCAATGAAGTATCGGCAAAAATAATAAAGGCCGGAACATTCTGCTCTCTTGCCAGCTCTGCCCTTTTATTACGTAAATCTTCAAATAATTGTTTATCAATATCTCCCCATTCCTGCTCTCTTCTTTCTTTACTCATCCGGGAAATCTCTTTTTTCTTTTTTGCCACAAGGGGTTTTGCTAGAACCGGGGTTAATTTGCCTTGTAAAACCTCTCCCCCCAGCTCCGTCAAAAAAAGCATGGCGTATTCCGCTTCACGCTGTAAAAATCCCTGCCCGATTAACTGCTCGGTCATATAACGGATATAGGCCAATGATTTTTCTGCCATCGTACCAAAAGCCGGCAGATGATGATGTCCCCACCGTTCAATCTGTTCGGTTAAATTTCCTTTTAATAAATTGGCAATATACCCGGCGCCAAATCCCCGGTTCTCTCCATGTTTAACATGTTCCACACACGATAATATTTTCTGTCCAACATCTAAAGGGTCCTCCACCATCTCCACTTCTCCTAAACAATAATCACAACTATTACATGAATGTTTTTCATAGCTTTGTCCAAAATAATTTGTTAACGCCTGATGTTTACACTGCGGCCGCGAGCAAAAATTATACATAAAATTAAGTTTATCGAGCATCACCGTGCGGTTAGGCGACTGTCCGGCAAAAAAGCTCCAGGTGCGGTAATCTCCCCCGCCATAAAACATATAACAATATGCCGGCAACCCGTCACGGCCGGCGCGGCCGGTTTCCTGCTGGTAATGTTCGATACTCTTGGGCATAGCCGCATGAATGATAAAACGAATATTTGAACGGTCAATCCCCATGCCAAAAGCAATCGTTGCGACAATGATATCAACTTCTTCCTGCAAAAATGCATCCTGATGCCGATGGCGCCGTTCATCAGAAAGTCCGGCATGATAAGGCAAATTCTTATAACCTAATTCATTAAGTTCTAAAGAAATCCGATCCACGTCATCCCGGCGCAAACAATAAACAATCCCTGGTTCGTTGGGATGTTTTTCCAGAATTTCTTTTAATTGGAAAATTAACTGTGCGCGTGGTTTTACCCGGTAGGTTAAATTTATCCGGTCTACCGGGGAAACAAAAGTGCGGTGATTTTGAAACTGTAATTGTTCGATAATATCCCGCTGCACCTCGATCGTCGCCGTAGCCGTAAATGCATGCAGATTTACATTCGGAAGGCATTGTTTTATAATCTTTAAATTTCGGTAATCTTCGCGAAAGTCATGCCCCCAGTGGCTAATACAATGTGCTTCATCAATCACGAAAAAAGAAAGCGGCGTTTTCTGCAATAAATCAATCATTCCCTCTTTTTGCAGACCTTCCGGAGAGATATAAAGTAATTTTATTTCTTTTGCTTTAATCCGTCTGACCAGTGAAACACGCTCTTCTGTCAGGAGGCTGGAATTAAGATAGGCCGCGGCAATTCCCATTTCTCTCAGACTATCGACCTGATCTTTCATCAAAGAAATCAGCGGAGAAATAATTACCGCCATGCCCTGAACAAGCAATGCCGGAAGCTGATAGCACAAAGATTTCCCGCCGCCGGTGGGCAAAACCGTAAGGGATTCTTCTCCGTTTAAAACCGCGCCAACAATCACCTCCTGCAGCGGGCGAAATGCGCTATATCCCCAATACTGCTTCAGGGCTTGATACATTGCTTCTTTAATTTTAACCGGCACTTGACGATAAGATTGTTCTGACAATTTTACTCTCCTTCTCGGTTCCCGTCTATTACCATTATCGATCTTCTATGCTATAATGACAGATATATCAATGGCTAACTGGAAATACGAAATTCATTTTTTGTTTTTGTCTCTCTTAACAATCACCCCAATCATTCGTTCTTTTATATCTCCCTGGCGGTATGAAAAATATTTTCTGTGTAAACAACTCGTACATTGGCTGATGACTTTGATATTCTTTGCTAATACCCCGATACGTTTAAGCTGTAAGATGTTTTCTCCTGCTAAATCTAAATAAACTTTCCCCCTCCGGCTAACAGTTGACTCGGGAAAAATTTTCTTAAAACTACGGCTTACCTCATAACAGCATCTTCTAATCCCCGGGCCAATATATACCTCAAGGTCAACGATTGCCCCTTTATAAACATTTATTAATTTCTCGGCGGTTTTTACGGCGATCTGTTTTTGTGTACTACGCCAGCCGGCATGAGAGATGCCAATAGCCTGAGACCTTCTTTGATAAAAAAATATATTTAAGCAATCAGCGGTTAAAATACACAGTCCCAGATTCGCTTCATCAGTAACCGCGGCATCCGATCCTTTTATACTGTGCTGATAATTAAAGCTCCCGCGGCCGCGGTGTTTTTTTGAAACCTGAAAAACCCGCGCCCCATGAACCTGTTCTAAAAAAACACTATCATTAATCTCCATTCCCAGTTGATGAAAAAACTCCTGCCGGGCGGCGATTATTTCTTGTTTGAAATTTCCCGCACGTAGATCAAAATTTCTTCTCCCGCTACTTATGCCAATCACTACCTCTTTACCGCGGCTGATAAAAATCCTATCTATTTTTACCATTTTGCCTCTGTGCGCCTTTCTTTAATATGTTAACCAAAGTTGCGATAAATGGCAAGTCAATTATACACAATGAAAAATATACCTGTCTGCCGAATGAAACCACCCTGCAGCTTGCTGCGAGATTGTTTCATACACGGAAAATGCAATCATTTTCCGGTCATCCGCCTGGGCGGATGTGATGAGCAGCTTGGCATTCCGGCAACTTTGCGGGAGATTGAAAAAATAAAGGCACAAACTATGGCTCTTAGCATCTACACACATTTTACTTTCACAAAATAATTAATTCTGTTAGAATAAAGAAAAAATAAACTAATAAAAAGGCAAATTCCGATGCGATTAAAATACAATTTCGTACTATATCTCTGTTTTTTTCTTTCCGGGGTGGCCGGCCTTATCTATGAGATTGTCTGGGCTAAATATCTCACATTAATACTCGGCAATACTGCCTATGCCCATACTTTAGTACTGGCTACGTTTATGACCGGGCTTACCTTGGGCAGCTTTTTATTAGGTAAGTTTGCCGACCGGGTTAAAAACCGGCTTTCCTTTTTTGCCTGGGTAGAAATCGGCATTGCCTTATTTTGTGTCTTCACGCCAAATCTTTTTGTCTTTTCACGAAATATCTATTTAGCGGCTGCTAAAAATTTATCTCAATTTCCGGTGTTAATTGTTATTACTAAATTTATTATTAGCGCCTTGATCATGCTGCCGCCGACAATTCTGATGGGGGGGACACTGCCGATTTTGAGCAGATTTATGATTAAAGCACTCTCGGTGCGCGGGAAAATAGTCGCCCGGCTATATTATCTAAATAGTTTCGGTGCGGTAGCCGGAACAATTTGGGCCGGGTTTTATCTGATTTATTCTTTCGGCCTTGAGTTTTCTATATTTATCGCCGTGTTTATTAATTTTTTTGTTGGCGGTGCCGCGATTATTTTAAACCTGCTCTATCGAAATATCTCTAAAAAACCACGCCCTTTTGAAAAAACTCCGCCGCAAGAACTATCGTCCGTGTACCAATATGTTTTCACTGACAAAACAGTAAATATTGCCAAAACCGGAATATTTGTCTCCGGGTTTGCGGCAATGCTTTATGAAATTGTCTGGATAAGATTACTTTCGCTTATCCTCGGCTCTTCTACTTATTCATTTTCACTGATGCTTGCGGCATTTATCTCGGGCATTACGCTCGGTTCATTTTTAATCTCTCGTCTTATGCCGAAAGAAAAATTTACCTTCTTCGTATTTGGTATCTGCGAAATTTTAATCGGGATTTCCCTGATTTGTACGCTGCCTTTTTATGAAAAACTCCCGTTTATATTTTCGAAACTCGCGGCAATTTTCGTAAGAACGCCACAAACCTTTCCGTTGTATGCCGGACTTAAATTTTTACTCTCATTTACCGTAATGTTTATCCCGACCATGTTTATGGGCATGACCCTGCCCTTGGTGAGTAAAATTGCATCGTCTAAACTGCAGACCCTCGGAAAAAATATTGGCAGTGTCTTTGCGGCTAATACCAGCGGCAATATTGCCGGCGCCTTTGCCACCGGGTTATTTATCATTCCGCTTATTGGCTTAAAATATACGTTAGAGCTTGGAATAATAATAAATCTGCTGCTGGGTATGATTGTGCTATTTTTAGACAATAGTTTTAAATTAAAGCAAAAACTAATCTGTTCCTTCTTAGTAGTTTGTATTTTCACCAGTTATAAAATACTTGTGCCTGACTGGAATATGGCCTATTTTAGCACCCAAGCCTTTAGGTACCCCCGTAATATTAAGGAAACCTTTAACGATTTTTCCCAGGAAATAAAAGAAAACAATATCCTCTTTTATCAGGATGGGTTAAATGCCAGCGTCGCGGTTATGCATGTTGTAAGCGCCTCCCGTGAGGAACGTATATTATTTATAAATGGAAAACCGGATGCATCTACCGGTGCTGATATGCCCACACAAATACTTAGCGCACACCTTCCTTTATTATTAAAACCCGCGGCAAAAGACGTCCTGGTCGTAGGGTTAGGCAGCGGGGTTACTTGTGGTTCGGCGCTACTTCATCCGATTAAAAACCTTGACCTTATTGAAATCTCCCGCACCGTCGTTGAAGCAAACAAATGTTTTTCCTCTTATAATTATAATGCCTTGAGAGACGCGCGTCTCAATCTCCATCTGGAAGATGCAAAAACCTTTTTATTACGAACTGATAAGAAATACGATGTAATAATCAGCGAACCTTCTAATCCGTGGATTAGCGGAATCGGGGCGTTGTTTTCACAAGAGTTTTATCAGGAATGTTACAATCATCTCAATAAACGCGGAATAATGCTCCAGTGGGTCCAGACTTATGAGATGAATAATGAAACATTTGCTCTGATCCTGCAAACATTTTTCTCCGTCTTCCCGCACGTCTCTTTGTGGACGACCGGGATTTATGATATCTTTATCATCGGCTCACGGGAAGAATTTACCCCTGATTTTATTGAAATGGAAAAAAGACTTGCCGAGGAAAATATAACCCATGACTTATTTAGAATAAAGGTAAATGACATATTTACCTTGCTCAGCCTGCAATTGTCCTCCAGTAAAAGTATCGCTAAATTAATTCCCAAAAATGCTGCCGCGGTAAATAGCGATTACTTCCCATCCTTGGATTATCAAGCGCCTTTGGGCCTGTATACAAAAATATCCGTATCCGAGAAATTCATTAAAATGTTCGATGAGCGAAAATTGCCTTTAGAAAACAGCGTGCTTTTAATTAAAAATTACCTTGGATCCGCGCAAATCAATTATAACAATCTGAAAAATCTCTATACCTATCTCCATGAAAATCCCGCATATAATAATCATTTCCTTATCTCTTTGGTTAAAAAATGGCATACAAAATACCCCGAAGACGAACAAGCTGCGCTGGCTTTTTGTTCATATAACATTGAAGGATTGGAGACATCTATCCGGATATTAAAAAAATTAATTTTTACTGACAAAAAAATTGAACACATAGAGCAATATGCCGCTTTAGCGATGAATAGGTATCATACCCTGCAGTCTTTTCTTTTACCGGAAGTGTTCACGGAAACCGTAGAAAATATAAAAACGTGCGTTGATTTATCTTTGGATAAAAAGGCAAGGTTTTATTATTTTTTAGGAAAAATTTATTTGAGCATAAATGACGATAAAAATGCCTTAAATTTCTTTAATCAGGCGGAGAAATTAATTACGACCAAAAATGCGGCAAAGGCTCAAGGAATTAACTATGAGAAATTTCTTGCCGATATTGCTGTTACTCAGTTAAATTGCGGGAACAAGGCAAAAGCCAGAGCATACGCAAAAAAAATCCTCCAGCGTAACAAAAACCATCCACGGGCAGCGTATATTATAGAGATAAGCGGTGACTGATAAATCCCCAGCAGCATAAACTCTAACTCCTCATCACAAAGCACGAAACAATTTAAGCTGACGAAAATTTTTATTTTACTGAATCTTCCCCGCAGCAAGCTGCAGGGAATAATCAAGTTTAAAATTTCGATATTCGGATTTTGGATTTAGAATTTTGGTTAGGGATTTATCAGTTTGCCAAAATTTATAAATTCTGCTTCTTCTTCTGATGTTAAATTAACTCTATCCTGATCTTGTGCAGATATTATCAGCGATGGCTCTTCCTCGATTGTTTCCGGCTTAACATCATTAAGCTGATTAAGTTCAAAACGTTCAAAGAGTATGCCGCTTACCCCTTCAGAATATATATATTTGTAACTTATCAGGGTAACCGGGATATTCATAAACCCTATTGCCTGCTTTAGTTCATCGCTATGCCGGGACGAAATATACCATAATCTGGTATGATCACCGCAGGCAATATCCTGCCCTTTTAAATAACCTTTGACGAGTTTAAAATTTTTCTTAAGCCAGCCAACAGCCGCAAAACCGTGGATAAGTTTTATACTGTTTGGTGCGGTAGAATATGCAATCACCACCAGACCCCGGGCATCCGCCGCAAATAACACCGTATCTTTTTCCACCATGTCACATTCCAAATCAACAATTCGGAGATTATTCTGGAGATTTCTGATATTAGCGGTTAAAATATTTTTCAATTCCGACTGTTTTATTTTTTTCTCATTAAATATTAACGACATATAACCACTCCCTTATTTTTCAAGAATTTTGCTCAGATCTTCAAAAGAAAAAATCATCTCAGCCGAACCATTATTAACATTCATCCGCAAGACAATTATCTGGGCAATATTTGAAATTGAAGCCTGCAGTCTTGCGTCATAAATCGAAATGTGGCTCGTTTGTCTGTTTTTTTCACAATGCAAATCCTTCATTTTATAACAAAGATTGCCAAACTTTAACACCTCTTTATTTAAATATTTGCTGGTCACTTCGGCAATTTTGGCAAAAATAGAATCCGCCTTAAATTCCTCCTCTGCCCCGTCAACAACCAGCCCAATTTCTCCACGCGGATTATGGTAATAAATCGCCTTGATTATTTGGTAGGTCTTAATCATCTCCGGAGTTGCCGCCGGAGCAATTAAAATAAAGGTTTGGATATTCTTAGCCAGCGCCTGAATGTTAATATCTGATATTGAAGCAGATATAAGTGTTAAATCATAATGATTATTCTTCAAATCTTTTAATATCTCTGCATATTCACCAGTGCCTGCCCCAGTCATATCCAGGGTAAAAGGTATTAATTTTATCCCTAAAGGACCTTCCTTTATAATTTTTTCCTTGTCTCCAGAGTTGGTGCCAGGGATATTGCCTTCTCCGAAAAAAAAATTTCTGCAGGATAGCGAACTGTTTGTATCCAAAATAGCAATTTTCATACCTAAACGTGAAAGTGCTGCGGAAAGGTTACAGGTAAGAAAAGCATTACGGGTAATATACCCTTCGGTACCTAAAATACAGATTACCCGCGTGGTTGATACCTTATGTCTGTTTTCTTGAGCGGCCTGCCTTAAATCAAGCACAGATGACTGCGTGTCAATAAATACCTGAGAGAGCTGGTCTAGTCCTTTTCCTAATTTTTTATCCATTGTATAAGCTAAACGAACTATAATCAACCAGATCTGGGGTACCGGACGAGTAATTTATTAATACTTAGATGTTATTCGCTCGTTCAGCTTGTCATTTGAAAACCTTTCGTGTTCAAACTTTCCCTTTGGTTGATTTATTTATCTATCGTTTCCTTTCTTTGATACAATGTTTCGTTGTAGTATTCAAAACACATAATTGCTAAATCCAATGGTGCTTTTCCTGCGTTATTCAAATTTCCGGAAAATGCACAGCATTTTCCGATTATAAAATTCTCCGCAGTTTGCTGCGGAGAATTTTATTTATGTATCTCGACTACAGAATTTACTCCGCCGAATGAATCATTTTCAATATGTAAATTTCCCGGATCATTTTTCCAAATACCGTCGACGAGAAATTTGTAAAAGTATTTGCCCCGGTTCAACGGTAATGTTCTTGCCCAAAGGCCGTCGGAAATTAGTTCTAACTTACTCTGTTTATCCGCAATCCAGTTATTAAAATCACCGACAATTTCTATCGAACGCGCATTTGGCGCATAATAAGTAAACATTACTCCTTGATCAATAAATCGCGGACCGGCCAATTTATCTTTTGCCGCTAAATCCGGTCTGGACTGGTCCACGCCATCGGTAATTACTTCATGGGCAAGATTTAAAAAAGACTCTGCCACAGATGTCCCTTTGGCATATTCGATTACCGGCAGGCCAAACCCTGTTGCTTCCTTCAATCTCACGGAAGCAACAATCTGGGTATTAAACACCGCTTCTTTAAAATGCGTGCGGATCTCTTCAACTACTTCCTGGGTAAAACGCGTCCGCCGCTCATACATATTAATCAAAATCCTTACCGCTAATTTATGCCGGGTTGTCTCGCGCAGCATGGTAATTGTCTCCATAAGCCTGGCAACACCGTGTAAAGAGAAAAACCCAATATCAATCGGCACAATTACCTCATCCGCGCAATGTAAGGCATTAAAGGTGATCATCCCAAGGTTTGGCGGACAATCAATGATCATATAATCATAATTTTTAGCATTAACCATCAAAGATACTGCCTGGGAAAGCCGGGCATGCCGCTCCTCTCGGGCATTTAATTCCTGTTCAATTGCACTAAGCATAATTGTCGCCGGGGCTAAATCAAGATTTTCATTAAAAGAAACAACAATCTCATCCAAACGTTTCTTTTTTGCCTCATCTACGGTCAATACATTATACATCGAGTCTTCTAATCCCTCGGATTTCACATTAAGTCCTAATGTCGCGTGTGCCTGCGGATCTAAATCAATTAAGAGAACCTGTTTTTTTCTTTTGGCAAGAGCTGCGGCAAGGTTTATGGCAACTGTTGTTTTACCACATCCACCTTTCTGATTAGCAACAGCAATTACTCGCATATCACCTTCCTTTTTTAGGTTGTTCTGTTTACTTATTTAATCTTTCTTTCTACCCGGCAGGAATTATTATTACTAATAAAAGTATACCCTATAATCCTAAAAATTGCAACAAGAAAATCGTTTTTAGCTGTTTTTAGCGATTTTCCCTAGGTTAGGAAAATATTTTGCTTGTGCCCGTAAGGGTGTAAGGGTATACTTTCCTATACCATAAAAGAACTTTTATAATAAAAAGACCCACGGAATGAAATTCCGTGGGTCTTTTTAGACAAACATTTTACACTTACAATGTCCAAGTATTATCTTCCTTCAATATCTTAGTCATGCCATGTTTACTTATTGCAAAAGACCGGTATATTTACCTGTACCCACTAGCGTCCCAGTTTCATCTATCGTAACTGTATCAGTTCCATCACTAGCTTGAGCTTGAAAAGCAGCCGCAGCTGCCGCTGGTATGGTGTATGTCCACTTTGCATTAGATGGGTCATCCATTCCTAGCGTAACCCATGCAGCGGTATACGCTCCAGTTGCATCAAGCACAACCTGCTCAGCTTCTTTTATTTGACCTAGTATTCTTGTTGCTTCGGTTGCCTTTGCGCGATTGACTGATCTAGCGTATTGTGGTAATGCCACCGATACCAAAATACCAATGATGATTACAACAATCATTAACTCTACTAACGTAAAACCTTTTTTTGTACCTAACTTCATCACAATCTCCCCCTTTTAAATTATACAATTCCCTGATAGATTATAACAAAACCATAAAACTCAATAATCTTAAAAGACATTGCCTAACATCGCTCCCGGTATATTCTTCTCTTCTGATTATTGCCCCAGTATTATCTATAGCATGAAACTTAGACTCTGGTGTAATAAAAATACGCCTCAGCGTTCTCCTTAGGTAAACCCCCTTTTGCCGATAAGTCTTTTTCTCACCTTGCTCACCTCCTTGTTTTAGATTAAAAAATCATGATTATTCCGGTTGATTATATTGTAATAAAGCATTATTTTTTGTCAAGTAAAATTTCAGGATTAAAATTGAATATTTTATGAGTTATTATAGTGGATATTTGTTCTAAAATATATTTCCGCCACGCTTATCTCTTTATACCCAAGATAAGTTTATCACATTTTTAACGTTTTGTCAAGTCTTTTATAAAACTTTTCTATAACCATTAGTAATTACAATATGTTATACTTGCTAAATCTGATACAAAATGTGATAATTTGGATAAAATGCCTTGTGTGCTAACCAACTTCGTGCGAAAATGTTTTTTTAGTTTTTAGGTTTTTATTTTATCTGCCCCCAAGTTATAACGCCTGTCAAGTTTTTAACCCTTTACTGTTTTGTGCAACAATTTTAATTTTTATTTTTCCCCGGCCGACGGCATTAACTCCTGGTTTGACTTGACAAAAATATTTGTCTATGTTACAGTAATCAAAAAGAAAATAACGATGAAAAAAATAAAAGTCGGTGTTATTGGTGTTGGACGGGTGGGATATTTTCATGCCCACAATTATAAACATATCCCGGCGGTTAACCTTACCGGGGTATGTGATATCTTGCCGCAAAAGGCAAAAAAGGCCGCCCGCGAAACAAATTGCACCCCCTTCCTTAATTTTACTCAGATGTTTGAGAAGGTGGATGCAGTAAGCATTGCCGTACCGACAATCTGGCATTATAAAATTGCCAAAGAATTCCTGCGCCGAAAAATACATGTGCTGGTAGAAAAACCGATTACAAAAACCGTAACCCATGCCGCCGCACTGCTTGCTCTTGCCCAGCGAAATGGGTGCATCCTGCAGGTCGGACATATCGAACGGTTCAATTCGGCCTTTCAGGCAGTCCAATCAATGATCTCTGCCCCGCGCTTTATTGAATGTCACCGCCTCGGCCCTTTTGACCCGCGGGTAAAAGATATTGGCGTGGTGCTGGATTTAATGATCCATGATATTGATATTATCCTCGGGTTGATAAAATCAAGGATTAAAAATATCGCAGCCGTGGGCGTAAACGTACTGACTAATCAGGAAGACATTGCTAATGCCCGGGTGGTCTTTGAAAACAACACTATCTGTAACCTCACCGCCAGCCGCCTGACCCAGGAAACAATGCGCAAAATTAGAATATTTACCCAAGACGCATATATCTCACTTGATTATGTCAGCCAGCAGGCAGTAATCTATCGAAAAATTAATCATATGATCTATAAACAAAAACTAAATATAAAAAAAGAAAATCCCCTAAAAGCCGAGCTTTTGTCTTTTATTAATTCGATAAAAACAAAAAAACCGCCAATGGTCTCGGGCCGTGAAGCCTTAGAGGCATTAAAGATTGCCCTGAAAATCACCAGAAAAATAAATTCCCCCTCCCGCAAGCAGAGGGGGAATTTATACACGGATAGGCCTAAGTCGTATCCGACATGAGGAATAAGCTTATTTAAGGAAGCAAAATTGTTTTTTAAAAATTCGTGCAATATCTGTGTAAATCCGTGGCTAAAAAATATATAATCCTATGCCAAAAAAAATTCTGATCATTGCTGGAGAAGCCTCTGGTGACCTCTACGGCGCACAACTGGTAAAATCTCTGAAACAGCAACAGCCGTCGCTTGGCATATTTGCTATGGGTGGTAAATTAATGCAACAGGCCGGGGCTGAGATTATCTGCGATATTTCCCAATTTGCCGTGATCGGATTTTTCGAAGTATTAAAAAATATTCAAAAATTTAAATCAGCCTTTAAACTAATCCTTTCCTTTATCAGAACCCATCACCCCGCGGCTCTAGTCCTGATTGATTTTCCCGGGTTTAACCTGCGGTTGGCAAAAAAGATTAATAAAAGCATCCCAGTAATTTACTATATCAGCCCGCAGCTCTGGGCCTGGGGTAAAAATCGCCTGAGTTTAATTAAACGTTATGTTACCCAGATGCTCGTAATTTTTGAGTTCGAAAAAAAATTTTATAAATCACACGGCATTGAGGTAATCTACCTCGGGCATCCCTTACTCGAATTAATCCATTTAGAGTGCAGCCAGCCGGCGCTTTTTGCGCGCTACCGTCTCTACGAAAATAAACATACTATTGGCCTTATGCCCGGCTCACGCCTAAATGAAATTAAAAAAATCCTTCCCCTCCTCCTTAATAGCGCCGCACTGATTAAAAATAAAATCCCGGAAGTCCAATTTGTACTGATCAAGGCTGAAACGATTGAACTGGACATAATCAGACAATTAATTAAAAGATATAAAATAAATATTACGATTATTGAAACCGAACACTATGCCGCGGTTAAGGGGTGTGAGTTAGTTTTAGCCTGCTCCGGAACCGCAACCGTAGAACTTGCACTCATGGAAGTACCAATGATTATTGTATATAAAACAACCCTCCTTACCTGGCTGATTTTAAAACTCTTGATTAAGGTAAAATTTATTGGTATGGTAAATATTATTGCCAATGAAAAGGTAGTTTCTGAACTTATCCAGTTTCAGGCAAATCCAAAAACGATTTCTCACCATGCACTTAAGCTTTTACATCGGGAGAACAATAGAGCGGATATCCGTGAAAAACTAAGACTGCTTAAAGAAAATTTTCTGCCGCATAATGCCTCAGAACGCGCCGCCGAGATAATTATCAGTTATCTTGCCTAATAAAAAAATTCCTTTGGAATCTTTTTATCCATTTAAAAACCTACGGTTTTCAAACTTTACATCACTTCTTACAACCCAGATAAGAAAGAACCAAAACCTTTTTACCCTCTAGCTGCCGGGAATAATTAAGTTTAATTAGGGGTTAAATGTCCCTCCGAGGTTACCTGTTTGGTCAATAGTTACTGTATTACCCGAATAAGTACCGGAGTTTCTCGTCGCCGTAGCGTTAAAAGTAGTTGTTGTTGCACCACTAATTGTATAGCCAAAATTACTTTGCGGGTTGGCATTAGGATCATCCATATTTAATGCCGCCCACTCAGCGGCAGCAGCAGCATCAATATACGTCCTTCTCTCTGTACAATAGACCCTCTCCGCGGCAAATATTGTGTTTAAAGTAGCAATTGCCTCACGTCTTTTTGCCCGCTCTGCCATCTTCATATATGTTGGCACAGCAAGTGTCGCTAAAATCGCGACGATTATGATTGTAATCATTACCTCAATTAAGGTAAATGCTGTCTTTCTCATATCATCCCCCTGTATTAATCCAGCATTTTGTCAAATACTTAACCACCGCGGACACAGAACGGCTTAAGAACAAAACAGTTATGGTGCAATCTTATTCTTTCCCCTTTGTGAAAAAGGCATAACCTCCGGAAAATGTGCTGCATTTTCCGTGTATAAATCTCCCCCTCCGCAAGCGGAGGGAGAGATTTGTTTCTTATCTTACCGACGTAGCTAATTTAAATATTGGTAAAAACATCGAAACAACCATCGCGCCAATAATGATCCCCATAAATACCAGCATTATCGGTTCAATCAGTGAAGCCATCCGTTCGGTTACTACCGTTACCCGTTCTTCATAAAACTCCGCAATCTTAATCAACATATCCGCAAGATTTCCGGTCTCTTCGCCAACATTCACCATCTGTACTACCAGCGGCGGAAATATCGTATTTGCTTCTAATGGTTCTGCTACAGTTTTGCCCTCGCGGACACTCTCCTTAACTACATCCAGCGAACGCTCGATGACGCTATTGCCTACGGTGCTGGTAACAATCTCTAAGGCATATAATATCGGTACCCCGCTGGAGATCATTGTCCCTAACCCGCGCGTAAAAGTCGCAATGGCAATATTTCTGAAAAAATTCCCAAAAATCGGAAGTTTTAATCTAATGCTATCAAAAATAAACCGGCCGTGCTTGGTCGAAATAACCTTTTTTAAAATAAAAAAACCTATGATTAAAGACGCAATAACCCAAAGAGAATTATACCCCCCTAATAGCTTGCTCAAAACTATCAGAAATTTTGTTGCTTGAGGTAATTCCACATCAAAAGACTCAAACATTGCTGCAAAAATAGGAACAATTTTCATAATAAAGATAAATATTGCAACCACCGCCACAGTCATCAGAATTGCCGGATATATCAATGCCGAGATAATTTTACGGCGTAAAGCGCCTTCATTCTCAAAATAGACTGCAATCTGCCCAAGCACCAAAGGCAGTTGTCCGCTCGCCTCCCCCGTACCTACTAAATTAACCCAAAACTTAGTAAAAATCTGCGGATATTTCGCCAAGGAATCCCGCAGCGTAAAACCAGACTGGATATCTTTTCTTACCCCGGAAATTGCCTCCTGCAGGGGCAGACTTTCTACCTGTTTTGTTAAAATGGTCAAACTGCGCAGCAGGGGCACACCCGCATTAAGCAGGGTTGAGAGCTGACGGGCAAACAGGGTCAAATCATCCAATTTGACCCGTTGAAATAGAGAAATCCGAAATTTGCTTTTTGATCGCTGGCGAATATATTCTTTTTTCTGTACGGTTGATTTCGGCGAGGTAAGCGCTTCAATATAGGTAACTAATAAATTACGGCGCTGTAAGATATCAACTAAATCATCGCGGCTTTGCGCACTAAGTGTCCCTTGTACAATGTTTCCACTGCTATCCCGTGCACGATATAAAAAATCGGGCATTAAAGATTAATCCTCCTCTATCGTGGTAACTGACATTATCTCTTCCAGCGTGGTCAA
The DNA here is from genome assembly GCA_043821285.1 of Candidatus Omnitrophota bacterium. Lineage (GTDB taxonomy): Bacteria > Omnitrophota > Gorgyraeia > B26-G9 > JBDRCZ01 > JBDRCZ01. The sequence continues at coordinate 41,014 of JBDRCZ010000051.1, read as the reverse complement.
TCCGCTGATAACCTTTTCCATCCCCGCCTGGAACAATGTTGTCATTCCTTCATCAATTGCGGCTTTTCTTATTTCATCTGTTGTTGCCCGGCGGTGAATCAAACTCCGTATCCGTGGTGTTAACCTCAATAACTCATAAATCCCCACTCTTCCCTTATATCCGATAAAACGGCACTCATTGCATCCCCTGGCCTCGAATATCGGCTGAGTTATTTTGCCGTAATGCGGAACATCAAACGGTGCCTTACATTCGACTCTACATTTAGGACAAATTCTCCGCACCAGACGCTGTGCCATGATTAGATTTATACAGGAACCGATCAAAAACGGCTCAACCCCCATATCCATCAAACGTACAACTGCTCCCGCCGCATCATTAGTATGTAGTGTGCTAAGCACCAGATGTCCGGTTAAAGCGGCACGCAAACATATTTGTACCGTCTCCAAATCTCTGACTTCACCAACTAATATAATATCCGGATCCTGGCGTAAAAATGCACGTAGAACACTTGAAAATTTCAAACCGATTTCCGGTCTTACCAACACCTGATTTACCCCATCTAACTTGTATTCCACCGGATCTTCAACTGTCAAAATATTCTTTTTCGGAGTTTTTATGGTATTTAAAATCGCATATAACGTTGTTGTTTTTCCACTACCTGTCGGACCGGTAGTTAAAACCATACCATGGGGCTTGACAACTTCCTGCCTTAAGATTTCAAGCTCATGCGGTAAAAATCCTAAAATGTCTAAACTCGTAGGCAAAGATGATTTATCCAAAATTCGAAGCACGATCTTTTCGCCATAAACCGTAGGGATACTCGATGCCCGTAGATCCAGGTGCCGGCTGCCGGCTTTAATACTCAACCCGCCGTCTTGCGGCAGCCGGCGTTCAGCAATATCCATTTTTGAAATTATTTTAATCCGGGAAACAATCGGCAGGTATAATTGATGTGCCGGGGGAGCAATTTCATATAATATGCCGTCTATTCGGTAGCGGATGCTCACTCGCGTTTCAAACTTTTCTACATGAACATCACTGGCCCGGTCATCAATTGCCTGTCGAAGAATTAAATCCACAAGTTTTATTACCGGCGCTTCTTCTGCCTGGGCAATTAAATTATCTAAATCTCTCTTCTCGGTCTCACTTCTTTCCGTGTCATCCTCAATCGAATATGTGCCGTCGATTGCCTTTTTTAATAAATCCTGCTTGCCGTAAAAACGGTCAATTGCCTCGGTTATCTCGCCTGGCGTACTGACCGCAACATGAATATCACAACCAGTCATCTTTGTAATATTATCAATAAGGATTAAATCCAACGGATCTACACAGGCAATGGTTAAAGAGTTAAGATGATGGGAAAGCGGCATGACCTTATTTAGCCGGGCAAATTCTTCGGGAATTATTTTATCTAAATCCTGAAATAAACTCGGCCGCAGCAGCCCCTTTTCTAAAGAAGCATAAATAATTCCTAACTGCTTAGACAGCGCCATAGCTATGTTTTCTTCACTGACAACCCCGGTCTTTACCAATGCTTCGCCTAAGCGGCATTTTTCTCTCTTTTGAACCTCTAATGCCGCTTGAAGCTGTTCCTTGGTAATTAATCTCTGTTTTATTAATATTTCACCTAATTTTAGGTTTGATTTTATCATTGTTCTCTTATAAAAGTATTTTCAACTTTTGGGGTATCTTTTTTCGAGGAAAATTTTTCCTGCGGTTGTAATGCTATTGGTTTAGCACTCGGCTGAAGAGCCTTTGGCTTTGAGGCGCTTTGTCCTTCTATCCGCTCTGATTCTTTTATCACTTTTATTTCTTTAGATGTCTTTTTTGTAACCTCCTCTCGCTGCGGCTGTTCGGCTATTTCTTCCCTCTGCTCAACCGGCAGGACTACAGTTTCTAACTGTTTTACAACATGGGGAGTTAAAAATACAAGCAGTTCTTTGTCTGTTCTGGATTTTCTATTATGTTTAAACAATGCGCCGATAAATGGCAGGCTGGAGAGTCCTGGTAAATTCCGCTCTGCTCCGCTATCTTCAGTCGTAATAAATCCTCCCAAGACAACCGTCTCTCCGTCTTTTAACATAACCACGGTATCTGCCTTACGGGAATGTTTATCAATAACCTCAGAAAAAACTGGTGAATCAACTGCCCTGCTCACTTCCGGTTCGATCTTTAACGTAATCATATTTATATTATTTACCAGCGGCGTAACTTTTAAAGTTGTGCCAATCTCTGCCCGTTCATATGTAATGGTTACAAGATTAGAATCAGGATCCGTGGTTATCTCCCGGCCAATAGCCTGATCCGCAACAATCTTAATCTCTGCAGATTCATTATTCAATACCATAATTTTTGGCCGTGCAAGAAATCTTGTAGAGGTATCCTGTCTAATCATATTTAAAGTCGTCTCAAATGCTGATGCGGACAATGTGCCAAAAGTAAAGGTGTTTTCCTTATATTCCACTCCATAACTAGTCGGGACCCCAACCTTTTTAAAAGGAAATGGTGATGGCCTTATTGCTGGAGTTGCCGATAATATCGTTCCGGTCACCCCACCCCATTTAAAACCTAAGTCATCAACTAATCCGGCCGTTGTCTCAATCACCTCCACCTCGATTACCACCTGTGGTGTTGGCGTATCCAAACGCGCCAGGACTTCTTCAATTAGTTCGAAACGCGTAGATATATCCGTAATAATTATACTGTTCGTTCTGGCATCTGCCACCACTGAACCGTAAGACGTCAGTATTTTCTTCATTATTTCAAATATTCCACCTTTCTCATCCCCGACCCGCTTGTCTTTACTCCCACTGGCTGCCTCTCCAATCCGGACATAATTCAAGGTATATATCTTAGTTTCAGTTTTTATTTCCGGGGCACCGCTTTTTCTAATAATATTTATGTTACCCTTTGTCTTTTCAAAAATCAGGTCATTGGCACTCATCAGCGCGGCAATTGCTTCTTCAACCGTAACGTTTTCCATAATCAATGTTACTTCCTTATCTTCGACATCCTTAGTCGGAACAAAACTAATACCTGCTTCCTGAGAAAGCAATCTCAACACATCAATAATATTTGCATCTTTAAAGTCCAGGGAAATTTTATTAGCAGATACCGCTGGCAGGGAAACATCTTCATCCAGGTCATCTTTCAAAGGAGTAACCGTCTGGCTAAAACTCAAACTGTTCATAAATAAGATAATGAGTATATAAGCTATAATCCATTTATACTTTTGCATTTTCTCTCTCCTCTTGTTAATTTTACAAATGTTCTTTTTCGATAAAAAATTCCTTACCTTTATATAATAATTTTACTCCATTATTCGTAATTTCTATAATTTCTGCTTCCATTATTAAATTGCCAACCCTGATAATCTGATTATTTATTATTGCGGCCGGCGTCTGCGCACCACTCAGCAGTCCCTGAAGCTGCAATTTCGGCAGGACAATTGTTTCCGGCGACGGCTGGGGATTGTCAAGGTCTTTTATTTTTATTGGACTTTTCAGTGGATCGCGACGGCTTCGGCCAATATATTCGATCGTGGGAATCTCATCAATTTCCTCAGTCTCATCCCCGATTTTATCCACTTCTGCCCAGGCATTTATTGCAAGAATACTTATCATCATAAAAACTATGAACTTCTGCCATCGCCAGTTTTGGATAAGTTTTATATTTTCCACTAATCCGTTTTGGCAGATGGAAGCTGCCAAGGATACGCGTACGGGTGTGGTTATGAAAATATCTGATTTTGTCATAACGTTACCTTCAACCGGTTAAAAACAAAAGTGCTAACTTCAAGCAAAACATCAGCCAGCGGAGATGTGTCTTTTTTTTCATCTGCTTCCGATGGTTTTTCTTTAATCACGTTAACCGCTAACTTATCTACGCGGATAAATTTCTTATGACTTTCTAAACGGCTGATAAAACTGCCCAATTCGTGATAAGTACATTTTATATCCAGCTCGATTGAGAATTTAAGATAATCTTTTTCACGCAGCATGGGTTTTGGTTTAATTGCCTCAAGTTTTATTCTGTTTTCGTTGGCGATTTTTGCCACTCTGCCTAAAAGCCAGGCCGTCTCTTTCACCTCGGGTAAATTTTGCTGACAGCGGTCATATGCCTCCTGTAATTTACCTACATGATTACGTAATCTCTCCTTCTCTTGCGCATTACGTAGATTTTGTATTTCTGCAATACGGTTGGTATAGATAATATACCCGCCAAAAAGAATTCCGATAATTACGATAATTATACTAATAATACTGATTTGATCAAATTCCTGAGACAGCTGTTGTTTTGGCATAGTTACTCTGTCTTCTCCAATTGTGCTGAACACAAGATCTCAAACTTCATAACGTCGTATTCCAACACCCGCATACTTTCTGTTGAAGTCAAATTAAGCATCGAAAATCCTTCATAAAAATCCTCATCCTGCTTAAAGTCGGCGATTAGTTTATTGATGATATTCGTTTCCTCACCCATTTTCCTTGTATAAACAACTCCGGAAAGCACAAGATCTTTATTCGATATACCGCTTTTGGTAATGATATCCTGCCCGGCAATAGATGTAAGCCAGACAGAATCTGGCAGCATTTTCGTCAGGCTGTTTAACTTCTTCGTCCAAGTCTGCCTTTCCTTGACAATTTTACGATACAGCCTCAACCGTCCCCCTAATTCTTCTTTGGTATCCTCTAATTGTTTTTTGCTGAGATCCGTCTCTATAATCGCCAGGTTTGGACGCTGGGCCTCAATGTTACTGAAAATACTTCGTTCTTTGATAATGGTTGCATTCATCACCAGAAATAAAAGTGAAAGGCAAATAAGCGCGGTCATTATTTCTGTAAATATCAGTTTACGCATGAAGACCTTCTTTTTAACCTGAACAACTTCTTTTACCTTGAACATGTCCACCGTAATCTTTGATCTAACGATTTTGTTTAACGCGGCCCCAAAACTGATTGGCATAATCGAATTAAACCGTGGCTGCAATTTTATCTTTGTCCCTTCGAGATATTTAACCACATCTGGTATAACCACCGGAGTGTTCAGCCGCTCAAACAGCAAATCATCAATTTTATCAAATATGTTTGTCTCGCCGCAGAGCACGATTTTCGTAATCGGTTTATTATTCAACTCCTTTTGATAATAATCAAAAGAAAGGCGCAATTCACTCACCAGACTCTCCTGCATTTTAACCCGCTCATCTACGGATGCCACTCCCTGTTCAAATATTGTCTGCGCCGCTGCATCATCAATCCATTCTTCTGCCTGTGATAACGAAATATCCCGTATAAAGTAGGGAATGTCTTCAGAGATAATCACAACTGTGGCCATCCCCGGATTAATGTCAATAATGGCATAACTATCCTTATTATCGATAACTCCCATCTGCTTAAACGCTCTAATCAAGGCAAAGGGAATAATGTCGATTTTTCTCGGACGAAGTCCCGCCTTGGCCAGTAAGGCAATGTGGCGTTTTATCGTTTCAATCTTTGCCGCCACATAAACTACTTTTATCTTCTTTTGCTTTGGATCATGAACTACAACATAATCAGCAATTATTTCTTCTAACCTAAATGGTATATATTTTTTAGATTCAAAACGAATAGCACTATCCCATTCCTCTTTAGGCAGCTTGGGCATTGCAAAAAAACGCGCGAGTACTGCTCCATGCGGTAGAACGGTATAGACTTCTTTTATGTTCAATTTACATTTACGGATAGCTTTTTGAATGGCAGAAACGATCAATTCATTACGTATCGCTTCTTCTGAAGGACGAGCATTATCGGAGAAGATGTCAACATGCGCTAAATTAGCTATCTTAATATTAGCCCCTGCTCCCTGCACTTGAATTAACTGCAAAGACTCCAAGCCAATATAAAGTGTCGGACAATTTCCTAATCCCAGCATCTCTTCCTCATTTTTTCTCTATAACGCAGGCATTTAATTTCTTTTTAAAATATTTTTAGTTTATAATTTAAGCCCTTTAAGTTTAGATGGTTAAACATTATTTCCCATTTTCGAGCGTAACATATAATATGATTGTTGTCAATAAAAAAAATTATAATAAATTTTCCCCTCGGCAAGCGGAGGGGAAGATTTATTCACTCTTTACAATAAAATATTTTTGCTCCCTGCCTTTTATGTAATGATTTATCTATTAACCCCTTAACCTTTTTAAATTTTTTGGAGATATGTTTTGGGTGATAAAGATTACTTAAAATATCATCCAGCTCTCTATAGCTTAATCCCAATTCTTGCTCATCGGTCTGTCCCGGCCAAAGTCCGGCACTTGGTCTCTTTTTAATTATCTTTTTTGGGATACCAACGCTCTCTGCCAACTGCCGAACTTCATGCTTGAATAAGTCACCAATTGGTAAAATATCCGCTCCGCCATCACCGTATTTCGTAAAATACCCCAGCAATAGTTCTGTTCGATTTCCTGTACCGCAGACTAAAAAATTGCGGCTGTTGGCAAAATAATACAGGGTCGTCATCCGCAGCCTGGCCTTAAGATTGCCTTGCGCAACCAGATTACCCTTTGGCAAAATTTCCAACAGTTTAGTATATACCGCGGTTAAATCCATTAGCTGCATATTAAGCTTTAAAACATCCGCAACAAGTTTTGCATCTTTAATATCATTTTCTATACTCTCACACGGTAAGATTAATGCCTGGTGATTTTTTTCACAGACATCTTTAACCAAAGCCGCACAAACCGCAGAGTCTACCCCGCCGCTTAATCCCAAGACAACACCCCGCGCCTTTGCCTGAACAACCTGTTGTTTTATCCAGTTTATAATATTCTCTTTAATCTTTTCCACTCTCTGCTCCTTTATTTTTTTTAATATAAATCCTGGCTTTTGTCTTTTGATATTTGTCATTTATTTCCTACACTCCCACAATACAAATATTATGACGATTTGCTAATTTTACGCAGGCCGGCTCATCAATTATTAAAGTCTTGCCTGCTTCATAAGCCAAAATTTTCGCTTTTACCCTGGTAAGATTAGTTATTGTACGCGGCCCGATTACCGGAACATCAAACCGAAAATCCTGCTCTGGTTTGCTGGTCTTAACCACAACGCTACCGCGCGCCAGTCTCCCCCCGCGTCTAATCGTTTGATCCGTACCTTCAATAGCTTCAACCGCAAGTACGATCTTATCTTTCACCACAACCGTCTGTCCAATATCAGCAGCTCCTAAATACTTCGCCGTATCCACGCCAAATCTGATGTCTTCCCATTCACCGGTAGCCGGGGGAATTTTCGTCCGTACTCCCGCTCCGGGCATATATTCACTCAAAAATGTTGTTGAATTAATAAGGATTATGCCTTTATTTTCCAGCCATTCGGCAATTTTTCCTAAGAGGGTATCGGTTTTTTTATCTTTTACCTGTCCCAATAAATTCGTTAATTCATCATCTATGGCTAATCTGCGCAAAAGAAACGTATGCCTGATTTGTCCGATCATCACAGCATGTTTAATATTTTCTTTTTGAAAAATTTCCGCAAGGCGGGAAAGCTCGCCCACATTTATCCAGCAAACTTTATCTGCTAACTGCGCCACCCGGCGGCTTGTTTCTTGATAAAAGGCAACTGCAATAACTTTATAATTCCGCTCTTTCGCGCTCTTAATAAATAATAACGGTAAGCGGCCATTACCGGCAATTAAGCCGATAGTTTGCCCCGGTAGAGATTTTTCTTCGACCATGATGACTTGCACAAACCTCTTTTTGAATTTTTAACAAATTCTATTAGATAACGTATTTCTTCTACCGACGGCTGCGCAGATAATAATTTCTCAAGTTTATCAATTGAAGCCCTGGTCACCAAACCAGAAGAAAATAGGACACGCACCGCAGTTTTTATGCTCTGACGCACAAGTTGACTAACCCCTACTCTCTTAAGTCCCAACGTATTTAATCCATATACCTGGGCCGGGTGACCATCGGCCATAACATACGGCGGGATGTCCTGAACAACCTTAGAGCATCCCCCAATTATCGCCAGTTTCCCCACATGAACAAATTGATGAATTGCCACCAGCCCGCCAATAATTACCCCATCATCGATATGTACATGCCCTGCTAAGGTGCCGCAGTTTGCAATAACCACCTCTGAGCCTACGGTACAGTCATGTGCAATATGCGCATAAGCCATCAGCAGATTGTTGTCTCCGATCTCGGTAATCCCTTTTTCTTTCGTCCCTAAATTTATTGTCACATATTCACGAATAATATTATTATTGCCCATAACAACTTTAGTCTCTTCGCCGCTGTATTTCAAATCTTGCGGGATACTCCCGATTACCGCGCCGGAAAAAATCTGGCAGTTTTCGCCAATAGTTGTATCGCCTTCAATAACACAGTTAGCGAAAATTTTGGTATTTTTGCTAATCTTCACACCCGTACCAATAACCGTATACGGGCCAACCTCAACATTGTCTTCCAAATGTGCCCCGGGATGAATTATTGCTGTTTTATGTATTTTCATATAAATTATTGCCTTCGGCACTAATTTAGCACTTACCTTTTCTTTTAAAAAAAGAAACGGTGGACCAAATAAAAAAAATTCTATAGGTTAAAACTATGCCTGACCTAAAGAAAACATTAAATCTGCTTCGGTAACCACCCTGCCGTCAACAAATGCCTTTGCCTCAACCTGTAATACACGGGAGCGCACTTTGCCCACAGTTACTTTGATCAATAACTGGTCTCCCGGCACAACTCTTTTTCTGAATTTTACTTTATCCATGCTCATAAAATAAGCGAGTTTGCCTAAATTTTCCTGACGGCTGAGCATTAAAACTCCCGCGACCTGAGCCATTGCTTCAATGATTAAAACACCAGGCATCACCGGATACGCGGGAAAATGCCCATTAAAAAATTGTTCATTAATCGTCACATTTTTAATGCCTGCGGCGTATCTGTCTTCCAGTTCTAATATCCGGTCTACTAATAAAAATGGATAGCGGTGCGGCAGAATCTTCTGTATTGAGGTAATATCCAAAGAAGAAGTGGCTGCCGTCAAACTACCCCTTCGATTGACGGCCTGCCGGTCATATCTGTCAAGTTGTGCCTTTATTTTATGTAATAATTTTATATTAAGAGAATGTCCGCTTTTTATGGCAATTACATGCCCTTCAATCATACAGCCTAAAAGATATAGATCACCCATTAAGTCGGAAATTTTATGCCGAACAAATTCATCGGGAAATCTTAGTTTACCCAAAATACCATCTTTTGTTACCACAATCGTATTGTTATAATCTGCCCCTTTGCCTAACCCCTGAGCACGTAATCTCTCTATTTCATTTTCCATGCAAAATGTCCGGCTTGAAGCAATCTCCCGTTCAAAAACATCGTTATTAAATATAATATTGGCGTATTGTGATCTTAAAAATTGATGCTCATAGTTCAAAGTATACGAAACCTGAAATTCCTTCCCGGGTAAAATTATAATCGATGCATCATCTTCCTCCATCCAAATCGGCTCTTTTATTTTAAATATTTTCTTTGACGCGGATTGCTCCTTAATCCCGGCTTCTTTTATTGCCTGATAAAACGCCCAGGCACTCCCATCATAACCGGGTAATTCTTCCCCGCTGATTTCTATATAAATATTATCAATCCATGATCCGCATAACGCGGCCATTAAATGCTCAATCGTATGAACCTCTACTGAATTTATTCCTACGGAGGTACGGCGGGAACGTTTGGTTTCATCAATTACATGTGATATACTGGCAGGAACTTGTGGTTTATTAGTAAGGTCAACGCGAATAAACACTATCCCCTCACCAACAGGAGCTGGTCTAAATTTAACTTTTACTTTTTTACCGGTATGTAGACCAATACCTTCAGGTAGGCTGACCTCCTCCTTTATTGTCTGCTGATTTACCATTATTTTTTTCCAACTCCTCAATTTTTTTCTGCAATTTTTGAATTTGCTTATACAACTGCGGCAGCCGCTGCAGGTGTGCATTAATTTTCTTTGCCCGATCATGCGGTTTTGCCGGATATCCGGATACACAAGTGTGCGCGGGCACTGATTTTGTTACTCCCGACTGAGCAGCAATCACCGCATTATCACCAACGGTTATATGTCCGACAAGACCGGCTTGCCCGGCTAAGGTAACGTTCTTACCAATAACGGTACTTCCCGATATCCCGGCCTGGGCAACAATAATTGTGTTTTCTCCTAAAACAACATTATGGGCAATCTGAACGAGATTATCAATTTTTGTTCCTTTTTTTATCAAAGTTTTTTCAAATCGGGCACGGTCAATCGTCACATTTGCCCCAATTTCAACGTCGTCTTCAATAACCACTGTGCCAATCTGCGGAATTTTATGGTGAATTCCACGAACAGTTGCAAAACCAAAACCGTCACTTCCGATAACTGTCCCATTATGAATGATCACCCGGTCACCAATAACAACCCGTTCCCTTATGCTCACATGGGGATAAATAATCGTATTTTTCCCAATCCTTGTATGCGCGCCAATGTAGACGCCGGCATATATTATTGTCCCTTCCCCAATTGTAACATTATCTTCAATAACCACATACGCCTGTATGGCAACATCTTTACTTAAAACAACATTTCTTCCTAAAACAACTGTCGGATGAATTCCCACAGGAGAGATTATGGAATTAGGGGCAAGCAATCCGACAATTTTTGCAAAACTAAGAGAAGGATTGTCCGTTCGAATTATCGGTGTTGCTGCACATTCAATCTCTCTACCGGTAATAATTGCCGAAGCGCGTGTACTTTCCATAAGTGGCAGGTAACGATGGTTGGCAATAAAAGTAATATCTCCTTCTTTCGCCTCTTTAATACCGCAAATACCGGTAATTACTGTTTTCCCGTCGCCAACTACTTCACCATCCACCAATTCTGCTAATTCTTTAAGTGTCTTTCTCATAACCTTCATTATTCCCTGTAGCAAGCAGAAGGTAAACGGTTTTTATTTTCTGCGAAATTGTCGAAGACCCGCCACAAGGCGTTGGCGGACCTGTCCGCCAACGCCTTGTGGCGGAAGCGAAGACAATTTCGCTTGCATCCGCATTGGCGGATGCGTGGAAAATGCTTGCATTTTCCGTGTATGAAAATACCCCGTCTCTTGCTGCGGGGAAGATTTATTTACCTTTTTTATAGCCGGTATTTAAGATTTTAATAATATCATCTGTGATATCAAGTTTTTTATCTTTATAAAGTAGCAGACGATCATTAAATACAAATACATATCCATTTTTTTTACTCTGTTCCTCAATAACTGACTGTATTTCTTCTAATATTTTACGCGCCAGTTCATCACGTTCACGTAATAAATCTTCACTTAGTTGACGCAGCTCTTTTTCTTTATCGGCAATCTGCTGCTGGCGCTCCTGTTTAGCCTTATCACTTAACAAATCCATACCTTCGTTAAGTGTTTTCATTTCATTGATTAAATTATCACGGTCTGTTTTCTTGTTCTGTAATTGTTCATCTAAGTCTTTAGTTTTGTTATACTCATCAAATATTTTAGCAATATCAACACAAACAAATTTATCTGCGGCATAAGCCGACCCTGTCAATACCAACACACACACTACGGTAAAAACTACTAATCTCTTCATCACGTAACCTCCTTAAATGAGCAGACAATTTACGGGGTGTAAACTTCGTAAATTGTAGGACTATGTCCGTCTGCGAATTTAACCCGCCAGTTTGTTAGGCGGATATTAAGCAGCTTCCTTTAATGACCCCGCCATGTCCTCCACAAAACACTGGCGGATTTTCAATTTTTTGGCAAGGGAATTTCACTTAATTATAGCACAACAACTACTTACGGTCAAGACAAAGTTTAACTTCGGTTTTCTACTAACATCACATCCTCCTTTTTTTGTTCGGGTTCTGTCATATACTTAACCACAGAGGACACAGAGCTACTTGAGAATAAAACACTTACCGTGTAATCTTACCCCTCCCCCTCTGTGCTCTCTGTGGTTTATTTCATTTTATTTTTGACACTACCTTTGTTCGGCTAACTAAAAAGCATAACCCATACTGAAATGCGGTCTAGTCCTCGCCTCGCCTTCTTTATGGTCAAGGACAAAGCCATAATCAAATTTTATCGGGCCAACCGGCGTTTTCAAACGTATTCCTGCTCCCACACTGGAACGTAAATCCCCAAACTCGGCATGATCTAAAGAATCCCATACGTTCCCGGTATCATAAAAGATTGCCCATTTGATATTATTTACTAATGGAAAAAGATATTCCACATTGGCCATAAACATCATTTTTCCCCCAACCGGGTCACCGGCAGAATCTATCGGACCAACCCGGCGGTCTTTAAATCCACGTAATGTACTTGCGCCTCCAGCATAAAATCGTTCATATATCGGAATAGTCGGACTATCATCATAAGTCGTCATATATCCGCCTCTTAGTTTAATCTCCAGCACAATCTTTTCGAATTGCGTAAAATACCAGCTATGGTAGGCAGTATATTTCAGAAAATCCTTATCTCCGCCAAACATGCCGCCGGCAACTTCAAAGGTTGCACTACGCAAATAGCCGCGCGTGGGTTCAAATACATTATCTCTCTTATCATAAGTTACCGAAAGGGAAAGCGCGCTAATCATATTCTTTCCTTCTTCCATTCGAATTTCCCCCGACACCCCTTCGTCAAAATTATAAATTTTAACATTTTGATTACGGTAGCCAATATCACCTCTTAAATACTCATCAAACTCCTTGCCAAAACGCAAGTCAAAACCTTTACGTTCCTGGTCATATTGTTCCCATTCCCGCGAACGCTGATAAGCCGCAAAACCCACTGATATCGGACGGTTAAAAAGCCAGGGTTCGGTAAAGTCAAGGTCATAATCTTTCTTTGTCGTGCCAAATTCCGCCCGGGCACGCAAAAGCTGTCCGCCGCCGGTAAAATTAGGAAAATTCGTGATGTCAAAATTTTTCTGGGAAATATCAAAAAAACCAACAAATTTGTCTAACGAGCTATACCCCGCACCAAAACTAAACTCTCCGGTCTTCGTCTCTTTTACATTAACAATCAATTTCTCTTTATTTTTTTCATCCGTTGCCTCAGTATCAAAACTTACCTCTTCAAAATAACCAAGATTCTGAATTCTTTCTCTACTGCGCTGCAGTTTATCTCCGTCAAATCTATCTCCCGGCACCAGCCGCAGTTCACGTCTTATTATAATATCCCGGGTACGCGTATTTCCTTTAACTTCTATTTTATCTACATGAGCTATTTCACCCTCTTCGATATTATAACTAATATCAACACTGCCGGTTTCAGGGTCTAAATACGTATCTACTTTAATCCGTGCATAAATATATCCTTTGCCAAAATAATACCCCTGAATGCGAGAAATATCTCCCCTTAATAATTCCTGTCCATATGCTGACCCGGGTTTAAGCGCACATTGTTCAAGAAGCAAGTCACCGGCAATAATTTTATTTCCAGAAAAACTAATCTTGCGCGTAACATATTTTTTGCCTTCTGCAATTTTAATTTTAATGATCATTAACCGGTCTTTTTTCTGGTATTCAATGCTATAATCAGCGGCAACATCCAAAAAACCATTTTCGCGGTAAAACGATCTTATCCGCTCCATATCTTCCTGAAATGTGTCTTCCTGAAAATACCCCCGGCCAAAAAGCCAGGCCTTTTTGGTTTTAATTATCTTCAAAATCCTGCCAGTCTTAAATGCCAAATTACCGCTTAACTCCATCCTTTTTATCTTAACATGCGTGCCCTCATCAATCACAAATGTAGCGACCGCACGGTTCGTATCCTGATTAACCTCAACCTGATAATGCACAGAATTGTGCGGGTATCCCTGATTATTATAAAAATCAGAAAGTCTTTTCTGATCAGCCTTTAATTGCTGCTGATTAACAAAAGTTCCAATCCGGCATTGTATCTTTTCGTTCAATCGGCGTCGATGGAATTTTTTATTTCCTGAAAATACTATCTCATCAAGCACTGGTTTTTCCTTAACGATAAACGTAATTTTAACCCCCTGTTCATAATCTTCGATATCTACGCTTACTTCAGAAAAATAACCAGTAGCATATAATTTTTTTATATCCTCGCTTAAAGCCGCGGGTAAAAACTCTTGTCCGGTACGGATACGCACTTTAGATAATATTGCCTGTGTACTAACTGCCTGATTATTCACTACCAGAACCGCGGTAATTTTTTTTGCCCCCCCCGGCTCATCTGCAAGCCCGCAGGTACAAAATGAAACAATAATCAACATCGCAAGACAAATGAAAAATTTTTTACCTCCCATACTGGTCAGCATATTAAGTTTTCTCCCTAGTAGATATGCTTTCGAAACGGCTAAATTCTTTTAAAAAAGACATGTTTTTTGTTCCCACCGGACCATTTCTTTGTTTGGCAATTATCACCTCGGCAATTCCCTTATTTTCCGGCGTGGGGTTATAATATTCCTCTCTAAACAAAAGCATTACTACATCTGCATCCTGTTCAATTGCTCCTGATTCCCGCAAATCTGACAATCGGGGGCGAAAGTTTTCGCGGCGTTCCGGAGCGCGTGATAACTGGCTTACCGCAACCATCGGGACATTCAGTTCTTTTGCCAAAGATTTCAGGGAACGGGAAATGTCGGCAATCTCCTGTTGACGACTCTGGACAAATACCGCGGCCTGCATTAATTGCATATAATCCAATACCACAAGTTTTATATCATGCTGTGATTTTAATCTTCTTGCCTTTGCCTTTAATTCTAAGACGTTGATCGCCGGAGTATCATCGATAAATATTGGCGCCATTGATAATTTACTGGCGGAATTGACCAGATTACCCCATTCCCTTTCGGCAAGATATCCGGTTCTTACATTCTGCATATTTACCCGGGCATGAGAACAAAGTATTCTCTGAACTAATTGTTCTCTGGACATCTCGATACTAAAAACGGCAACCGGCATATGTTCGACTACGGCAACATGCTCAATGATATTCGCAACTAATGCACTTTTGCCCATTGATGGTCTTCCGGCAACAACGATAAAATCCGAAGGTTGAAGCCCGGCGGTCATAACATCTAAATCATAAAATCCAGTAGGCACACCAGTAACATACGTTTTTTTCTGGTAAAGACTTTCTATTGCTTCGATACTATTTTTAATTATTTCCTTGATATTGACAAATCCGCCTTTTATTTTGGAGGAGGCAATATCAAAAATCAACCGCTCAGCTTTATCAAGCATGCTTGCGGCATCGGCATGACTTTCAAAACTCTCAGAAACAATCTGGGTCGCCGCGGAAATTAAATTACGCAAGATCGCTTTTTCTTTTATAATTTTTGCATGGTGGGCTGCATTTGCTGCTGTAGGAATGGAATTAACCAGATGGGTGAGATACATCGCCCCGCCCACGTTTTCTAAAATACTTCCCTGCCGCAAGCATTCTGATAACGTTACAATATCAACGGCCTGGTTGGCATTATACATTTTACTGATTGTTGCAAATATTTTTCGGTGGGCATCATTATAGAAAGAACCTTCGCTAAGCAGTTCAATAGCTATGCCAATTGCGCTCTCTTCCAAAAGCATCGAGCCTAAAACCGCTGCCTCTGCCTCAACATTCTGCGGCGGGACTTTATCTAAAACTGCATTCTGCACCGTGGAAAAATTACCGTTCATTTTTTCACAACCCAAACTTTTATGGTTTGCGTAAACTCCGGATGTAATTTTACCGGAACATGAAACACACCAAGTTCTTTGATTGGAGAGTCCAGGCAGATTAATTTTCTGTCAATAAGGATATTGCCCTGTTGCTCGAGAGCAGCGGCAATATCTTTTGCGGTAACCGCACCGAATAGTTTATCATCACTGGTCGCGTTCATTATCACGGTACAAGAAACGTTCATCAGTTTATTGGCAAGACGTTCGGCATTTTTCTTCTCGCTCGTCAGACGGACTTCTTCCAGCCTCTTGTGCTGTTCAAAAGAACGCACATTCGCATCGGTCGCCTCATAAGCCAATCCTCTGGGAATAAGAAAATTACGCACATAGCCGTCCCGGACATTGAAAATTTCACCACGTTTGCCTAAGCTCTTAATATCTTCTCTTAAGATTATCTTTATCATAATAAATCATCACCTCATAGATTAGTGCCGAAGGCACTAATCTATCCACTACCTTTTCTTTAGAAAAGAAAAGGTATGCCAAAAGAAAAAAAGGCAGGTTATGGGAATTTAAAAATCTCTTTTGCATCAATTATCACTGCCGCTTCTACTCTCTGCACAGCCGCAGGCAAACGAATAAAATTTTATTCGTTAGTATAAGGCAACAGCGCCATAAATCTTGCACGTTTAATCGCTCGGGCTAACATTCTTTGGTGTTTTGCACAGGTTGCAAATATACGGCTCGGGATAATCTTTCCGCGTTCGTTGATAAACTTCCGCAGCCTGGTATGATCTTTATAATCCATCGCATTTATTTTCTCTATACACAATCTGCAACTTCTTGGTCTTCTTCGGATCATATCCAGCTTTTTATTTTTCTTCACGACTCTCGCCATTTAACCAACCCTCTCTTAAATGAGCCCGCCATGCTTTTGGGCGGGCGAATTTATCCCTCCGTCTTGTTTTCGTTAGAAAACTGGGGGGATATTCAGCTTAGTTCCTTAAAATGACCCGCCATGTCCACCACTAATACTTCGGCGGATCTTCGGTATTTTGGCGGGGTATTTAATATTTGCGCTTCGTCTTTTTTTATCCGCTTTGCTTATAAATGCTTATTTTTGCGCAGTAAAAATAATAAATAAAAAATTTCCTTCAGCTTGACCATCCCTGTAGCAAGACTACAGGGTATTTTGCCAAGCTGATGAGGCAATGCAGCACCGGAAATTTTTTATCCATTTGAAAACCGTAGGTTTTCAAACTTTCCATCCAAAAGATCACCCTCTATCAAGCTATAGGGAATAATCAAGTTTAAAATGGCACAGTCTCATCAGGAGCAGATACTGGTTCCATTGGTTCTGTGTCTTCATCCATGGCCATCTCCGCATTGCTTCCCGTGGAGGTTTGTTTTACCCGATCGAGAAATTGTACCCGCTGGGCAATAACTTCCATTGTTGAACGTTTCGTACCGTCTCCTGCTTCCCAGCTGCGGTTTTGCAGCCGTCCTTCAATAAAAACAGAACTTCCTTTATTTAAATATTCACCACAGCTTTGCGCCAGCTTTCCCCATGCAACGATCCGGATAAAACACACATCTTCTTTACGTTCTCCGTTCTGTTGTGTAAATACACGGTTTACGGCTATAGAAAACGTTGTGACCGCGGTACCACTCGGAACATAACGCAGTTCCGGATCACGGGTCAGGTTACCAATCAAAAACACCTTATTAAGACTTGCCAATTTATTTCTCTCCTTTCTGTTTTTTAGCCTGATTAAAACGGCTGTAGATTATATGACTTATGATTTTTGTGCCGCAAAAATCGTATGGCGTAAAATGAATTCTTTCAATCGATATTGCGCATTGAGCTTAGAAATTTCATCCGGTGAAATTTTGAAATTTACTAAATAATATACCCCCTCATGCCTTTTCTTTATTTTAAACGAAAGCGACCGTCTTCCCCAGTTTTGCGTATTTTCTATAATCCCGCTGTTTTTTGTGATTAGCTCATTGATTTGCGTAATTGCATTACTTAATGCGTCTTTATCCAGTTGCGTAGAAATTATAAACATTGCTTCATAACTTTTCATTACTTTTTACCCCCCCATACCGGTCGGTCAAGAATTACCTACACTCGGATTTCGATATTCGTGCTTAGGATTTTATCGTTTTTAGTTATATGTATTCATTACCTCAGTTATGCCTAATTCAATCCACAACTCTATCGCATCAGTTGCCAGGTTAATTGCCGTCTCAACCGTTTTTTTTTCTTCCTTTTCAAAAGGCTGCAGTACATAATTTGTCATGTTCCGGTCCCGGGGCCGGCCAATACCTACTCTAAGGCGCGGGAAGTTATTGCTATGAATATTTTCAATTATCGAAATGATTCCCTTGTGTCCCCCGGCACTGCCTTTTTTACGCAAACGTATTTTCCCCAGCGGCAAGGCGCTATCATCGCATATTACGAGCATCTCTTCAAGAACAATTTTATAAAATGATACTACTGCTCGCACTGCCTCCCCGCTCAAATTCATAAATGTCTGGGCTTTAACCAGTAGTACTTTCTGATTACAGCTATTCCCTTCTAAAATAATACTTCTAAACTTTCTTTTTTTCAACAAAAACTTATGTCTCTGGGCAAAATTATCAATAATTCTAAAGCCAATGTTATGCCGGGTATCTTTATAAGCAATCCCCGGATTCCCCAGCCCAATCAATATTTTCATATAAATCAAATTATTGTCTGCGACACTAATTTGCTATTTTTCTTCTTTGGTTTCACCTTCAGCCGCTGCTTCTGGCTTCTTTTGTTTTATTACTTCCGGCTCTGCTGGTGCTGCTTCTGTGATCACCGCTTCTTCTGCTGCCTTTTCTTCAACCGGCGCCTTAATTAAAACAACTACCTGTTCTAAGTTTGTAAGCACATGCAGATCTACTGGCAAAGCTATGTCCTTTAAATGCATAACATCACCAATATTCATATTTGAAACATCAATATCAATACTTTCCGGAATCTTTGTCGGCAAGCACTCAATCTCCACTTCCCGTATTACATGTTCCAAAATACCGCCTTCTTTAATTCCCGGGGCATCTCCTTTTACCATCAAAGGAACATTTATTTTTATACGTTCCGTCAGACTTATCTGATAAAAATCAATATGCAACATCTCTCTAGTTATCGGATCATGCTGAATTTCTTTAATAATAACTGTTTTATTCTTATCCTTATCTGCATCCATAATTTCTAGATTAATCAGGACATTTTCACCCGCTTTAGTATGCAAAACCTTTAAAACATCTTTTTTGTCCACAAAAACATTCGCGCCAGTTTTGCCTTTTCTGTAAATAACCGCCGGAACCTTAGACCTCTGCCGAAGTTTTTTAACTGTCGACTTTCCGGTAATCTCCCTCTCTTCTGCCTTAAGCACCACATTTTCCACGACAATATCCTCCCCCGCCATGTCTTTTGGCGGGTCATTTAAAAATCTACGGTTTTCAAAGTTTAAATGAGCACATAAGTTATGCCGCTGTAAAGCGACATTACTTATGTGTGCGAATTTATCCCACCGAGCGTGGAGGAAATTATTAATCAAGAATTTCCTCACGATCTGCGAGGTGGGATATTAAAATTATTCCTTAAATAAACAGCGAACTTACAGATTCCTCCTCATGTATACGTTTTATCGCTTCACCCAAAAGCTCTGCTATTGATAATACCTTGATCTTAAAATGCTGTTTACCATCGTCAAATAAAATGCTGTCGGTAATCACAACTTCTTTTAATGGACATTTTGTAATTCTTTCTATTGCCGGTCCGGAAAATACGCCATGCGACACCCCGGCATAGACTTCCTCTGCCCCTTTTTCCTTTAAAACAATTGCCGCTTCCGTCAAAGAACCCGCAGTGGCAATCATATCATCCGCAATAATAACCCGTTTATTTTTAATGTCACCCAGGACATTCATCACTTCTGCGCTTTGGGCATCAATACGCCTTTTGTCAACAATTGCCAGTCCGGCTTCCAGACGTTTGGCAAATGCCCTGGCCATTTTAACCCCGCCAACATCAGGCGCGGCAATAACCAAATCCGGCCCTTTAAGTTTCTCAAAATATTTAACCAATACCGGCGCAGCAAAAAGATGATCTACCGGGATATCGAAAAATCCCTGGATTTGTCCGGCATGCAAATCCATTGTTAAAATTCTATCCGCTCCTGCTGTTGTTAATAGATTAGCCACAAGTTTGGCCGTAATCGGCACCCGCGGCTGATCTTTTCTGTCCTGGCGTGCATACCCGTAAAAAGGAATAACCGCGGTTAGTCTCCCGCTGGATGCCCGTTTTAAGGCATCAAGTAATATTAAAAGCTCCATCAGATTATCATTGACCGGCGGAGAAGTCGGCTGTATTACAAACACATCTTTGCCGCGGACATTGTGATCTATTTTTACTCTTATTTCTCCCTCACTAAACCTATCGACGATTGCCGCACCCAGTTCGATACCTAAATACCTGCAAATATCTTCCGCCAGTTTAATATTAGAATTGCCAGAAAAAATAACAATATCATTACGCATTGCCATTTTCCTTCTTCTTTAGCGTCCGTGCCGGCACACCAACAACCACGGTGTTATCCGCAACATCCTTGTTTTTCGGCACTACGGTACCCGCACCGGTAACCGCAGATTTACCTATGGTCACCGGAGCAACAAGAATCGTCCCGCAGCCAATAAAGGCACCTTTTTTTATCTTCGTCTTATGTTTATTCTTTCCGTCATAATTAGCGACCACTGTTCCCGCACCAATATTCACTTCATCCTCTAATAACGTATCGCCTAAATAGCTTTGATGTTTTATCCGGCATTGATTGCCAATTTCCGAACGGTTGAGCTCAACGAAATTACCGACTATGGTGTCATTACCAATCGTCGTCCCCCGCCTAATTCTAACAAACGGCCCGATGATACAATTTTTACCAATAGTAACGTCTTGTTCGATGTAGGTAAATGGATAAATAACCGTATCTTTCGAAGCTGTTACATTAACTTCAATATAGGTATTATCCGGGTCAACTACGGTTACCCCACAATCAACTATTTTTTCAATCAAGCACATCTTAATAATCCGGCTGGCAACTGAGAGTTCACGCCGGGAATTAATCCCTAAAATTTCATCATTATTTTCTGTTCGTATCGAGGCAATCTGTTTATTTTTTTTAATCAGTAAAGAAATTGTATCGGTTAAATAATACTCATTTTTTTTATTCAACGGCCGGATTTTTGCTAATGCTTCAAACAGGTCTTTGGCTTTATAGAAATATACCCCTACGTTTATTTCTTCCACAACCTTTTGAAACAAGGTTGCATCATTTTCTTCAACAATGCGCTGGATTTTTCCGCTATCATCACGTAAAACCCGTCCATAGCCGGAAGGATTTTTTATTACCGCGGTTAAAAGAGTGCACGCTGCTGCGGTCTCACGGTGTTTTTTTAGAAGCTCTTTCAAGGTCTCACTGGTTACCAGCGGGGTATCGCCATAAAGAATAAGCAGCTCATCATCCAGCCCGATATTGGATTTTGCGCTCATTACCGCATCACCGGTACCTAACAGTTTTTTCTGTTTTACCGTGATGACATCTTTACTAAGGTGGTCTTCTACCAGTTGAGATTTATGTCCGACAACAATAATAATCTTTTTAATCCCAATACCCCTGACCGCATTTACAACATAATCAATCATCGGCTGACCGCAAATCTTATGCAAAATTTTCGGCCGCTGTGAATACATCCGCGTACCTTCTCCTGCAGCTAATATTATCGCGGTAATGTTTTTCATAAAATTATTGCCTTCGGCACTAATTTTGCCATCTACCTTAAATAACGACATAATTTACAGAGCTATAGGCGATGTAAATTATTTGTCGGAATTTAATCCGCCAGTTTATTAGGCGGATATTTTGCTCTACCTTTTCTTAAAAAGAAAAGGTAGAACCAAAAGAAAGAAAGTTGTCATCAACCGAAAATCAAAGAATCAATGTTGCCAATTAGTCATAAAATTATAGTCAACCGTGGCAAAGGGATATTTATATTTAGGTAAACCACGGGGTTAAAACCATCAACCTAATTATCAACCAATCTTAATACTTTTCTTCTTTAAAATATAAATTATTACTGGCTAACTCATACTCTATAAATTTCAAAGGCAAGCATCTGGTATTCTTTTTATTAAACTCTTCGAAAGTTTTGATAATATTTTTATATGAAGCTGTTGTTTTGTTTTCAATCTTCTTTGAAATTAATACCGGTTGTGTATCACTGATCCTGTTAGGAATGTAATATTGCTCGAGCCAGTCGACATATCTTTGAATCTGGGAAATATTTTTTTCATCTGCTTCGACCGCTTTTAATTCTATAGGGATAATTATTCTTGAATTCTCCTTAAAAACCGAGAGCATGACGTCTATTCTTTGCATTCCTACGCCGCAAGAAACCTCATTACCAATCCATTCCAGTGATAAGCTATCAAGCAAACAGACGTCTAAAGTTTTATTTTTATTCCTGTCAATATTCTGAATTACATAAGCTTGTAAATGCATCTCAAATGCTTTTCCTTCATTATGCTTTCTTACTAATCGAGTTAAGATGTCTATCGCTACTTTTCTCCCCAAATAAACATTTTTGTCATTACTTGGCTTTATTTCTCGTGTTACATTGTCATATGTAAGATTTTGACTATCGAGCGTTTTTCTATTATTTTTATCGCGCAATAGCTTAAAAAGTCTATCGCTTTCATAAATGGTTATCATCGTGTTGCCTCTATTCACTTTTAATTTTCTATAAATAAGACTCCAAAGCATCTGGTTAGGTGACTGTATAAACTTTATTTCATCTAACGCTTCCCATTCTGTAACACCTACAGCATAAACTTCATAGGGTTCTATAAGAGTTCTGAAAGTTAATGACTTTATTAATTCTTTTTTGAGAAATTGATTCTTATCATTGTTGTCTAAAAACGACAGGTCTTCTTTAGCCTTAAATATACCGTAAAACTTGCCTTCATAAATGCCTTCGGACATATCTTGTTGTAAATAGAAAATTATATAATCGCCTGTTCTTATTCTTTGCGAATCCGCAATCATTCCTACTAAATTATTTTCAGTCATAGGCTTTAACGACGTGCTGGATTTTGCATTAAAATCAATGACATTATCTTTTGCTCCGGTACCAGCAAATAAGTATTCTAAGTGATATTTAAAAGTTACAAAATCAACAATAAAAACATGCGTTGTCATCTACTACTTCCCTTTTTTAAATAATAAAATATACTCGTGTTTGAAAATATAAAAACCGCCCACCAATGCTCGATAGCGCCATAACTCTCTTTGATTCCTCTTTCCTCTTGTTTCTTCAAAGTTTTTAACAATTATACTTTTAAGGGTAAAATCCTTTTTTAAAACTTCATTCATAATATAAAAACATAAGGGGATCCAAGTACCTTTATAATATTTATCTCCGATAACTATCCCAAGATATCTGCCTTTCTCTAAAAGCGGGGCAGTGTTATCTAAAACCTCATCAAACATTTCTATGAAATCTTCCGTGGTTGCGGCGTTAGATAAATCTTCTGTTTCTCTACTAAACTTAATTATGTCGTGATATGGCGGATGCATAATAATAAGTTGAACTTGCTTAACTCCTTGTTTATCTAAAAGTTCTTTAAAATTTATTTTTCTGCTATCTCCGGCTCCAACTTCAGTAGTAATATTTTCACTGTTGTTTTCTCTTTCGATTAAATCTTTCGCTTTTCTCGCGGTTTCTGGATTTAATTCAACCCCAATCCCGTTTCTGCCTAAATGCCGACACTCAATTAAAGTCGTGCCACTACCTAAAAATGGATCAAGAACCCAATCGCCTTTTTTTGTATACCGCATCATTAACTGATGTGGTATTTGCGGGATAAAATTACCCCAGTACCAGCCCGCATGAACACCCGAATCATCTCTTCTCTCTAAAATCCATAAACTATCAGTTAAAATATTTTGATACTCCTTCCAGCGATTGAGATTTATGTCATTAATTTTACTAGTTTTTATTTCACTTATGCCCTTTCTTAACCGATGGAGATAATATCTTGCTCTTTCTACTGTTTGGGCTTCTTCAATTTGATTTAACTCTTCAAGGAGAGTCCCTTTCTTCAAAACCGTAGTATCGCCATTCTGATCTATATTAACTAAACCATCTCTATCATTTTTAGGATAATTAATTACTGATTTAATAAAAGCTATATTTCTTTTCAGTTGAATGGGCGCATCTATCTGTGTGATTTCTTTGATCTTTTCCAACAGTTTAGACTTATTAATAATAATATCTTTCTTCCAGTCATACTGTTCTTTTTCTAAATCTACAAACAAATCTATAGCCTGTTCGCTCGTTTTCATAATTCCTTCGCTTTACCTGCTATCTTATTCTCACATATAAGATAATAATTGCCTTTTGTAAACCTTTCTGTAAGATTTCCGATTGCTTTCTGATAAACTTCAAGGTTTTCGAACATGAAAGGCATAAATCACCTTTTTGAGCCATAAACAATAGAACATTAGACCGTCCGCCTTAGGCGGACTCTGCCAATTTTTGGCATCGCCAAAAATTGGCTGCCCTGCGAGGATTCCGCACTTCGTGCTTGAACCTGTCGCTCAACACTCCGCTGCTATTCAGCAGCTTCGTCCCGCCATAAAGCATGACGGGCTCTCTTCGATTTCGCTCCTTAAAAAGAAACTCTGATTGTTTCCTTTTAATATTTTCCTTCCTTCCGCAAGGATATTCCAGTACGCGGATAAAGGGAAACAATCTTTCCCCTTAAAATCCCCTTTTAGGTTCTCATCCTCTTTGTCAATTACCATTTGCTACTTATTATTTGCAATTTGCTGAACTGGCTGCCCGGCGAGGATTCGAACCTCGAAACTCAGAACCAAAATCTGATGTGTTACCATTACACTACCGGGCAAACCATATTTTGTAGTTTTCACTAATATAAAAGCACTTGCCCCGGTATCTTTATACAAAATATGCCAGGTTTTTTCTACTACACACCTTGACCGGCAAAAACAAAATTAGCATAGCTAATTTTACGCTGTCATAAAGGCATGCCTCTTTGCCACACCCTTTTTGCCCGGGTTATTCTTCTACCTCTTCTTCAGACACAACCGTCACCCCAGGGGCCTTTTTCTTTTCCAGATCATAAGCTTCTAAGACTTTGCGCTGGATATATTCACGGCATTCTGGCGTAATTGGGTGGGCAATATCGCGGTGTTCTGACTGACGCTGTTCTTCCGGGGTTACTGCGGGCTTACTCGAATAAGTGTCTTGTGCTGAGCCGCATTGGTTGCAAAACTTGCTGCGAACAACATTTCTATATCCGCATTTTGCACATTGATTTTTTAGCTTTCTTGAAGGCATCGCGACAAATAATCCTTTACTGCCTTCAATGACCTTAATATCTCGAACAACAAAGGCATTATCTAATGTTATTGTGGTATATGCCTTTAATTTTTTATCCGGACTTGTTTTCAAAAACACTCTCACCTCGGTAATCTCCATTGAACTCACTCCTTTTTCCATGTTGTTGTAGGCAGCCGAAGAAACCATTGAAAAAACATCGCAGTAACAATTCTCTTTTAAGGTACGCTTGCATGTACCGGCTGTCTACTATTAGCTACAAGCTTCTTACGACAAATGTCTCGCACTTCTCTGAACTCGTGCTCTGTGCTATTCTCCTCGCCTCCCCCCTTGATGTTGTTAGTGTAAATACTGTTGGGCCGCTGCCGGACATAAGTGCTACCTTACAACCTAAAAGACTAAACAGCGACTTAATCTTCCCGGTCTCTTTACACCGCTTAAGTGTTATATGTTCCAATGCATTATACAAATAGACCGATAACGTTTCTAAGTCTTTATGCTTGAAGGCGTGAATGATTAGTTTAACATTACCCGGTCTCTTTGTCAAGATTTGTTTTAACAGACGGTAAATTTTTTTTGTAGAAATCCTTCTATGCGGAACTGCCAGGACAACCCAGTATTTTGCCGTGGTGTCTATCGGCCGAAGTTTATCTCCAATGCCGCGAGCAATAGCTGAATTATATCTGCTAACAAAAAATGGAACATCTGCACCAATCTCTGCTGCCCAGAGTTCAAGCGTTTTTGCCGGAATCTTTAGCTTCCATAACCGGTTTAACCCTAAAAGCACACTTGCCGCATCACTGGAACCTCCTGCTAACCCACTGGCTGGAGGAATCCTTTTTATTATTTTAATCTCCGCACCAAAATTTGTACACGTCTTCTGCTGAAGCATCCTCGCGGCTTTATACACAAGATTTGTCCGGCCACTGGGCACATGTGCATGACTACATTTCACCACAATCTTCTGCTGCCGCGGCTTTAGTTCAATCGTATCTGCTAAATTAATTTTATGCAAAAAAGTTAAAATATTATGATAGCCATCCCGGCGGCGGCCAACTATATCTAAATACAAATTTATCTTTGCCGGGGCAAGCAAGCGAATACTTTTCATAACTTGTTAAATAATACCAAATAAATAATTTTCTGCAGTTTGACCATTCTCCAGCAAGGCTACAGAGCATTATGCCAAGCTAATACTGCTCCGCAGCACCGGAATTTTTTTTATCCATTTCTGCAAATGTTTGTCCTAACAGTTCCTTTTGTGCATTTAACTGTGCAATCAGTTCATGTAAATCTCATCCAATAAACATTAAATGTTTTGAACTGCATAACCGTATAGCGGAACTGTTTAATGATAAAAAAACGTTGTTTACATCCAAAAATTTCGTCTTATTGGCGCAATAGTTGAAAGATATTTGAAATATTTGTCATCTTTCTTTGGACGTTCAATATAATCCCAAAAAAGCCTTTTTATCAATTTCTTTGTATAATAACATTTTTCATGGTACATCGAGTCATTAATATTAGGGGACCCTATGTCCTTATCTTTAAACTGCGCCCAGGCAGCGGCAGCACAACCTCCCGCACAAAACGCTAAAACTTCACAATTAGCACAAGAATTGCCTTTTACATCAGTAGTTCGTTCACTAAGCAATGCTGACAAAACGCTATTTCCTTTTTTACTTTCCGGCACATTATCAAGTTTATAAAAAATATCATTATCGTATATATTTCCTATATAAAATTCATCTGTTCTCACTCTTTGACATGAATGTATATTTCCACTAGTACCTATCGAAAAAAAACCTCTTCCCATCCCACAACCTTGAAACCTTCCTCCGGACATCACTCCTTCTAAAATCATGGTTATCGGCAAAAGATGGAAGGCATACCCCTCATTACAATATAATCTGTATGTATATTCATAAGCCCTAATATATTCATTATATACTATCTCAGGATCCGTTGCCAGCTGAGCTATATTGTCTTCTAAATAAAAAGGTATTTCCATCGGAATAAAGGCAGCTGAACGTATTCCTAACTTTTTTAAGTAATCTATGGATTCTACAATCCTATTCTGGTTATGATCAGTAAGAGTTACTCTAATCCCAGGAGTTTTTCCGATAGATATTAATCTTTTTATTGAGTTTTCTACTAACATCCAATACAATCTGCAGCCATGCCGCAACCACTGCTTTTACTTATCGCAGCATTTACTCCAGACAAAGTTAAAATAACACGAATTGACTCAATGGTTTCTTGTTTACTTCTATCTTTATTTTTAGACAAATATTGAGTAAATAAATCTTGAAAACTTTTATTTAACTGTATTATCTGAATAAAAATAAATGCTAAAATAAAAATAACCGTTTCTGTAATTTTGTTATTATTCTTCATTTATATTTTTTGCATTATTTTAGAGACAATGATAGCTCTGTTTGACCGGTTAGTCCCCATTTATTATCTGCTCCCGGTAATAAAAAATACTTAATTTTTGCTGCATTATCCGGCTTAATCCAACTCTCAGGCACCGCCAATTTCGCAATTACACTGTACATATTTCCTTTCACATGTTCTGGTTCACTTATGGATATTATCTTTTTTGGACGATTTTCAGGTTTAAGCCCTTCTGCCATATCTTTTACAAATTGCTCTTCCGGTAAGGTAATCGGTTTGGTACCTAATTGATACATCGCGTGCACATCTCCTGCCATCCAAAACTCTATCTCTTTACGAACAATTTCTTTTAATTCTGCAATATTTACTTCTTTTTTAACAACAAGTTCGCGACTACCTGTTATGCCCCATTCGTCATCTATGCCAAGTTCTAAAAAGTATTCAAATTGCGCTGCATTACATGGTTTATACCAGCTTGGAGGAACTTCTAAGGTTACAACAATACTATAGCTTGTATTATTTATATACTTAACGTCATTAATATTAATGATTTTTATTGGACGTTTACCATCATCGAGCTTCCCTTCCCAGTCTTTCACGTATTCTTCTTCTGTTAACACGGTCGGCCGGATTAGAAATTGATACATTTCTTTTGCATTGCCTCTAATCCACGCATTGCAATAACTGTTTATAACCTTTACAATATCTCTACTAACACTCTCATCGATTGATAAAACATCTAAAATAAACGCAGAGTTTAATATTAATGTAAGAAAAAATATTAAAGGCAGTTTTTTTGTAAAAAATTTTGTTTTCTTCACTTTTTTATCTCCATAACCTTTTTCATTACTTTATCATTTCTAACACTTTCGGGATATATTATTAAAAAATTTTCAAAGTTGTGTAAGGCATCGGAATATTTTTTCTCTTTTATTTTTGCAATACCAAGTAAATATAATGCCTCTTCCGCTATACTTGTTTCAGGGAATTTTTCAACAATAATTGATAAATTTTCAGCAGCCTTTTCATATTTTTCAAGATAAAAATAAGCGTTTGCAATCTGAAAGTAGCAATCGGCAATATTTTTGTGCGAAGGGAAAAGTTCTATAATTTCCCCAAATTCCCCTATTGCTTCCTCAAATTCTCCTGACCTCAACGAAGCACGAGCTGAGGCATAAAGAACAGTAAAAGAGACTGATTCTTTGGGGGTGTGATTTAAAAGCATACTATAATATATTCTTGCCAGTTGGGAATTTCTTGTCGGTGAACTATCAAATACATCAATAGCCTTTTGTACAGCATTATAGAATTCTTCTTCCTTCCCTTTTTTTAAGAGTAAAGTTAAGTACTGCCTATAAAATGAATCATAATAATAAAATTCATTGCGATCTAAATACTTTTCTGCGATACTATTTGCTAAACTAATCTGTTTATCTATATCATAAATTTGTTGTGACAATTCCAATAATTTCTCATCTGCAAAACTTGAAGCAGTAAAGTCGGACTTTTCAAACCGTTCTTTGGAAAAAGAAAATATTATTGCAAATACCTTATTATAATCATCCACTTTAACAAGCTGCATAATATATTTCTGAAAAAATTTCGAAGAAAAATTCCCACCAATTTCTGACTCTATTCGATCAGCTATTTCTTTAAGTTTTTTATAATCACCGGTACTAATTGCATAGTCAAATAATCTTTTCTTTAGTTTCGTAAATGCTTGAGCGGCATATTCTCGATATTCGGCTTTTTCATGGATAGCCCAATTTAGATATAAAAAATCAATAATTAATTCCTCAGATGCGGACAATGATGAAAACTGTATAGTAAGATTAGAAACCTCTTTGCAATATTTACCTTTGACTTTATAAAAACGTTCCCAATCCTCTCTTTTGTCCAAATATTCTATTTTTTTCATATAGGTTAATGCCAGATAATAGTTACGATAGGCAGCTAATATGTTTTCCTTTGTTATATCTATGCTGTTTAAATACTCTATAAACCCATCATAGTCATCCCGGCTAAAATAAATCTCGCTCTGCTCTTCTAATTGGCTAACATCTATCCTTTCAGCACAAAAAACCGTACTTGCCACAATTGTCATAACTAATATAATTGCTACCCATACTTTTAATAGCATTTTTTCCTTTTATTCTCTTCTTATCTGTTTTTACACAAAATCCGCAATACGTAGTTCAAACGTTTTTCTCCGTGTGCCCTGTGCCTCTGTGTGATAATTTTATTTTATTTTTTTGTATCGCCTGCCCGCCGTGTCGTTTAGAAGATTGTATTGAGTATTGTGTATTGTGTATTGAAACAGTTTTATTAATACGCCGTAGTAATTAATACATGCAATTTATCTGATTTGTTCTTAAAAAAAGCAATTAAAGTTTTTCTCCGTGCTTCGACATTTTCATGCTTGACTTACCAACTCGTATATAAGAAATTCCGTCAGCTAAAACAGGGCTGTCATGTGATTTTGTTACGTCAATTATAATGATATCCTTACCGCCAGTTGTTTTTACAATAATTCGTGGATGGATTTTAGGTTCAGTATGCTGTGAAATTAGATTGGTAATGTTTTCTATTGTGCCTTTGCCAATTTCTACACCAGCAACAGTGCCTGTTTCCGATAATCCAATTAGCATTCTTCCACCTTCGGTATTGGAAAAAACCGATACCGTTTTTATTATATCTTTTATTTCAGATAAGGATTTTTTCCATTCAATCCCTTAGGAAATAAGCTGTGGTACCTTCTGTACTTCTAGTACTTTGTTAAAATTTAAGCTTTTTCAAAAAATCTTTTAACGTAAGTCGTGAAAACTAATAACTTATGTAATTTCAATGTGTTACGTTAATTTTTCCCTTAACAATATCCACAACTCCTGCTATGGTATATAGTTGTAACTAAACTACCGTAACACACAACAGGAGGTGGATATGGGTATTTTTAATCTCACTATTTCGGTAATCAATAATTTCTTATTTCGTTTTAAACCTGCCTTCTCAAAAAAACAATTTATCGTTTTCTCCTTCCTTATCTATGCTTTGTTTAAAGACTACAAGAGAAATTCCCTTTATGCCCTCGCCTCTAAAACCCCAATCAACTATCATGCTTGTCAGTACTTCTTATCTGAAGCAAAATGGAGTAGCAATGATCTTAACAATATAAGGTTAAAAATTATTGAACATCAAAGAACTACTTCTGCTACTTCCTCCGGCGTCTTAGTTATCGATGATACTTCTTCTCCTAAGCCTTTTGCTAAAGCTACGCCGGCGCTAAACGTCAACACTGTGGTGTCTTAAATCGTGAAGAAATCTGTAATGTTGCTGTCTTCTCTGCCTTCGCCTCCAAAACCAAACGCTTCCCGATAAACTTTAAATCTTATCTCCCCGCAGAGGAGTTCTTATTTGGCAAAGAGGATGTAGATTTTAAAAGTAAGCTCGATCTTGCCCGAATATTAGTCGATAATGCCTTACATAGAAAAATAAAATTCTCTTCCCTGGTCATTGGTGCCTAGTATGCTCAGTCCTCTGAATTCCTTAAGTTTGTTCTCTCCCATAAAAAACTGCCCTTCATTGGTGAATTAAAGTCCAATCGTAACATCTTCTTTTACCATCCGCTAAAGCGGAAACACTGCTGGAGCCAGCAGGATGAGCTGGTGAAACTCATCAAAAAACATTATCCGCATAAGTGTTGGGTTTTTACCTCCACGAGCAAAGATGGTAAGAAGAAGTCTTGGGTCTTCTACACCTTCAAGGGACTGCTGAAAGATTGCTCTGTTCCCTTAAGCCTAGCTCATGGTCTTTGGTAAAAGGTAAAGAAAAAGCACGCACATTAACTCGGTGCCGAATATTACTGTTAGCGGATAAGGGCGAAACTGACAGCGGAATCATCAAAGCGCTGGGATTAGTCCGAAATACCGTTCGCCAAGTACGCCAGCGATATACAAAAGAAGGAATTAATGCAGCAATATATGAACAGCCTCGGCCTGGCGCCCCCAATAAGTTCAGCGGTAAGCAACTGGCACAGATTACAGCCCTGGCATGTTCAAAAGCTCCCCAAGAACACTGCAGGTGGAGTCTGCGTCTTTTAGCCGATAAAGTCGTTGAAATGAACTCTCCCCGCCCCAAGGGAGCGGGGCATCACGTCGACTTCGCTACGCTTCGCCGATAATAAGGAACTTTTTTTATAACTTCGCCATTCCACGCCCCAAGGGGCGGAGAATTCCAAGTTAAATTTTGTTAATAACATTTCTTATAAAACCATTGAGAGAACTTTAAAAAAACGAACTTAAGCCTCACCTAAAGAAACAATGGTGTGTTACAACCATCACCGCCGATTATCTCTGGCGGATGGAGCAGGTTTTGGACATTTATGAACAACCTTATAATCCGAAAAGGCCAGTTGTCTGTTTTGACGAACGCCCCTGTCAGTTGTTGGGTGATGTTATGATGCCAATTCCCATGAAAACAGGATGCGTTGAGCGTCAGGACTATCATTATGAGCGCAACGGAACATGTGCTGTGCTTATGGCTGTTGAACCTTTAGCCGGTAAGCGTATTGTTAAAGTCACAGAACGCAAGACTAAGAAAGATTATGCTGATTTTATGAAAGATGTAGCGTCACATTATCCCGATGCCGATAAGATTATTTTGGTTCAGGATAATCTTAACACGCATAATCCTTCTTCGTTTTACGAACTTTTTGACGCGCCTGAGACCTTTGTGTTATCGCAACGCTTTGAAATGGCCTATACTCCCAAGAAAGCCAGCTGGCTGAATATGGCCGAGATTGAGTTGTCGGCGCTATCAAAGCAGTGTCTTGACCGGCGTATCGCAAACATAAAAAAATTAGCCGATGAAGTTTATCCTTGGACAAAACAACGGAACCAAAAAAAGATTACAATCTCTTGGCAGTTTACAAAGAACAAGGCTCGTGAGAAATTCTCTATATTCTATGATAATATCAAAAATTAATGTCACAGTGCACTAGTTTGCTACAGGGAATAATTCGGTTTAACCGTCTCTAAAAAACCAATGATCGTATTTTTTATGTCCTCGGCGGTTAAGCCGTACTCTTTTAGTAAAACCAGCGGCTTGCCGGATTGGCCAAATTGCGATCGAATACCAATCATTTTCATCGGTACCGGGCACCTTTCGACAACAACCTCGGCAACCGCCGACCCGAGTCCTCCGGTTAAACTATGCTCTTCTATGGTAACAATGGCCCGGGTTTCTTGAGCCGCATCGATTATCGCCTGAATATCTATCGGGCTTATGGTATGCATATTAATAATCCGCGCATCAATGCCTTTCTTGGTCAATAACTCCCCTGCTTTCAATGCTTCAGCGACCATAAGACCACAGGCAAAAATTGTTATATCCTTTCCCGTCCGCAATATATCTGCCTTACCAATGTTAAAAATTGCCTCTGGTGAAGTCATAAAAGGAACCTTTTGTTTCCCCAGCCGTAAATATACCGGTCCGGGATAACTTGCACTGGCAATAGTTGCCTTTTTTGCCTCCAGAGCATCACAAGGAACAACTACCGTCATATTCGGTAAGGCACGCATTAACGTTATATCTTCGAGCGCCTGATGCGTTGCCCCGTCTTCACCTACAGAAATACCGCCATGGCTGGCGGCAATATTAACATTCAGGTTCATATAGCATACCGAAACCCTTAATTGATCCCATGCCCGGCCGCTGGCAAAAACTCCAAATGTACCGGCAAATGGGATTTTGCCTCCAAGGCTAAGCCCCGCGGCCGTGCCAATCATGTCCTGTTCGGCCACCCCTAATTTAAAACTGCGCAGGGGATATTTATCCATAAACCATTGTGCCCTTACCGAAGCCGATAAATCCGCGGTCAATACTACCACATCCTTATTTGTTTCGCCTAATTCCAAAAGCCCCTCACCAAATCCGTCCCGTGTTGGTTTTTCAACAATCATCTTTTTTTCCCTTTTTTTATAAAAAATTTCCTTATCACATTCATTTTATCTAATTCCCTCTGTTCCAAATCTTCCCGGCTGATGACTAATTCCTTATTTTCCGAAATATCCGTTAGATAGAGCGTCTGGTAATCCGAAAACTCATAACTATATAACAAATTACTAATTAAATCGATAACATGGTTAATCCCGGTTTCCCCAAACAAAAGATCCGGTTTTTTACTTTTTGCGCTTAATAAAAAAATGAAGTTCTTTTTCTCCTGATCAAAATATCCCTGTAAAAAACTAACTTCAAAATTTTCGATTAAATCATCCTTTATTCTTTTCAAAATCTGTTTCGCCAAAAAATCTCCGGTGGTCATATCGGAAAAAACAAAATCTGTCTCCAGCCATTCATCGATATTATTCATGGTAATATACTGGTCCGGGAAGCGGCGAATCTGACGGCCTTCGCTTCGATGATAAAGGGAATAAATCTGGTCAATTGTCGCCGCGCCTCTGTTTATCATGACTAATGATAGATATTCGTTATAAAATTGCCGCGGGGACAAAAAATCATAATCCATAAATCCTGTTTTTGGCGTATAGTCCTCAAATACGCGGCAATAAACCAGTATTTTATTTTTATCAATTGCTCTCGATTTAATTTTCAAAATCTTATATTCAATGTTTTTTTTCATCGCTAACTCTTTGAGCGTCCGGAAAAAAATCATCGCCTCCAGACTAACTTTTGGTTTTCGTACAAAAAAATCCGCAATAATCTTATCACTAT
This sequence comes from Candidatus Omnitrophota bacterium, assembly GCA_043821285.1. Taxonomy (GTDB): domain Bacteria; phylum Omnitrophota; class Gorgyraeia; order B26-G9; family JBDRCZ01; genus JBDRCZ01. Next base: position 6,766 of record JBDRCZ010000051.1, on the reverse strand, counting down.
TCCCCGTCGGCATCATATGAAACAATTCTTCCACCCTTTTGCGCGCGAGTATCTGGGTATTTATCTTTACCTCCCAGAGCATGCGTTTGGTATATTCATCGCGGGAGATACTGCCGCAATAAATTTTTTTAATGTCTGGAATATAACGGATCATCACCAGTTCAGCGGCGATTTGTGCCGTATCCGCGGCAACCACCTGATAAAAATCAAGCTCGGTATCGGAACTGAGCAATACTCTTGATGTGCCTAAAATCACATCATCGATTTTTTGCGAAATTTGCTGGTCAATATTTAAGTTTTCGTCAAATAATCTCTCTAAGGGAATATACACGCCAATCGTTTTACCAATAATTTTTGCGCACACATTGATATTGTATTCTTTCCGGCAAATTTCTTTTATTGATTCGGCAATCTTATCTTGATGATAGGTCGGCCCTGGCGCGCATTTACAAAATGATAAAACAATAATTATCGCGGCTATTTGCACAAATCTCCCCCCCGGTATACGCAGTGGAGACCCCTGGTGCGATTTTTTACACCGTAATTTTACTGCGGATATTGCTTTTACCATATTCCGCAAAAATTGCCTCGATTTCATCGTATTCCAACTCATCCCGGGCGAGCAGCTCCTTAGCAAATCGGTCAAGCAGTGTCTTTTCCCGCACTAACAGCTCTTCTACTTCTTTGAGACACTGCCTTAAAATCTGATTACTTTCCTCATTCAATTTTTCTTTTATTTTTTCCGAAATCTCCGATTTATCGATAAGTGTATAATCACCCACATATCCGCCAATACCCATACCATACATCCATACCATATCATGTGCCCAGTGCATGGCTTGTTTGAAATCACTGGAAACACCGGTAGAAGTTACCCCACATTGCAGTCTTTCGGCAATATATCCCCCTAAAGCAACTTTTATTTCTGCGAGTACCCTTTCCCGGCTATAGGTAAATAATTCTTCACGCGGCTGATGATGCACTACTCCCAAAGCCGCGCCTCTTGAAACAATTGAAGCTTTAAACACATCATCTGTAGGATGCAATATATAAAGCACTAACAAATGTCCGGATTCGTGATAAGCAACCATCTCCCGTTCCTGCGGGGTAAGATTACGCTTATGTTTTATTCCCATATCAATACGTTCCATGGCCTCGGTTATTTCTTTATAGCTGACAATATCTTTCTTATAACGCGTGGCAATAAGCGCGGCTTCTTTGATGATATTTTCAATATCCGCCGGGCTTTTATACACGGCTTTACGCGCCAGCCGCCCAATATCTATGGAAGGGTCATATTTTACCTTGCTTAAATAGTATTGAAACAATTTTTCCCGGCCTTCAAGATTAGGCAAGTGGATATAAATCTTCCGGTCAAATCTCCCGGGTCTTAGCAGCGCCAGGTCAAGCACATTTTCTGCAGCATTAGTTGCCCCGATAACAATAACATTATAATCTTTTTCTTTTAAACCATCCATTTCCACGAGCAGCTGGTTCTGGGTGGCATTTGTTTCACTTCCGCCTAAAAAACTAAAAGTTCTTGACCGGCCAATCGCGTCTAATTCGTCAATAAAGATAATACATGCCCCATGGGCATAAGCCAGCATGCGCGCCTGCCGGAATAATTTTCTTATTCTGCTTGCGCCCACGCCAACAAAAACCTCATTAAACTCACTAGAGGCCATGGCTAAAAAAGGCACTTTTGCTTCGGTAGAGATAGCTTTTGCCAGATAAGTTTTACCGCATCCGGGGGGGCCAACCATAAGTATCCCGCGCAGAATTTTACCGCCAATCTTTTTAAGCTTTGCCCGGTCCTTAATCAGCTCAACCATTTCCCAAGCCTCTGTTTTTGCCTGCTCAATTCCAATCACATCATCAAACCGAATATTAATGTCTCTTGCCTTAATCTTTTTTGAAGTAATCTTTGTAAATCCGCCATACAAGATAAACCAATACATCGTAACAAATGCAATCCCCTGGAATATCCCAATAAGCATCCAGACCGGCATTGTCGCCAATATTTGATTCCGGTAAAAAGACTCCAAAGACGTTAAGCCAATTACTGCCCAGGTAATCAACCCGGTAATTACCGTAATTACCACAATAATTACCCAGCTCTGCTGCCAAAAAAATATCATTTTTCGAAAAAACTTCATTTTGTCCTCCTCAACCTACACGAGCCTGAACCAAACATCATCAGGGTTTTTCTGGCTCGTTCAGGTTGTCATATGAAAACCTGCGGTTTTCAAACTTTAAATGACGATATAAGTTACCGTGCTTAAGCACGGTAACTTATATCGTCGGAATTTATCCCACCGACTGTGGGAAAATTATTGACAAATAATTTCCCCACAGTCGGCGAGGCGGGATCTTCAGCTATTTTCCTTTAAATGCCCCGCCATATTGTCCTAAATCTTCAACTCCGCCAAGGCCTGATTAAGTTCATCTTTATTTGGGGCCACGCCATGCCAATGCGGGTTATTTTCCATAAACGAAACCCCTTTCCCTTTTATCGTATGCGCAAGGATCAGTGTCGGTTTATCTTTAACCTGTTCAGCAGTGTCAAAGGCTGTCAAAATTTCGTTAAAATCATGACCATTAATTTCAAGCACATGCCATGCAAATGCCTTCCATTTTTCCGCATATGGCTCCATATCTTTTACGTCTTTCAGCCAACCATCAATCTGCTGGTTATTAAAATCAATAATTGCGCAAAGATTATCCAGCTTATAATGTGCCGCAGTCATTGCCGCCTCCCAGACCTGTCCCTCATTAGTCTCACCGTCACCCATAAGGCAATAAACCCGTGTTTGTTTTTTATCCATTTTTGCGGCTAAACACAAGCCATTCGCGATTGATAACCCTTGGCCAAGCGAGCCGCTGGAAACCTCAATGCCCATAGCAACACACCTGGCCGGATGTCCTTGCAGGCGTGAACCAAAACTGCGCAGAGTCAAGAGTTCTTCATGCGGGAAATAACCACAATATGAAAGCGCCGCATATAATGTGGGACAACCATGTCCTTTTGAAAGAATAAATCGGTCTCTATTCTCCCAGCAGGGATTTTTCGGGTCATGGCGCATTTTAGCAAGATAGAGTCCAACCATAAGTTCCACACAAGACAGCGAACCCCCGGGATGCCCGGTGCCGGCTTTTTCAAGCATTTGTAAAATATTCCGGCGTATTTGACCGGCAGCTTTTTCGAGTTCTTTGAAGTTTACTTTTTCTTTCATTTATTCAGGCTCTCCAATTTTTTGTTTAACTTTTGGCTGGTCTGGATTAAGTTCGAAAGATTTCTGCCATTGTTCTTTCGCCTCATCCTTCAATCCCTTTTCATAATAAACATCTCCCAAATGATCACGGATAATCGCATCTTCCGGGATCAATTGCACCGCACGTTCTAATTCTACAACCGCCTCCTCAATCATTCCTTTCTTAAAATATACCCAGCCTAAAGAGTCCACATACGCCCCATTTTGCGGGTCCTGCTCCAGCGCACGTTTTATTAATTCAACCGCCTGATCGAGATTTACCCCATCCTCGGCATATATATATCCCAGGTAATTACAAGCCGTAGCATTATAGGGGTTAAGCTTCAGAGTCTCTTTTAAATATTCTACGGCTTTCGCGCGTTCATTTATCGTATCATAAAATACGCTAAAATAAAAAAGTATTATATCATCTTTGGGATTAATTTGCAATGCCTGTTCATAATATTTTTTAGCTTTCTCATATTCTTTTTTTTCTGTATATAAAATCCCGAGCATTAAATAAAGCTGTTCACTTTTTAGATTTAGTTTTTCCGCCTTATTTAATATTTCTATGGCCACATCATCGTTTTTCTCTTTGAAGTATATCTGGGCAAGTTCGATATATCCATCTAAGTCCTGCGGGTTAATTGTGAGTATCTTTTCATATAGCTCTTTTGCCTGATCATATAATTTATATTGCTGATAGACCATTGCCAGGCGGTGATAAGCAAACGTTGAGTCTGGACTTAAGGCAATTGCCTTTTCATAAGCCTGTTCTGATTTACTTAGTTCATTTTTAAGCTCATAAATCAATCCCAATCCTAAATAAGCCTGGGCGAAATTTGGGCTAAGATTTACGGCCTTTTCCAAACAAGATATCGCCTCATCGTATTTAGCAATACGTCCATAAAGCATCCCTAAATTAAACGCGACAATTCCAGGATACCCTTCTTCCTTTGTCAGATTTTCGTAAACAAGAATTGCTTTCTCCGCATTACCCTGCTGCTCATAAAGATCGGCCAAATTCATCAGTCCATGGAGATGGCTGGGATTTACGGTAATTAATTTTTCATAAGTCGAAATGGCATCGGCAGTTCTGCCCTGGGTGGCATAGAGTATTGCCAGGAGAAACAGCGACCGCTCACTTTGCGGATCAAACTTAAGAGCTAACTCAAATTCATTAACCGCGTTTGAAATCTGTGCACATTTCACGTAAACCGCTCCCAAATGCATATGCATTGTTGCTGAACGATAGTCATAAGACAATGCTTTCTTATATTCGCGAATTGCCTCTTTAAGTCTATTCTTATTTTCGTAGATCAATGCCCTGGAAAAATGGGCATAAGACTCCGCAACAAGCTCTCCTTTTTCTATCTCACCAACAGCGGTTGTTTTTGTAACATACGGCTTATGTACACAACCCGTAAAAACTACTGCGGCAATACAAACGGAGATGAGCTGATAAAAAGTTTTATTTTTTATCACAAAAACATTATTTATTCTTTTTCTTATGTCTGTTCTTGCGCAGGGCCTTTTTTCTTTTATGTTTTGCAATTTTATGTCTTTTTCTTTTTTTTCCACAAGGCATGCTTTTTAACCTCCTTATTATTTCGTATCGCGTATTGCGTCGTGCGTATTGCGCATTTTTATTTTGAGTCTTTTATACTCAATGCGCGATCAGGCTGTGGCGTAATTCGAAAATTACGCCAGCTGCTGCAATATATTGTAGAAATTATAAGATGTCACTACAACATAAAGTATATCTTACTCAAAAATCCTAATTATGACACAGTCTGGATACTCAATACGCAATACGGATTTAATAGATTACCTTATTCAACGGATATTCAATTATCCCTTGAGCACCTGCCGCTTTTAGCTTAGGAATCAAGGTGCGTGCTATTTTTTCATCAATTACTGTATCTACATCAACCCAGCCCTTAGCGTATAGATGAGAAATCGTTGGTTTTTTCATTGCCGGCAAAAGGGAAACAATTTTCGGCAAATTTTTCTTTGCCACATTCATTTTCAAGCCAACTTTTTCCTCAGCAATAATTGCCCCTTCAAGCAACAGGGAAATATTTTGTATCTTATTCTTTTTCCAAGCATTCTTCCATGAGTTAATATTCGCGACAAGTTGGGTTGTCGATGTACAAACCGTATCAATAATTCTTAGATTATTGGCCTTGAGACTTGCACCGGTTTCCGTAAGTTCCACAATCGCATCCACCAAACGCGGCGTTTTAACTTCTGTTGCCCCCCAGCTAAATTCCACCTCAACGTTAATATGCTTCTTTTCAAAATACTTTTTTGTAACATTTACCAATTCTGTTGCCACACGTTTATTTTTCAAGTTCTGGGGTGTATATACGTTAGAATTTTCCGGTACAGCCAAAACCCAGCGCACTGGCTTCATCTGCTGCTTGGCATAAGTTAACTCTTTTACCCGGTACACATCTGACTCATTTTCCAATATCCAGTCATTACCGGTAATCCCGCAATCAAGCGCCCCTTCTTCCACATAGCGCGATATTTCCTGTGCACGAATAAGCAGGGGTTCGATTTCCTCATCGTCGATATAGGGAAAATAAGAACGCTTACCCACAGAAATTTTAAAGCCTGCCTTACTAAACATCCTTATCGTTGCTTCCTGCAGGCTACCCTTAGGCAAACCAAATTTAATTTTCATAATTTCTCCCAAGCTGTAAGAGCCATAAACAACCATAATTAAAAAAAATGTTCTGGCTTTTACAGCTTGTCCGTTAAAAACCTACGGTTTCCAAACTTTCCCTTCATTAATGATTTTATACGTATACCTATTTTATCTAGTCCGCAGCAAATTGTCAACAACTTCTGCCTACTCGCATCTAACCGATATCACAAGCCGCAGATAACATAAAAAGAATCATTCGTAAATAATATGAAGTATTTCGTTAAGTGGTGCGGGATAAAAAATCACCTTCTGAAATGGTAATTTTATCATATTGATAAAGAGAAACCCTCATGCTCTTGTGGCTCGCAAGAGTCTCGGTTCGCATGAGGGTAATATATGGGGTGGATGAGGGGATTCGAACCCCCGGCCACTTGAGCCACAGTCAAGTGCTCTAAACCAACTGAGCTACACCCACCGCGCGTGCGCGAATGACAAATTCCAAAATCCAAATGACAAAAAAGTCAAAACTACATTTTTATAGTTATGCCATGAACCTTACATGGTTCATGGCGCGCCCAGGCCGACTCGAACGGCCAACCCTCTGCTTAGAAGGCAGATGCTCTCTCCGTTTGAGCTATGGGCGCCAGTAATTTTTACTTTGTAAAATTTAGCAAATAGTATTTGCACCATTCGCCATTTCATGGCCGGCCATGAACCTGTGTGGTTCTTGGTCGGGGCGGATGGATTTGAACCATCGACTTCCCGCCTAGGCGGACGCTCTAAACCCCTTCTTTGTTTATCTATTTGCTACAAGCTATCCGCCATTTGCTAACTTGGTCGGGGCGGATGGATTTGAACCATC
>JBDRCZ010000050.1:0-5558 GCA_043821285.1 Candidatus Omnitrophota bacterium | reverse complement strand
GGGATAATCATGGTTATGATTATGACGATAACTTTGGTTGCGATGGCCGTAGGACTGGGAGCAGTATTCCCGAATTTTCGCCAGGAAAATCCGGCGCAGATTGTTTCCGGATTTGGCGGAACATTACTTTTAATTATTAGTCTGTTATATGTCGGGCTATCGATTGTATCCGTGGCAATCCCTTTTCACCGATATTTCCCCCATCAGGAATATATCCCGCCTTTATTTTATACAGAGATTATTGCCGCGATTTCTCTGGTCTGTGTATTTAGTGTGCTGCTGATATTTGCTTTTATGACCGCCGGGGTTCGGGCGCTGGAGAGGATGGAATTTTGAAAGACGCAGATGAAAAAACGTAAATTTTTAACCACAGAGCACACGGAGTGCACAGAGAAAATTTAACTAAAGAATTCCTCAACTACAAATTATACCAATCACACAAATAGTTATTTACCAATTATTTTTCTGAGCAGTTTATGGTTGAATTTTATCTGTACACTGTAAACGGTGAACTGTCAACTGTCAACTAAAAAGTTGCCATTGGCAAGTTTTAGATTGCCTCCTGTACAAAAGATAAATTTTTCAACTGTATGTCGCTTATTCGTGAGGTAGCCAACCCCGCATCAGTAGCAGGTGGTCCAAATGGGAACGGGGTTTGACCCTTTGGAGGGCTCAAACTAGAAATAACCCGATATGTTCTATCAAAATCTAAAATATCCCACATAGCTGGATAGAAAAGAAACGGAAATGACATGGCAATCAAAAATCTTGCATAATCTTCATCCTCAGGGAAAGCTGCATCTAATATTTGCTGTGCTTCTTTAATCGGGATAGCTGTTAATCTATCAAATAACGGATTTATCTTATAAGAAAAGTCATGATCACTATAATTGTTTTTTTGAAATCTACCCCTAGTGGTAGAACTTGTTGGAGATATTGCCATTATTTGACTTACTAAGTATTTCCCGGTGCGTCTTAGAGCATTTCTAAACCAGATAATATCGTTATCTGGAGTTTTTTCGAAAAACTTTGCGTTAGGAAGAAGGTTATCCCAAAGTTGTCTGGTAATTGACCATTGGCTTGTCTTATTTTCTGCTCCCTGTATATCTTGATTTTGTTCTATGATCGTTAGCAAACGTTCAATTATTTCTTTGTCCCCTGCCCTAACTAAGGAAAAAAGACAAATTTCCTGTAAGTCTATATCTGTAGTTGTATTGACTAAATACCGTAAAAATCTAACAGTATCATCAGTGTTTATTCCCGCGATAGCTGGAATAACTGACTGCTTTAAAACTGCAGCTTCTGTTTCTTGAAAAATATCCACTAATATCTCACCAGCCCATGGGCTAGCAAAAGCCCTAATGCTCCTTATAGCAGCAAAGCGTTCTCTAGGATGTATTCCATTAATTGCCTGAGCAGCAAGATAGGGCAAAGCACGTTCATCTGCTAATAGACCAAGATACGTTGGAGCAAATATCTTCCAATCATACTCTCGGCTGGCCCGACGACTACCAATTACTTCTTGACATAAATATCTAACGGCAAAAGTTGGATTAAGCCGAAAGACACATGCCAAAATTTTTTCAGTAGCAGAAGAGCCACCTTGCTGACCTGGTCCATAGTAGAGATTTGTTGTACGTAATAATCGGGTTTGAACCACCGGGTCCTGTAACTTTCTTGCCGCGGCGATTCTTGCATCTTGAGTTTTTTCCATAATTAAGTCAGCTATTGCAGGAGCCACCGGAAGAATATGCGTTTGTATATCCTCAGACACTGAACGTATCTGTCCCCCCCCTGGGTTATGGCTCCTCTTGTAGCTTCTTTTACTATTTCGTCAATTTCAGCCATAATTACTCGTATTTCTTCATCAGAAAGTAATTGTTCTTCCCAATCTGTAGAAACCTGATCCAATTTTTGTTGTTTACGTCTTAAGTCTTGTATATCCCATTTTTCTATACCAGGAATTGATATATTTTCAGCGCGAGCTAATTCAACAACATCGGCTTTTAAACCATAAGGTGCAAATCTTACAATTTCTTCTCTGACTTCAGGATTTAAATATTGCATGGTTTGGACTAATTTGTTGGGGGAGATATACGGTAAAACTAATTTAAATAATAACTCAGTATAAGATATTTCAAAGGCGCCAATTATAGCTCTTCCTTGATTATGATATTTTGTTAATAAATCCGCTAGTTCTTTATTAGCATAATTATTTTCAAAGGTTAACCTAATTACTTCTTTATCGGTTCTACTTAAGGCATCAGCCGCAGTTTCAAAAAGCTCCGGTCTATCCACCTGATTATATAAAGAAACATCTTGGGGAACTTGCCGCGCACGATCATAAAACTGGATCGTATCCCTCATTGTAAGTATAGAGAATATTTCTTTAACCCCTTCAGGAATATTCATTTCTCAAAAACCCAGCATGGCCCCCTTAAGTACTGCACCCCTATGAACTTCAACAAATTCTCCGATTCGCTCCGATGCAGATGCATCATAACGTTTAAAACCACGATACTCCAATAACTCCTGCAAAACTTCTTGACCATAAAGCCTCCCCAATGCCTCAGCTGCATAGTAGGAGTTTTTTAAATAGGCTTGGCTATCTGTGGGCTCAGAGTAATTGTCCCATCCGCGGAATAATTCTAAAAGATCTTTTTTGATTTCGGGAGAATCAATCCCGGCTTTGCCAATAATTTCTATAACTCTAAAAAAAACAAGAAGTGTTTGCATCGGGTTGATCGTCTTAAGTTTTTGCAAAAACTCATATGCGGTACGGCTTATTTTGGTTCTATTGGATAGAGTTATGACGTTTGTTTCATCTAAAAATTTTAATATTTTATATAAATCACCGGTAATTTCAGAGTGCATTGTTTGACTGAGAAAATCGTCATTATTAACACTATCACTAAAAATTCTAACTCTATTTAGTAGTTCATCAATGCCTTCCCCTATGTTTTCTGCAATTGGCACTACTAAGGAGGTAGAATTAACTGGTTTTAAGACCGTTTTTTTAAAATCAGTCTGGTCAAGTTTTAAAGGTGGTGCAAGGTGAGAGGAGAGACTGCGCAGGTTGCCGCTGTCGGCCCAGGAAATGTCAAGGCATAAGAAGAAGACATTCACCAATATTATCGTAATTACTCTGAACCAGATTGTACGTGTTAAATTATTCATATATTATGCCCAATGTTTTTTGGATTTATAATTAATCTAATTGCTCTAATTTTTAACTAAGCCCCAATCTCCAATCATCCAACTTTTTTATACTCAATACTCGATACTCAATCCGCAGTGCATAGTTTTAAAGCCTTTCTCTGTGTGCCCCGTGTCTCTGTGTGATAATTTTATTTTTTGTTTTTGTGTGTTTCGTAGTTAAAAAAATATACACTTAATTTTTTTGACAGGATTTACCCGATTAACTCGATTTTTTATCATTTTTTATTCTGTTAATCCTGTGGGTAAAATTTTTTATTTTTTCCGCCTGCCCGCCAATGCCTTATGGCGGGTCATTCTGGTTCGACATTTGTCATTTCTTTCTGCTGTCTGTCTGCTGTCTTTTGTTCAGGTGGTACACGGTTAACAGTAAGCGTAACGATATGCAACATACGATACCCAAACTGTGTTGTTATTCTCAATACGCAATACTCAATCCTCAAATACACATCCAGAACATCTAACCCTAAATTGTTACAATGATTAAGTAAATTTAAAATAAATTTAAAAATAGCATACTAAAGTATAGCATATTTTTCGGATTTTTCAAGGGTTTTTTTAAAACATATTTTTTGTCCTCCGACAAAAAATATTTACATTATATCAGGCATCTCTTTGCGGGCTTGGCGGCTTTGCGTGAAATTTATTATTTTTATAGCGTGATCTTCGTAGTAAAAAATCGACACTACTCGGAAAAAGTCTTGACTTTTTTAATACTAGGGTATAATATAGTCGCATGATAAAAAGAACGTTTTATATTAATTTATGGAAAGAATTATCTAAAGATAAACAGATGATTTTTTTATCCGGTCCCCGACAGGTGGGAAAAACAACTTTAGCCAAAGACATAGCTAAGAATTATAATAATCACGTTTATTTTAACTGGGATGTTATTAGTGATAAAAGATTATTAATTGAGAATCCTGCCTTCTTTCAAAATGTAAACAGAGTCGATGCATCAATGCCATTAGTAGTGTTTGATGAGATTCATAAGTATCCCCGCTGGAAGAATTATTTAAAAGGGATTTATGATCAGTTTGAAGATGAATATCTGTTTCTTGTTTCAGGCAGTGGACGTCTGGATATATATCAAAAAGGCGGGGATTCGCTTGCGGGCAGATATTTCATGTTTCATCTGTTTCCCTTTACTGTTTCTGAACTAAGTGAGAAGAAAAGAGATTTTAAGGAATTTATTACAGATCCGATTAAAAAATTTGATATTAATGATAAATCCGCAACAGAAAAGATATGGAGGATGCTTTCTGTTACCGGGGGGTTTCCAGAACCTTTTGTGAAAGGCACGGAAATTTTTTTTACGAGATGGTCGACAAATTATTTCCGCCAGATACTTCGCGAAGACATTAGAGATTTTGCGGATCTAAAAAAGATTAATACTATTGAAATGTTATTTTCTTTGCTGCCAACAAGAGTAGGCAGTCCTTTTTCTATAAATAATGTTGCGCAGGACCTGCAAGTTGCATTTGATAGTGTTAAAAATTGGCTAAAATTGTTTGAGATGTTTTATCTTACATTTCGCATACCTACCTGGACAAAAAAAATATCACGCGCCATTCTTAAAGAACAGAAATTATACCTGTTTAATTATTCGATAATCAAAGATGAAGCTTTCCGTTTTGAGAATATGGTCGCGCTGGAGTTGTTGCGGGCAGTCTATAATTGGAATGAATACGGATATGGAAACTTTTCATTACATTATATTAGAAATAAAGATAAACAAGAGGTTGATTTTCTTATTGCCCAAAAAAATACGCCTTTATTGATAATAGAAACCAAATTAGCACAAGATACTCCGGCCAAAAGTCTATTAAATTTTCAGAGTTTGCTGAATGTTCCGGCCGTGCAATTAGTAAATAAAGAGGGGATTTTTAAATATTTTGAGAATGGTACAAATAAAACATTAATCATAACTGCGCATAGGTGGCTTTCTTCTTTACCCCGTTAGAAAATCAATAAACAATATTTGTAGTAGATACGTTTTGTGCTAATTCAGGTTGCGTACATTATTTTTTAACAGTGTCCGTTGATATTTTCTTTCGGGGGTTACCCCGTTAGAAGGGGGATAAATAAAATTCTTTCCCGCCAAGGTTTTTAATCTCGAAAGCATGATTTTTCTCTATTCGGGTATTTCGTGGTTTAATAATGTATACTTTACTTTTTAACCACAGAGTTCACAAAGTAAAATTGTAAACATTCGGTAAAGACGTATTGAGTTTGAGCTGTCTAAAATAAAAAGAACAAAAAACTGGACACGCAAAAGACAATTTGTTAAAATGTATGCATGTCAACAACAGAATTCTGCGAAACAAAAAAAGAATGGGTAC
>JBDRCZ010000049.1:0-10437 GCA_043821285.1 Candidatus Omnitrophota bacterium | reverse complement strand
CTTGATTTCCTTAATAGAATGGTTTTTATCTTTGATGAAATATTCTAATTCCCTCTCTTGGTTTTTATCCAATCTTTGTCGTTTTCGCATGAGTAGATTATATCATATTTTGTGCTAATTTGGAATGTGATGTCCATAAGGTGGTCATTGATATAAACCTCTTTGTAAGTGATGTAATCAGTAAAAAGGGGAATCCCGCGAGATTGTTAGCGCTATGGTACGACCGTGCTTTTTTGGTAGTTATATCTGAGCAGATGGTGGAAGAGTTTGCAAGAGTCTTGCAATATCCCCATATAAGAAATAAATATAATCTCAAAGACGAAGAGATAGAACAGGCGGTAGACGCGATAAAAAAATTTGCTATTGTGCTGCCTGATGTAATAGAACTCGATGTACTTAAAGATGATCCTGATGATAATAAGGTTCTTGTTTGTGCTTTGGCAGTAAAGGCTGATTATATTGTTTCTGGGGATAGTCATCTTCTTGACTTGGGTGTATTTGAAGATATTCCTATCGTAACTGTGAAAGATTTTATAGATAATATTGAGACTAATGCATAAGGAAAGGCGATGAGATAAAAATTTATACTAAACTTATATATTTTACAATAAATACTAATATTTATAAAAAAATTATTAGTGCATTGACAAAGTGCAAAATATGTGGTATATTTTATAATATAATTCAATAGTACACCCCGATCAAAAATAATGCATTATCTCCCAACATATAATAAAAATAAATTGGAGGCGGAAATGAAAAGATTAAGATTGACATTAATGGTTTGTCTGCTGGCTATGGGTTTTGTTTGCACGCAGGTTTTTGCCCAGGAAAGTTTACCGCTTACCGCTACTGCATCCTCAGAAGTTTCAGCTTATCATGGCGCGGCTAAAGCAGTGGATGGTAATACGACTCGCGATAGCTGCTGGGAAGGAGTAAGCGGGGCAACCCCATGGTGGATTATGTTCGATACTGGCGCCGTAAACCAGATCGGACAGATAACCATGTTCTGGTTTTCTTCGTATTTTGCCCCAAAAGATTATGATATTCAGATTTCCTCTGATGGCACGACATGGGAAAATATTTATACTGGTATTAGCGGTATATCTGATTTAATAAACGGTGAAACCAAGGATATAAACCGCGAAGCACGATACATCAGACTCTACATCAGAGTAGTTGACAGTAATATGCCAGGGCTAAACGAGCTTATGGCATTTGGCGAAACCTCTCCACCGCCACCCCCCCCCCACCGCCGCCTTCTCCTGAAGGGTTGCCGCAGAGCATGCGGTTTCAGGCAAGATTAGGCGATGCGGATGAGGCCGTACTCAGTGGTACGTTTACAATTGTTTTCCGCTTATATGATACTGATGCCAGCGGTATACCACTATGGGAAGAGGTGCAGACCGGTGTTAATGTGGAAGATGGGGTATTAGATGTGGAATTAGGCAGTGTTACGCCAATAGAATTAGCATTTGACCAACAGTACTGGCTGGGAGTAGAAGTAGATTATGATGGCGAAATGACCCCGCGGTTTAAACTAACCACTGTGCCATATGCGTTTAAGGTGATACAGTAATTTAGCCTTATAAAATAGAGCCACTGATGAACACGGATTAAACACGGATAGAAGATGAGGCTAAAAAATATTTTAACCAGAGAGGACACAGAGTGAAAAATAAGGAATAGAATGATTTATACTTTAGTTTTCTCTGTGAACTCTGTGTGCTCTGTGGTGAGAATAAAAATTATTTAAAAATCCGTGTTTCATCCGTGTCAATCCGTGGCTAAAAAAATAATTAAGGAAAGACTGATGAAGCGTGCAGTAACGTTTGGCTTACTAGTATCGATTATATTTATATGTTGTGCTTTTACACATACCAGCCCGAATTTTACAATTACCTGTCCAAAATTTATTTCTGCCGGCGGTCAGGCGCTTTCCTTAAATTACTCTTTGAATAGTGTGCGGGTGGGCAATCTCCTTGGCGGTAAAATAGGCAGTGTAAATTTTACCCTGGATGCATACGGTATTGATGATAATCTAACTATTCCCAGCCCGCCAACGATTAACCCGGTAATAACCCCGACTAATATCTCGCTTCAGGTATTATCCGGGACAAAAGACATAAATACCGCAATTTATATAAATGGGTTTGAGGTTATACTTATAGATGACCAGACCACATGGACCTATGAAGTAAGCTTATCTGAAGGAGAAAATCAGTTTATTATTACCGCTAAAAATAGTTATGGGTTTGAAAGTGACTCAATTTATTCTATGATATTGTTAGATACCTCCGCGCCAACAACTCCAATAGTTACCGATGATGGGGTGTATACTAGCTCGACAACTACACTGCACGCCACTTGGACACCTGCGGATGCGGAAACCGCAATTGCAGAGTATCAGTACGCAATCGCAACATCTGCCTTTGGCACGGACATTGTTAACTGGACATCTCTACCGTCCGCACAGACAGAAATTACCCATACCGGGCTTACCCTTACCCAGGGAGAAATTTATTATATCTCAGTCAAAGCGAAAAATGCTGCAGGTTCCTGGAGTGAGGTTGGTTCAAGTGACGGAATTATTGTTAATCAGAACGTGCCGAATATTATCAGTATTCAGCCGGCAGGTGGAACCAGTCGATATATTGGTGATAGTATTGCTTTTTTAGTAAGTGCTGATGATGCAGATGAAGATCCCTTATTATATCAGTTTACATTAGATGGAAATATTATCCGGCCCTGGCAGAGCAGCCCGGTTTTTAATTTAACAACTACCGGGCTAAGCTTAGGTATTCACACAATGCGGGTTGAGGTAAGCGATAATAGTGGCGGAGAAGTTTTGCAGGATATAGAATTTTGTTTGTTTAGAAAACCGCCGGCAGTACCGGGAAATTAGACTATAGACGATAAAAACAGACCATAGACTGAAAACAAAATTAGGAAATAAAAAAATTTTAACCACTGAGCGCACAGAGAACACAGAGTGAAGAACAATGAATTAACAGGATAGAACGATTTATGCTTTAATTTTCTCCGTGGAACTCTATGTGCTCTGTGGTGAGAATAAAAATTAATTAAAAAATCCATACTTCATCCGTGAGAATTATCCGTGGCCAAAAAAATCTGGCGGGCTTTGCGTCTTGGCAGGGAAAATAAAGTCTAAGGAGTCACATATTATGAAAAAAGCCGCACCATTTTTACTTAAAATAGACACTGAGATAGAAGAGTTAGCAGATTGCTATATCAAAGAAAAGATAATCCCATTGCGGTATAGAGGAGATGCATTACATATTGCAGCAGCCGTAGTTAATGGGATAGAGGCAATTATAAGTTGGAATTTTGAACATATCGTAAAGCTAAAAACCAGGGTTATGGTTAATGGCATGAATAGATTGTATGGGTACCATGATATTGAGATATGTTCACCAGAGGAGGTGGTTCAGATATGAAGAGCCTAGATGAAATCCACAAGATAATGGAAAATATCTATAATGAAGAAAAAGACCTTACCTCAGAAGAGAGGGTAAAGAGGATCAGAGAAGAATCGGATAAGTTTTTAAAAGAGAGAAAAATCCACCTAAAATCTGTTTCGCCAGCAATGTCAAAACATATCTTAAGGTGATAATAAAGTAGTCGGATTTGTCCAAAATATTATACTTTAAATAAAAAAATAAAGCCACGGTTAACACGGATGAAAAAAATTTAGACAGGATTAACACGATATACAGGATTAAAGAATAAAGAAAAGGCATGAAAAAGAAATGAACCACAGAGTGAAGAATAATGAATTAACGGAATAGAACGATTTATGCTTTAGTTTTCTCTGTGGAACTCTGTGTGCTCTGTGGTTAAAGAATCTTAACGGGCTTTGCGTCTTGGCGGGAGATAATTAAATTGTGAAAAACATATACCCACATAATATTTTAAAACTGAGCAGTTGCGTAATGATATTGTTACTACTATCACCGCAACCTTTGTATGCCGGAGAAACATCTGCCCCGCTAACACCTTCCATAACCGAGGCTTATCATACAGATTTGACGAGCGGGTCAGCGGTGGCCAGCGTTCAGATTATCGTGCCGCCGGGGAGAGCCGGCATCCAGCCGGATATTTCCCTGACCTATTCCAGCAGCGGCGCTAATGGCATCTGCGGCGTAGGGTGGCTGATGCAGATGGATTCCATCCAGCGCAGTACTAAACGGGGTGTGCCAGCTTATAACAGCACTGATACTTTCACTGCTAATATTAATGGCGCGGGCATGGAGTTAGTGCACTTTGCTTTTGACCAGTACCGGGCAAAACAGGAAGGCGCGTTTTACCGCTTTGCCTTTGACGGCACAAGCTGGGTGGTAACGGACAAAAGCGGCACGCGTTACTATTTTGGCACCAGCGCAAATTCCCGGCTTGAGCAGGGCAGTAAGGTCTTTTCATGGCATTTAGATAAAGTTATGGACATACACGGCAATAACATGACCATTACCTATTTTCACGACAGCCAGATTTATCCATTAGAAATTATCTATACTGGTAAAGAGGGGGTAGAGCCAGGGGAGAACAGAGTTCTGTTTATGTATGATGGCCGTGATGATACGGTATTTGATTTCAGCACTAATTTTCAGGTAAAAAAGGGCAAGCGGCTTTTGGAAATTGAAGCATATGCCAATGGCCAGTTTGTGCGTAAATACGTGTTTACTTATACCTATAGCACGGAAAGCGGCCGGTCAATGCTCACAGCTGTGACGCAATACGGCATTGATGGAGTAAGTCCCCTTCCGCCGGTAACGTTTGAGTATCAGGGGGGGAGTGAGTAAGAACAGACTATAGACCAGAAAATAAAAAATTTTTAACCACAGAGCACACAGAGGGCACAGAGTTAAAAACAATGAATTAAAAAATAGAAAGCGGTATGTATGTAGGGATTGTTCATGGAATACCTGGAGCTCATACACAAGCAGAAAATTTAGACAAGCTTCAAAAGAATCTTAAAGAAGTAATTGAGTTATGTTTAGAAGAGATGTAGTAGAATAAAAAACCAGTTACAAAATATGATGCGGAGGATAATAAAATGGCTAAGAAAGAAAAAGAAGATAAGGTATTAGATGAAATAAAACGTCATAATAAGGTGCTTATGGAACATATGGAAAAACAGGTAAAGACTGTAGCTGAACAATACGGTTCTATTATGAACAAATTAGAAGACCACGATGAAAAGTTTGAAAGAATGGGTTCAGAGTTAGAAACTGTAAAAATGGCCGTGATCGAAAATAGTGCGAATATAAAAGTATTAAAGATGGATACAGCAAAATTAAAAGCTGGTCAGGAAACAATAAAGGCCAGACAAGAGCGAATGGAGCAAAAACTTGATAACAATTTAGCCAATCATGAAAAGCGGATAACAAAAATAGAAGAAAAAGTAGGCGTGTAAAATAAAGACAAAAGAAAGACTATAGACAATAGACAATAGACCATAGACTAAAAAATGGAGACAAAGAAACAGATTAAGAATCAAGAGTAGAAAACAAAAATTTTTAACACAGATAGCACAGATAGAAAAAATATTTGCAATTTCGAAGAAAGGGACGCTGATGAAAACTTGAGAAGAGAAACAAATTCAAAAGATCTATAATCACACGGAGCCACAGAGAAAGATAGAAAATGAAATCAGCACTAATGAAAGAAGGAATATCAAAAATTGCAAGCGGAGATATTAGCTAAAAAAACTCCGTGTACCCTGCGACTCTGTGTGAGGATAAAAATTATTTAAAAATCCGTGCAAATCCGTGGCTAAAAATAAAATAGAGCCACTGATAAACACGGCAGGTAATTTTAATGGAGGGGTTAATGCCAATAATAAGCAGATTTTTTGGCATTGTGGTTTTTATGTTTTGGCGTAAACACAGGCCGCCGCATTTTTACGCTAAATATGGTGATGCTGAGGTTGTTGTTGAAATTGAGAGCGGAAAGGTAAATGGTACAATGTCAAAACGTGCACTTGCCTTAGTACAAGAATGGCGGAATCTTCGTAAAGAAGAGTTATTAAAAGAATGGGAATTGGCTGAGCAGAAAAAAGCGCTATTTCCTATAAGGCCACTGGAGTAAATATGATTCTGCATGTCAAAGAAGTAAAATATCTTCATGACTATGTTATCTGGCTTCGTTTTAATGATGGAGCAGTGGGAGAAGTTGACTTATCTGATGAATTAGAAGGTGAGGTTTTTACACCACTTAAGGATATACAAAAATTTAAAGCCTTCAAACTCGATCCTATCCTTGAGACCATTGTATGGGAAAATGGCGCGGATATTGCTCCTGAATTTTTATATGAAAACATGAAAATTCTGGCATAGAAACAAAAGGGTGCATGCTTCACTTGCATTTATTTATGGCCGGTAGAGTGGCCGCTAAAAAACAAGAGAATAAAGCCACGGTTAACACGGATTAGACACAGATGAAAAAATTAACAACATATATAGGCATATTCAGTATTGCCTTTATCATCCTGCAGGCAGTAATTCCCGGCCCGGTTCAAGCGGCCCTTGATGTAAAAATTGAGTCTCCGCAAGACGGGGCAATTGTGGCTGGAAAAATTGATATTGTTGTTTCGTATACGGGAACAGAATCTAATCCGGCATATTATATCATTTGTAACCCTGGCGGAGGCGTATATATTGACCCGCCGCTTGTATCCGGAACCAAAACTTTTTATTTTGATACCACTAATAGAATTAATGGCACAGAATTGATGATTGCTGCAACTGCAGCTTTTCAAGGCAGTAATTTATCTGCAAGAGATATTATTACAGTTTACGTATATAACCCATCGCCGGTTATTGAACTTACTTCTATTGCTGAAGGCGGCTATATTTCTCCGGAAACGACAACCCTCCCAATTACAGTCAACTTTCACAATGTCGAACCAAATCACCGCGGTATTAGTTATATAAGCTATTATACCTCATGGAATGCCTACGGTGGATGTAACCTCCCTGATCGTCCGTCCAGCGGCACGTATACATGGAACCTTAACATTGCCAGCCTGCCGCTGGGAAATCACTGGATTATGGTGCATTGTTATGATGACGGCTTTGGAAGCAGCGAATATGTTTTCGTAAACTTCATAAAAGATAATCCTCCATTACAGGAAGACAAAACCAAACAAACCCCGCAGGAAAAACAGCAGACAGTTGGTGAGCCGATTAATGTTGCCAGCGGCAATATGTTTACCTCAGCCACAGACATTACTATACCCGCAAAAGGCGTGTTATTAGAATTGAACCGCAGCTATAACTCACAGGATGCGTTTTCCGGTCAATTCGGCGCCGGCTGGCGCACTAATTATGATATCACCTTAACCGAACAGCCGGACGAGTCAATATTAGAGGTTGATGAAAAAGGCATACATACTATTTACCGCAAGAATCCTGATTCAACATATCCCGCCTCAGCAGGCAAGCATTCAATTTTGACGAAGAATCCTGACGCGACATATACGATACAAAGAAAACACGGCAAAAAACTTTACTTTGATGCTAACGGCCGGCTGGTCAGAATAGAAGACCGGAACAGTAATTATATAGATGTACGGCGTTCCTCAAGTGGCGAAGTTTTAGAGGCCGGTGATTTTACCGGCAGAAAGATATTGTTCTCCCATGGGGCAAGCGGTAAAACTCTGCAGGTAACAGACCCGGCAAACAGAATCTTTGAATACGAATATGACACTGCGGGAAACTTAGTAAAAGTAATCGACCCATTAAATAATCAAACAACTTACCAATATGATGAAGAGCATAACCTTGTTTCACAAATTGATGCCAATGGCAGGGGCCTTTATTTTGAATACGATGCGGAAGACCGTGCCTGGCACTCCTGGCAGGATGACGGTAATAACGAGGTTATTTTAAGTTTTGACCCGGTAAATTATACCACAACCGTAACCGACTCTTTAGACAATATAACCGTATATGAATATAATGAATACGGCCTGGTTACGAAAATTACTGATGCCGAAAACAATACGCAGGAATTCACCTGGGACACGAGTTTAAATAAAACGGCTTTTACTGACAAAAACGCAAATACCACCGCATTTACCTACGATACCAGAGGAAACCTGCTCAGCATAAAAGACCCGCTAAACAACACGACATGGTTTACCTATGAACCCGCGTTCGATTTTATCAGCTCAATAACCAATGCGTTAGGCAATACAACCGAATACACCTATGATCCAAACGGCAACCTGCTCACAATAGAAGATGCTTTGCATAATTTTACCTGGTATTCGTATAATGCCGCAGGACAAATTCTGCAGATAAAAGACGCTAATGATAATCCCACGGATTTTGCTTATGATAGCTACGGCAACATAATCCAAATTACCGGCAGCCTGAATAATGTTTCCTATTTTGAATACGACATCCTTGGCAATTTGACCAGGATACTCGACCCGCGGGGAAACCCCACGGATTTTATTTATGATTTACTGAACCGTTTGATAAAAGTTACCTATGCTGATAATTCAGAAATAAACTATGAATATGATAATGTCAGCAATCTAATATCTTATATTGACCAAGAAAATAATGTAACAACTTATGCCTATGATGCGGTAAACCGGCTAAGCGTAATAACCGATGCCTTAACTAACAAAACCACCTGTACTTACGATACCGAGGGCAGTCGCTTGACCGTTGTTGATGCCAATACGAACACCACGGAGTACCAATATAATAGCCTTAACCGGTTAATTAAAACCATAATGCCGCGATTGGAAGAAACGGCGTTTAATTACGATGCAAACGGAAACATCATTGCTAAGACAGATGCCAATAATAACACCATTAGCTATACCTATGATAAAAATAACCGTCTGACCAACATCACTTATCCAGACACAACGGAAGTGATTTTTGACTACGATGAATTAGGCCGTTGCCGGTCTATGACTGATACAACCGGAGTAACTACCTATGGTTATGACATGGTAAACCAGCTTATCGAAGTAAATGGCCCCGGGGCAAATGATACGCTTACTTATACCTATGATAAGGCAGGGAACCGCACACAACTGCTCACTCCTTTTAGCAATACGAGCTATAACTATGATAAATTAAACCGCTTAATCAGCATTACTAATGCAGGGGAAGTAATTGCCACTTACAATTATGATGGGGCAAGCAATCTAACCCAGATAATCTATCCGAATAACACCCATGCCGACTATGTTTTTGATAATCTAAACCGGATTATTTCCTTAACAAACAAAAATAGCGATGCAGTTATCTCATCTTATGATTATAAACATAATCCTTCAGGCATGCGCACCAAAATGGCCCTCAGTAACAATACATATTTGGACTATAACTATGATGCCTTAAACAGATTAACTTCCGCAGCGTCTAAAAGCTCTTTAGACAGCCAGCTTATATTTACCGGGGCTTATGAATATGATAAATTAGGCAACCGTTTAACCTATATAGTGACAGAGGGTAATAATTTATTTGACGATTTCAACCGCGCGAACAATTTAGACGCTGGTACAAACTGGGAAGAGACTGCCGGGGACTGGCAGATAGATAACAACCGCCTGTTTATGCCCAATGCCGAGACTGATGCGATTATTATTCATTCCGGTCCAGAGATTACCAACCCGGTTATTGAAACAACCACCTATTTAGAAACCGTAGGCAACAAAAAAGGCTCATACATTATTTTCTCCTATCAAAACGCCAATGATTTTTACTATGCCGGCATAGAGGGTATATCTGATTTATGGGTGATTGGCCATTACCGGAACGGGGCATACAATGATTTAGTAAGCTTAAGCGAACCCATTGAAAAACTCATTGATTATAAGCTTAAGGTATCTGTACAAAATAACAGTGTTACATTAGAGAGTCTGGAAGATAATATCTGGACGGAAAAGGTCGCATATTGCTTTAGTACTTTACCATCAGGAAAAGTAGGCTTAAGCGTAGAAAAGAGCCGCACGCGGTTTGATGATTTTAAAGTATACTGGCAGATTAGTCAAACCACAAGCTATCTCCACAATAAAAACAACCAGCTCATTGAAAGCATAACCAATGGATTAACTACCAACTATACCTATGATAAAAACGGTAACCTGACAAATGATGAGACACGGACATATACCTATGACTACGAAAATAGATTATTAACGGTAAACGGTACACTGTTAACGGTAAACTTTAGTTACGATGGTTTTGGCAGGAGAACGAAAAAAGAAGTAACAATAAACAATACAACGTCCGTGATAAAATATCTCTATGACAACAATCAGGTAATTGCAGAATATGACGGAAACGGCGCTTTATTACGCAGTTACATCTATGGCTTAGGCATAGACAAGCCGATTTGTTTAACTTATCCCTTAGCACTTACAACTTACTACTATCATTATGACGGGTT
>JBDRCZ010000048.1:0-3437 GCA_043821285.1 Candidatus Omnitrophota bacterium | reverse complement strand
GCAGCCATTTTAGATCGGATTGTTCATTATTCAACGATTATTAAAATAACCGGGTATAGCTACAGAGCCAAAAACGTAAAAAAGGATAGGGGTTAATATGGCTGAGGAAAAAATATTGGCGGTAATCTCAAATAAAGAGCGGATATTTTGGTAAGAAGGTGATGATATTTTTTTTGCTTACGCTATGGAAAAAAGTCGGCCCTCAGCTATGGAATTTTCCTTGACTTTGAGGATTCACCTATGAAAACTCCCCGCCCCTGCTGCACAGTAATATATTCACCACAATGAAACAATACAAAAGTGATGGGACACCAATAAATATTGAGGCCAGGATATACGATAAGAATTACCGGTTAAAAGAGGTCAAAGACGGATTAAATAACACCACAAAATACACATATGATAATATCGGTAATCTATATATCATTGAAGATGCAAATAGCAATAAGACACGTTACTGGTACGATCCTTATTGCAATTATCGCATTGCAGAAATCGACCCCTTAGGAAAGATAGCGCGCTACACCTACTACAAAAATGGCAGGCTTAACACCAAGCAAGACAAAAACAAACAGACCATAACCTATGAATATAATTTAGCCGGAAGATTAAAGAAAGCCATTTATCCGGATGCATCATCGGTACAGTATCAATATAACAAATACGGAAAAACATCCCGGATGACCGACAGCCAAGGCATAACAAACTACACCTATAACAACCGCGGCTGGCTAACCGAGGTTGATGGCCCTGAAGCCAATGACACAGTAAGCAATACATATGATAATGTTGGCAGCCGGTTAAGCATGACAACATCCGGGGAAGGAACTTATAATTATACCTATTACAACAATGATTTATTACAGACCATAACCAACCCGCAAACCCAAGTAACAACATTTACCTATGATACCGCAGAAAGATGCAAGAGCATGGTATATGCCAATGGCACAAAAACAGAGTGGAACTATTATGACAATGATCAGGTTCAGAATCTATCAGTAAAAGATGCTACCGCGCAAACATTAAATAGTTTTGCTTATGAATACAACACCCTTAATCAACTGATAAAAATAATTGACAAAGACAACAACACCTACAATTACACCTATGATAATGCCGGACAGCTGGTACATGAGGACAAAAAAGACGCCGGTAATATTATTGTTTACTATCGTGACTATACCTATGACCCAGCTGGCAACAGAATCAGTGAAATCCAAGACGGGCAGAATATTGCCTACAGTTACAATGCCGGTAATCAATTAATATTAAGATCTTTATTGATGAATACAATTACGTACACCTATAATGCTAATGGCAATCTAACAACAGAGACCAGCTTTGTATCTGGGGTAAAGAACTATACCTACGATTATGAGAACAGGTTAACAAATGCAACCCTGCCAGGCGGCACATTTGAAACATATGCCTATTCCGGTGATGGCAGAAGAATTGCTGTAAATACCAATGGTAATGTGGTAAAATATATTTATGATGCAGGATTACCGATAATTGAGCGGGATGCCGCAGGCACGACCTTGACTGCATATACCAGGATACCCGAAGCACCAGGTGGCATTGGGGGATTGATTTCGGCACACGACTCAATACTCAATACTCAATACACAATACTATTACCACTGTGCACACTTAGGCAATGTAACTCAACTCACTGACACCAGTGGTAATGTAGTTCAGACCTATGATTATGATGCATTTGGTAATGTAGTTTCAGAGACAGGTTCTTTGACTAATGAATATCAGTATAAGACCAAGGAAACATCCCCAAATACTGGCCTGGTATATTTTGGGGCCCGGTATTTTGATCCTACAATCGGCCGCTTTATCACCCCTGACCCACTGGACATGATAGATGGCCCAAATATGTATTTGTATTGCGGGAATGATCCGGTGAACTTGTTAGATGAATATGGGTTATTTTGGAGATCGGATCCCAGATGGCTGATAGTCTATGAAGCAGTGAAAAATAGTTACAAAAAATGGAGGGAAGAAAATCCTTGCACAGAATTACCTCCAATACCTGGAAAAACCATGGATAAAAGTATAGATGAATTTGCAAAAGCATTTGCAGACGCTGCAACAAGTTTGAGTCAGACCCCAGAAAATCTAGAGTATATACTGAATAGATTAAGAGAGAAATATCCTGGTTGGCCATGGGATGACTTGAAAGATATATTTCCTGACTTCCGCAATGGGACACCGTAAGTTGCAAATTTTTACGAGCAGTATGACACAATTTTGAAAAAGTGCGGAAGTCAAAAGAGATATCTTGGTTGGCCATGAGATGACTTGGAAGATATATTTGAAGGGAAAGGATGTGGATGTTATGTTCAAATATAAAAATGAAATTATTGGGCTTTTATTTTGTTTGTTTTTTGGAATAAGTTTGATTTATTTACAAGAGAACGTTGACATAACAGACAATAAATTGCTTAGTTGGGTTATTCTTTATTTTACTGCTATTATAGGCTGGGGTGCAGAATATTTCAATTTTTCAAGTAAAATATATACCGTATTTTTCCTGGTATATCTTTCTGCAATAGGCTTATTTTATGGAAGAGCAATTAGACTAAAGTTTAATAAAAAATATCTTTTTGCTTTTACGGCGATATTAATTTTAATTCATGCCTGTGCTATATTTTATACAATTAGATTTATCCCTAAAATGGGGAAAGCCATTAAAAATATAGTATTTTTAAAAGACATGGGAGCAGTTCAACTTGACAACAAGTGAAAGGAAGCATAAAAAATTAAGATTTAAAATATTTGATTTTATTATAAGTAGAAAGGGACGCTGATGAAAGCATGAAAGTATTAATGCAAAGAAGGATATTGTTTTTTTCAAAATAGGGCGGTAATATACCCTATTTTTATTAGAAAAAACACCTTTTTTTACCACGAAATACCCAAAATATACGAAAAGAAAAGGGGACAAGCGATATAGAATGTCCCCTTCTTCTATTTTTTACGAAGCAAAAAAAACAGCGGATCATATTATGCGAGTGAGGGATTAATGTGGATTGGCAAGATACATTATTATCAGCGCAATTTAGACCATGCCGCGGCCGCATTTAAACGATTAGTCAACTACCACCAAAGGTGGTGGTAGTTGACTGGGGGACCTGAATGTGACGGCTCACAGCTTAGGTTAGATGAAAGCGGGAATTTTATCTGGGTCCGCTGGACACAGTGCAAGAGAAACAAAGGGGTCAGCCCTTGAAACTTGAAAAACAGTTAACAAGGGATAGAGGAGAAGGTAAAATGGCGGTATAGCTAGACAGTATAGATTACAGGGAGAGGATTATTTTTACCATATAACCAGCCGCGGCGACAATCGCAAAAAGATATATGTCGGCAAAGAAGACTTTAAAAAATTTCTGGGATATATACAAGAGGCAAAGGGAAAGTATAAA
>JBDRCZ010000047.1:0-17698 GCA_043821285.1 Candidatus Omnitrophota bacterium | reverse complement strand
TGCCCGATGATTGGGCTGATAAAATGATAAATGAACTGGAAAACGAAAAAAATGAGAAAGTCCAATCATCTCGCTTTTTTGCTCAAAAAATTCAAGACGAAATAAAAACGATTGACGAGAAGCTGGAAAAACTGATGAACGCTTATCTTGAAAACGCCTTAAATCTCACAGAATATCGGGAAGTTAAAAACAAGCTCGTCAATCAAAAACAGCTTTTGAAAGATAAACTATTGGCTTTTGAGCAAAAAAGCAATAATCGGTTCGAACTCGCCGCTAAATTCATAAACTCCGTAAAACAAGCCGAAATTACCGCTTTACAAGAAAATCCCGAACAGGGTCGGGATTTTCTAAAAAAGATTGGTTCGAACTTCCGTTTGAGCGGGCAGAAATTGTTTTGCGACTTCAAATTTCCCTTCAAAATCCTTGCCGAAGCCGAGCCCCGCCTTTGGCGGGGCGAGGCAACAATCGCCCAAAATCCGATTTCTGAAAATTGGCGGAGAGGGTGGGATTCGAACCCACGGACCGGCTTTTGACCGATCAATCGCTCTCCAGGCGATCCCGTTCGGCCACTTCGGTACCTCTCCATGCCTTTCATCTTAAATTAACCAATGTTCCACCTACGAAGTGGAACATTGGTTATATTAGTTTTTATACCTCGTAAATCTGATTCCTTGTCCCTTGTTAATCTTGTCCTGCAGTTTTTTCTTAAGCCATTGTTTAAATACATCTCTGGTGGATGGAACCAGTCCCATAAAACCAATAATGTCGGTGATAAAACCCGGGGTAAGCAGTAATATTCCGCTGCAAAAAATTATTACTCCGTCAATCAATCGCTCTCCCGGCATCCGGCCATGATTTACATCCTCTTGAATCTTCTGTAAGGTAATCAGTCCCTGCAATTTTGCCAGATATGCACCGGTTACCCCGGTAGCAACAACAATAAATAATGTATTAAATACACCAATAATCTGCCCCACCCTGAGTAACAAGGCAAGTTCTGCCATCGGTACAATCGTAAATAATAAAATCAAATATATTAACATAAATGAAGATATAAGTTACAACGCTGAAAGCGATGTAACTTATTTATTAGAATTTATCCCTGCCCGCCGATCCTTTTGGCGGGCGCCAATCCGGGCATAATACTGCGGATTTTCAATTTTTGGGCAGAGATTTTATCCCCACCCCTATACTCTTCTATTCGCAATAGCGCGTACAATATCTTTCTTCGTCACCACACCAACAATCCTATCATTTTCTACCACCGGATAATAATGCTTTCCCTTTTCGATCATCATTGTCGCCACGTCTTCTACCGAAGTCTCCGGGGAAAACCTCTCTTTATCAGGCTCAATAATGTCTGCGACCGTACAAGCGGCAATCTTTTTTAACTCTTCTTCCAGTCGATGCGTGCCTAAGGTGAGAAATCCTACGGAAAGATTAATAAATGTCGGCAGATGTACTTTTTTATCCTGGAAGATAAGTCCCTCTTCCAGCACCACCCCCAAAAATTTCCCCTGCTCATTCACCACTGGTGCGCCACTGATATTCTTTGCAATAAATAATTCCGCAAGCTGATGAATATCCATTGTTGGAAGTACCGTAATTACATCTTTTGTCATAATATCTTTTATCTTCATTTCTATTCAACCCCCGGTCCCTATTTATCATTATACTCTTTATTTAATCTATCTAACTCCTGATCACTTAACTTGTCATTTATCTTTACCCAGTCAATCACTAATTTTTACGCAATTATAGTTATACCAAAAATCAGCCTCTAAAGCAACCGAAATAAAAAAATTCCTTCGTAATGTTTTTATCCATTTGAAAACCGCAGGTTTTCAAAATTTTAATGATGACATAAGCTGCATTGCTGTAAAACCGCAGAAAACAGTACGTTTATTATTTTGCTCCACAAAAATAATTGCCCGGCAAAAATAATCCGGGCCGGAAAAATCTTCCCAGCCCTGATATTTGTTATGAGCAATTAATTGACCTCTATTTTTATCTCCTTTTGCTCGGGGGCTTTTGTTTTCGGCAATTCCACCTTAAGTATCCCATTTTTGTATGTTGCTTTTGCCTTTTCCGCCTTTACCTCTGAAGGGGGATAAACTGTTCTCTGGAACCTGCCAAAAAAAGTTTCCAGCTGATGGTAATTTTCTTTTTTTACTTCATGCTCTTCTTTCTTTTCGCCGCTGATGGTTAAGTAATTACCGTCAACTGAGAGTTTCAAATCCTCGGGACTAACTCCCGGCAGTTCCGCTTTTGCGCATCATATCGCGTAGTTCTAAATAATGGGACCATCGCCCCGGCAAGAAGCGCAACTATCGCGATAACAATCATCAACTCAATTAAAAAAAGGAAAGTTTGAAAACCTATGGTTTTCATGTGCCAACCTGAACAAGCCAGAATACCCCCGATTATGTTCACTTTTGGCTTATTCAGGTTGAGAGAGTTTAGAAATACTGGTCGGATATAAGTTCGCCGTTTTTATTGTAGAGTTTTCGGTTAATTTCTTTTCCATTGATAAGGGTAACAATTTGTTCTAAATTACCCCCGGCATAATACCGCTTGTAAACGCCGTTTATCTCTTCGGTGGGATATTGCCCTTCGCGGCATAATTTACCATTTTCGTCATATCCTTTAGCTGCCCCGTATATCACCCCATCAGTAAAATTCATTTCTTCCTTTAATTGGCCGGTGGGGTAATATGTTTTAGCGATTCCGTGTTTTTCACCGTCTTTAAAACACATTTCAGCCTTTAACTGCCCGTTTTCGTAATACTCTTTGGCAGTCCCATCAGCCTTCCCGTCTTTAAAACACATCTCTTTTTTAAACTGGCCGCTTGCATAATATTCCATTGCCGCACCTTCTGCCTTTCCGTCTTTAAAATGCATTGCGGTCTTTATCTGCCCGTTTTTATAGTATTCATTTTTCGCTCCGTCATCCCATAGCTTTTGTTTATAGCTTATGCTATAAAACATAATGATGATCAGTATCAAAAAAATTATATTTTTTATTCCACGCATTTGATTATTCTTTCCTGCTCTTTTTTTCAATTTTTCCATTTATTCCTTGTAACAGCAGTTTAGCCAAATTTTGCATTAGAAATAATAATAACTGTAACTTCTTTGTAAATTAATAGTTAAAAAAAGTACATATAAACCAAAAAGATTTATGTAAATCTCGGGATGTCCCGATAACACGTCTAAATCCGTATAGGATTTAGACGATCGACCCTTCGGGCAAATTTAGCCTGATGTAAAATTTGGGTTATTACTATTGTTATTAAGTATACATCAAAACTTGCATTTTGTCAAGGGTTAGAGCGCAATTTTGCTGATTTTTTAAAAAAACAACCCCCTATATTAAAATCATAATATAGGGGGTTATAAATAAACAAAAACCCATTCACAAAACAATTTTTACATGGTAATATCCGGGGTTAGCAGTAAATCAATATCCGCATTAGCGCCTGTGCCACCAATTGCGCCGTCTGCGCCTAATGATCTTACCCTGCGGGAAGTAGTAGCACCAACTACATCATATATGTCATACGCGTTCCCCCATGGGTCGTTTATCCATTCATCCATATAGGGCCCAGCCCAATTCCCGATTGTACCGCCCGCACCATCACTATCATTTATCAGTCCCTCTCCAATATCTGGAGTCACTGCTGCTGGCCATCCGCCTGCTCCTGCATCATGATGAAGCATCATTGATGCCGTCTTAATCGAATCCAGATCCGCATTAACTCTTGCCTGCTGTGCTGTTAGTTGAGTAGTCCTAAACATCGGCACCATTGCCCCGGCTAAGATTGCAACAATTGCTATTACAATTAACAACTCAATCAATGTAAAACCCCTTACCTTCATCACTCTCCCCTCCTTTGCTTAAAAAAAGGTACTATCAAATTATTAACCACATATCCAAAGGCAAATTCTTGTTGTTTATTTGTATCCACTTTTTGCCAATTAAGCTATTTGTGGTGAATTTTATTTGTTTTTATTCCTTATCCGCGATTATTATAACATTCATTTAAATTATATTCAAATAATTTTTGAAAGTCAACAATAAAAAAATTTTCTTCTCGTAATCAAGATACCCTGCAACAAGAGACGGGGTATCTTCATACACGGAAAATACAAGCATTTTCCGGTCATCCGCCTAGGCGGATGCAAACGAAATTGTCGAAGACAATTTCGCAAAAACAAAAAACTTTTACCCTCTATCTTGCTACAGGGAATACTCAAGTTCAAAAAGTCCTGTTATTCGATTATAATCTCCCTAATATAAAGTATATTATACTAGCTTCGTCAATAGTTTTATAAACAATTTATAACATGACACATTTTTGCAACTTGTTTTATATAAACAAGTTGCAAAAATGGTAACATATTAGCCATTCGGTATTGTCACTTTTGTGCTCGACGATAACTTGACAAAAAGCTATGTTTTTTAGTTCTATAAAATCTATGATGTCCGTCGGAGACAACCGAATGGCGAATATGTTATCAAAAATGACAAAATTATCCTGAAAAATGACCGTTCATTTTAAAGAGCGCACGGAGAAAAAATAGTGAACAAGCAAATTAAAACTATCTCCCGGACATCACACTGCTTAACTTAAAAATCGGGAATAAGATGGCCATGGCAATAAACCCAATGCCCAGCCCCATCATCAGAATAATTCCAATTTCAAAATAAGAAAGCAGTCCTTCTATGGAATAAGTAACATCCTCGTCATAAATCACGGAAATTTTCTCCAAAACTTTATCTAAACTCCCGGCTTCTTCCCCTGACTTAATCATCCCCAGAATATCCGGAGGGAAAAAATCAGTAAGTTGTAAATAGCTGACTAAACTTTTTCCTTCAGATATATGCACTGAAAGGGCCGCAATTATTTGCCCAAGATATTGATTTTGTAATATTGTCTTTATGATTGCCAGTGATCGCAGTATTGGCAGCCCCCCGGTATAAAGTAAATACATCCCGTCAACAAACTGCTTTACATACATCTTTTTTAGCACTGCTCCGATAATTGGCAGCCGTAAAATTAATGTATCTATCTTCAGTTTTACTCTATCATTAACTATAAATAATCTAAAACCAGCAATGCCCCCGGCAATTACGGCTAAAATTATCCACCAATACCCGGTTAAAAAATTGCTCATCGTAAGCAGGATTAATGTCGGTGCAGGTAACGGGACTCCCTGTTCAACATATATCTCTAAAAACTGCGGCATAACCGTAATTAGGATATAGGTTATTAAGCCAACACCAATAAGTAATACAACTATCGGATAGCTTAGGGCAAGGATAATTTTGCGTTTAATCTGGATTTCTTTTCGGATATATTCTACCAGACTGTAGAGAATTTTCGGCAGCGTCCCTGATGATTCTCCCAAGCCAACCATGTTTGTATAAAACGGATTAAAGATACGCGGGTGTTTATTTAAAGATTCAGAAAACGACCGGCCGCTTTCTAAATCTTTAATTATTGTTTTTATGACCATCGTCAGTTTTTTGTTTTTACAGCCGTCGGCGATTGAGCGTAAAGAAGATAATATGTGCACTCCGGAACTAATCGTATACGATAATTGCAGGGTAAAGGTATATAAGTCTCTTGGTTTTATCCGTTGAAATTTTTGGATAATGTCTTCACTAAACGGATTTTTTTTCTCAACAGAAAAACTCACGAGAAAAAAACCAATGCTTTCCAGCTTAGCGGCTAATTCCTTTTCGCCAGTTGTGCTGATTTTCCCGGAAATCAACCGTCCTTCTTCATCTCTTGCTTTATATTGATATGTTGGCATAGGTTCGTAAATACAGATGAATATCCCCCTAGCCTGCTGCGAGGAGATATTTTTATTAAACTAGTTCCGTAACGCGTAATACCTCTTCCACGGTAGTAATCCCGCGTAATGCCTTTCTAAAGCCATTAGCTTTTAGCGTTCTCATTCCTGTTTTTTCTGCGATTTTTCTCAATGTCGCACGCCGAAACCCAGTAGTAATACATGCCCTCATCTCATCACCCAATATCGGCAGCAGCTCATATATTCCTACCCTTCCTTTATATCCCGTATTTTTGCAATTCTCACAGCCTTTGGCTCGTTGAAAATTAGGGGTGATATCTTTAGATAATTCCATCTCATATTTAAATTTATCAAGGATAGATTGTGGCGGCATAGTCTTTTCCCGGCAGCGCGAGCAAACTACCCGGACTAATCTCTGTGCTAATATCCCCACCAGCGAAGAAGAAATGAGATATGGTTCTATCCCCATATCCATAAGCCGCGTTATTGCCCCCGGGGCATCATTGGTGTGCAGGGTTGAAAAAACCATATGTCCGGTTAAGGCGGCGCGCACGGCCATTTGTGCGGTTTCTAAATCTCTAATCTCGCCGACTAATATTACGTCAGGATCCTGACGCATAATCGAACGTAAAGAATTGGCAAATGTAAACCCGGCCCGAACATTAACCTGTGACTGGGAAATGCCTTCAATCTCATATTCTACCGGGTCTTCGACAGTGATAATATTTATATCCCGGGAATTTATTTGTGTAAGCGCTACGTAAAGTGCGGTTGTTTTGCCGGAACCAGTTGGCCCGACAACGAGAAAAATACCACAAGGTCTCTGAATCAAAGATTCAAAAACCAGCAACTCATCTTCTTCAAACCCTAATTGATTTAAGGAAACCAGGGCTTCTTCTTTTACCAATAATCTCATCACGACCTTTTCCCCGTGCATGGTTGGATAGGTGGAAACTCTTATATCCACATGTTTCTTTTCTAACTCAATCTGAAAGCTGCCATCTTGCGGAAGACGTTTTTCCGCAATATCCATCCGCCCCATAATTTTAATCCGAGAGACTACTGGGGGATAAAACTGCATTGACAGGGTAACAATATCATGCAAAATTCCATCTACCCTAAACCGAACCTTACAACCTGCTCTTGATGGTTCAATATGGATATCACTCGCCCGGTTTTTCACGCTATCGGTCAGGAAGGCATTTACTAATTTTACGATTGGGGTATCTTCTGCAGATTGTCTGATTTTTTCAATATCTTTAGTCTTGGTATATTCAACTGTTTCCTGTTCGCCGGCCTTCTGGACAACTTTAAGCACCTCTTCAATAATATCCTTTTCAACAATATCTTTTTTACCATAATATTTTTCAATCGCCAAGCGAATTTGCGTCTTTGTGCTCAACATCGGCTTTATAATAAATCCGGTAATCATCCTTAATTCATCAATCGCAAAAGTATTTCGTGGATCAATCATTGTAATCGTCAAGACATCTTTTTCTTTTTTTATCGGCACCGTATTATAAGTCTCCGCAATATCCTCCGGTACCAAAGCAATCACATCTTCCGGGATCAATATCCCGGTCATGTCCAAAAATTCAACTCCGAGCAACTCCGCTAATATCTGATAAAGCTGCACCTCATTAATCAGATGTTTTTGTATCAGGATTTGCCCCAAGAGCTGTCCGGTAGCTTGCTGCTTCTCTAAGGCACTGTCTAAATCCTGCTTAGTTATTAATCCTTTTTCTAACAAATACTCTCCGAGCAGCATTTTTTTCTTACTATCTTTTTTCTGGTTATCCAAACTCATTTTTCCCTTTTAAATACGTATTGCGTGTTGAGTATCGAGTATTGAGCATAAAAATAAAAAGATGGCAATAAAAAAGGCAATACACGATACAAAAGATTTTGTACCCGTAACCGAACAACAAAACAGAACGTCCCCCGCCGCCCACCGCTAATACGACAGCGGATCTACGACCTTGTTGAGGATCAAAAATCCGCCAAAGTATCAGTGGAGAAATAGACAGACAGGCATTACTCTAACCGTTACCGTTGCTTTAACTATCGCAATATACGCAATACCCTCCGAAAGTCTACTTCGTGACAACGGGGCACGCGCAATACTAATCACGAGTAATTAGTGTGTTTCATCTAATATCTGCGGGGTGATAAATATTAATAATTCTGTTTGTTGTTCACTATTATCCTTGTATCTAAACAGTCGGCCAAAAATCGGCAGTCGTCCTAACACTGGGACGATTTTGAATGTATTTATTAAATTTTGCTTCATTAGCCCGCCTAAAACAACCGTCTTTCCGTTCTCTATCGTAAATACGGTAGTTATCTGACGCGTAGAAATTATTGGTCTTTCATTATTCGGCCCGGTAAATCCGGTGGTCTCACTAACCTCCGGATGTATTTCTAAAGTCACGGTATTATCACGATTTACCACCGGGATCACTCTCAAGACCACGCCAATGTCTTCGGACTGGTATCCGGTGATCTCCAGTGTGCCGGTTTCTCTATTCCTTTCGTATAAAGGAATTGGCACTTTATCGCCAATAACGATTTCTGCCTTTTCTCCGTCTCGTGTTGCCACCCGCGGGCTGGAAATGACATCAAGTTTGATTTTGCTGTCCAATGCCTGCAAGACGGCTGAAAATTCGGCAAAAGACATATTCCCTACAGTTAGCGTTGTTGATGACGCGGTTAAATTACCCGGCGGGTCAATAATTCTTTTCCCGGCTTGGCTAAAAGGAAACACGGTTGGACTATTTGCGCCGCTTAAAGAGGCCTTGAGCACCCAATCAATCCCAATCTTTGTTTCATTAGTTAACGTCACTTCACAAAAATTAACTTCAATCATTACCTGTTTTAGCTTTTTATCTAATTTTTCAATTACCGCTCTTATTATCTCCACTGTTTCTGCCTTGTCGGTAATTACAAGAACATTGGAACTTTCTCCCTGAGAAAATTTAGGAAAAATCTTAATCTCGCCATCTTTCCCAGCTAAGTGCATAATTGCCTCTTTTACCCGGGCCGCAGTGGTATATTCCAGTTCAAAAATTTCACTTACAAAAGGCACCGCTGTTTTAGGGACAATCCTGATAATCTCATCCTCTTTAACATGAGTATATGCCGTGGATTTAAGAACAATATCCAAGACATCCTTCGCCAAAACATCTTTAAAATGAATGGTGATCTTCTCCGCAAGTCCTTCTCCGCCGATTATATTTAAATCCATAACCTGGGAAATGGTCGTTAGGACACGGCCTAACGGCACATTATAAAAATCTAAATCAACTGTTTTCGGGGCATAGTCCTTTTCCCATTCTTTTAAAACTGCCCCAATCTCCTCAATCTTCTGCGGGGTATCTTTAACAATAAGAAAGTTGATTTTTTTACCTGAGCGCTGAACCACAAATTCCTTCACTGATACCTCTTCTCCTGCGTCTTTAGTTAACAATTGTTTGATTTTATTCTTCGCCTCATCTAAATTCAGATTTTCGACGCGAAATAAGGTGGTATTAAATTTTTTGTCTTTTCCCTCACCCTCAAAATCCATCGCTCTGCCTGGGGGTATTATTGCCGAACCTTCTTCCTGCTCATCTCTGGCAGGACATAAAGAGTCTTGCTCCCCCAGACAACTTTCCCCGGGCAAGGCACAAATCATCGCGATAAGAAATACCAGCCACAGATTTCTTATGCTACTTAGGGTTAATCTTTTCATTCTCCACTCCCATTTTCAAAATATATGTTTTTCCTGACTTAAGCAAAATAACCACATTATCGCGTATTTCGCTCACTTCCATTCCTTCGATTTTCTCCCCTTCCATAACTACGCGATCATTTATCAAAGCCGCCTTTTTCTCTCCAATCCGCAATATCCCTTTTAAGAAAACGTCATCAATTGTTATTTCTTCGATCTTGGGAAGAGCCGGGGGTTCTTTGTCGTCTATTTTTTTAAAGACCGCAAGGGGAGAAAACAAATCATCGCTGCTTAAGCTCAGACGAATATCTTTCCGCCAAGCCATGCTCAGCGGCTCAAGCAGTTTCTCTAAACGCACCATATCCAGTGGTTCATACTTATGTTCCAGATAAGTGCTTATCGGCGGAGTTTCGTAGCTTAATCTAAAAGCTAAAAATGATATTTTTATATCCAAAACTTCGATGTTTGGGGCGCTCTGGGAAATATTTAAACTGCTGATTCCCAAAAGCAACGGCTGTGTTTCAATGCTTCTTAAATATTCCATCAAATCATAAAATGAAGCCCGCATACTAATATCAATCGGAAAGATCTGACATCCTTCGTTGTTTTTCGGTTGGCCATGGATTATTTTTGTAAAAACTATGCCTGAACCTGCCGGCGGCAGGGTGAGCTGTTCCACGTATTTCAATTTTCCTTCCTGGAGAAAACTCTTTTCTAAACGGGATACCACTTCATTTATTCTTAGATTTAAGTTTTGCAGTTTTGCGCTTTTTAGCTGTTCAATTTCTTTGACCTCCTTTACCAATTGCCGGTATTGCGACAAGAGCTCTGTGTTTGTTTTCCCCAGAGGAATGTACAAACGGGTCGTTAAAAAAAACAGCCCTGCTAATCCTAACATGATCACCTGAGCCAGGTTTTTCTTCTCCTCCATAAATCACCTTTTTATCGCCGTGTCAAAAATAAAAAAATTCCTTCGGAATCTTTTTATCCATTTGAAAACCTGCGGTTTTCAAACTTTCCCTCCAAAATATCACCCTCACGCTTGCTACAGGAAATAATCAAGTTTAATCCTTTATCCTCACATTTCCATGGAGCATAAAATTCACGACTTTAACACCGTTATCTAATAATACATTTCCATATTGTTTATCCGGTATTAACTCTGTCGCGGTAGCCGAAATATTTTCGACATACCCGCTTTTCTCTAACTGCAGCACAAAACGGGTAAGTTCTGAACTTCCGGAATCATCCTCTAACACTTTACCATGAACGGTAACCTTTATCAACGGGGAACGCTCCTTGTTCCGATCAGCACCTTCTTGACTAACAAATTCGAGTTTATCCAATTCTATTTTTCCCAGCGGCACGCAATTGCAAATTTCCGTAATAATCGTTAAATAAGCCGGGTATTGTTTAACCAGCTGTTGAAAAAGTTTTTTTTCCCCATCAAGAACGTCCATCTTTCGCTTTGTCTCTATTCCCTGAAGAACCCAGCTTTCTAATTTATCCTGCCGCACCTTATATGCCCGAATTTGATTTTGATAATATAAATTTAACCCTTTAAGGATTGCAAAAATTGTGACCGAAATAAAGATAAACATGATGATTATCCCGATAAACATTTTAGACTGCGGGAAAAGACGAGTTAACGTTTTGCCTTTCTTGGTTCCCTTTCTTATCTCTTTAGCGAGATTGAGCTGATCCGCGCTGGTAAACAATGCTGCTAAGGGTTTGGTATAAAAGGCAAAATTATTTTTAAATTCTTCTTTTTTCTCCGCAGTTAATTCTATCGGCAGGTCAGCAAAGTCCAGACATTCTGCGGGAATTTTCAACTTTTGTTTCAGAAAATTTGTCAATTCTTTAATTGCCGAACTTTCGCCAAAGATTATACACCGATCGATTTTTTCTCCATGCGTAATCTGGTAATAATGGTCCAAGGTCAGCTCGATTTCTTTAGAGAGCACCAATGCCTCGGCCTCAAGCATCCCCTTTACGTTTTCATAAGCAACATTTTTCGTCCCGGGAGAGGTTTGTGCGGCTTCATTCCAGACCAGGTTAATATTCTCATCTTTGTTCAGTGCGCCAGGCAGTCCCTCTTTCATAATATCGATAAAATTACTCCCGCCAATAGAAATATCGCGCGTAAACACAATCCGGTCTTTTTTATATACGGTGATATCTGTTCCTTGATTTTCGATATCAATCAACATCAGCGAGGTAATATCTTTCTCCCGGCCGGTTTTTTTGATTAAATTCCATCCGGAAAAACAAACCGTTGTTAAAACTTTTGGCTCAATACCGGCATATTTAAACAATTTCTCATATTCATCAAGCAATGGTCTCTGGATCGCGACAAAAACAACCTCTAACTTTTTTGTCCCTCTTTCCTCTATTTCTCCCAGGACAAAAAAACTAAAGACAATCTGCTCCATGTCTACCGACACATATTTACTTACCTTGGATTTTACCACCTGGTAGAGTTCTTCATACGGCATAACCGGCAGTTTAACTACACGCGTACACAATTTACTGCCGGAAATTGTTGAATAAACCACGGCATTTTTTATTTCTTTTTCACTGGCCGTGGCTGTTAACACTTCTTTTATTGCCTTTGCCAGTTCCGGTTTCGTAGAATATTTTTTACCGGCGAAGCCGGTGAGATAGATCTTCCCGGCTTTTAGTTTCCCGGCAACCGCCTTAACACAATCACTGTCAATATCCAAACTTATATTAATATTACCCGTTCGTTTCCTTAGCATTTCTTTTTCCCGCCTCTTCGCTCTGTTCCCCTGCCGCTTTATCCAAAAGCCGCTTAAGCCGCTTTTTTGAAAAGGCATCCATTCCCGTAAATTCCAGTCCAACTCTATATTTATTCCCGAACATTTCAAGATGCGCAACGCGGCCTAAAACGATAATTGGCACGGCATCATAAACAAATTCGATTTTTATCCAGACGTTTTGCTGCAGCTTTAGTTCATCATCAATTAAAATCTGTAGTCCAATTTCGCAGATATCTTCCGTAAATATCTCTTGGTAAGACACATCTTCTTTTGTCAAAGAATAGGTCACTCTTACTTTTTTCGCCCAGCGGATATAATGACGTTTCTCTTGCATCATCAGCACCTCTTTCCGAACTTACAAGTTCTTAACATAGATAATCCCATGGACAATTTCAAATGTCAAATATCAAATGAATAATTCGTCATTTTTTCTGACCGCTCTATTCAGAATTCTGAAGATATACTCTCTTGACATCAAACTCTTTTTTAATCCAGCGGATAATTCTTTCCTGGGTAAAGGGCTCAATATCTATAAACTCTATCCCGACCCAATAAATCCTGCTATTTAGTTTATCGTTTTTATCCGGGGAGGTTACTTCTAATTTCTGTTTTTCATTTGACCAGGCAACCTTTCCCTTTGTGGATATCGGAATCGGGTCAGAAAACAAAAAAAGTTTCAACTCGATTATTTTCCCTTTAGGTAGCTGGTGTGGCAACGTTATTTTCAATCCTCCGGGGCTGATATCTTCACCAATAATATCTTGCTCTACATCAATTTGGTTATGCTCGTCCCGGTAGACTACAGATATAACCATTTTATTTTTCAATCTTCTATGTTCACGTTGTTCAACCATTCAATTTACCTCAGCACCTTTAGCATCCGCATCAGTTTAATCACCGAAGAATTAGGATGGTGTTTTTCGGTCTCCCAGCGGTTTACACTAAACACGGAAGTAGCTAACATCCGGGCAAGTTCTTCCTGTGTCATCTTCTTCCCGCGGCGATAATTTTTAAGCTGCGCGGCTATTTGCTGTTTATCACTTTGAGTATGCCTGCTCGACATTATTCTTTATCCTTTCATTAATAAAAAATTTCCTTCGTCTTGATATGTCGCCCGTAAGCCCCAAGACTACTGAGTATTACGGTAAGGTAATGCTGATAGTGCCGCCGCGGAAATTTTTTATATGTTGAAACCCGCCGGTTTCCAATCTTTCCTTCCATTTCAAAAAAATGCAAGTCTCTATAATTTTAAATTATTGCCTTCGCGACTAATTTAGCATTTATATAGTAACTTGTCAAGTCATTTTGTTGTTGAAACATGCAAAAGAAATAGGATAGAAAGCAGTGGTCAGAATTATTTAATCCCAAGATTTCACATTACAAATATAGCCAGGGTGAATATCATCGAAAGCTTTTGGGTCTGTTTATGGTTAGGAGAAGCGAGATTTACAGATACCGCGTTACGAAGATTTGACAAAGTAGTTAAAGATATTTTCAAATGGAAGCGGGTAGCTTCCGTGAGTACTTACACAAGTTTTTTGGGGAAGTTTACCAGAGAACAAACAGACAAAATTTTCCCGCAGTTTAACAAATGGTTTTAAATAAGATTCCTTTAAAGAAGATGCTATTGGATTTTCATTGTCGTTACGGGAATATTTCATTTAGATGAATATGTGATTCGAAATTTATTGCCGAACCTGTACGTGCATCTGGTATTGTCCCGCCGATTTCTATTGTTACAAATTCCGTTATCGAGAACTCGTCGATTTCCAAACTATGTTCTAAACTACCCTCACCGTTTAAAATCTTCGAGTTAACTTTAAAAGAACCTAATTTACCAGATGTACCAATTTTTTCTTCAAAAAAATCCTCTATACCTTTTTTATAATATTACCGCTTTGATCATAGGTGTATTTTCTCGCGTATTCAAATAGAGGACGATAGAAGTATGTTTTGAGGAGAAATCGAAGGAATAAGAAGGGCAAAATGTATGAATATTGGACACTGGTCGAATCAATACGAACAGCGCGTGGTCCAAGACAAAGAATTGTTGTCAATATTGGTAAACTACCTGGCATGGATAAAGAAGAGCGTACTGGGTGGGAAGAAGTACGTCGGATTGTTCGGGGATCCGTTCATGGCAAAAGACGATATTTGAGGACGAGCGAAAACATACCAAACAATACTTCTTGTCGAAAGTTATCGTATCAAAGGAAAAGTGAGGCATAAAACAATCGCTAATCTAACACGATGGCCACGACAGATGGTTATTGCGATGAAAAACGCTTTGAAGGGACAAGCATTAACACCTGTCACAGAATTGCAATCCAGATCTGGAAAGCATTTTGGCAAGAAGGCCAGGCGGTGCAAGAAATTTTAGGGATAGAATTATTTACCACTGATGATATATACAATACATTAGATTGGCTTGATCAGCATCAGGTTGTTTTTGAGAAGAAATTGTTTCAAAGTAGATACGGTAAGAAAAAGATCAAATTATTTTTATACGATATCACTTCGTCGTATTTTGAGGGAAAGTGTATAATGCTTAATATTTAATATTGCAAGTTAAATTTCAAGTAAAACTGCCGGAGGTCGTTAGAAACAGTAAGCTGTTCGCTGTCCAATAAAAAGTTGGCACAATTGTGTCAACTTTTTTAGATTGCCTGCTCAACCAAATTGAAATGCGTTATTGTTTGTATCTTTATTTGCGGGGCATATGATGGGTTATTTGGATAAGCACGTGGTACTGTGGTAGATTTATTACGTTTTCTTCTCAATGCATACAAACCTCCTCCTACAACGACTAGTAATGCTCCTCCTCCTACCACTACCATAAATAAATTATCCGACGACCCTGATAAATAATCTAAAAACTGGGGTTTCTTTGCTATGTTTTGAAAAACGTCCTGTTGATCAATTGTAATTCCCTTTATATTTACAACTAATCTCACCAATTCACCAAGATATCTAATTTCAAATATAACCCTGATGATATATCTTCTGCTATCCTCATCTCTCATATTGGACTTATGATATGTATAAATTTCATTGCCAAAAATAGCTATTCTTGCTGTTCTTTCATCAAACGCATTCTCTTCATTCATTTTTAATAACACATACTGCCAGTCATCTAATAAGTTAAATAATTCCGGATTAGTACGGTTTTCTGCTTTAAGTCCTGCTAAGACACCTGAATCTATCCCTTCTCGAGAAAAAACTTCTATCATATTGCTTATTAAAAGGTATTGTCTATGAACATATACTGCAGTAAACTTCTTCCAAAATTCTTCCGTACCCATCAACTCATTTGTTAACTTACTATCTTTCTCTATAATCGCATTTTTTTCGTTGTTCGTCATATTTTTTATATATTCTTCTATTACAAACGAACGAATATAATCTTTTATAATTTTATCCTTTTCTTCATCAGTCATGTCTTCTGTCGTTCTATTTTTTAGGATTTCTTCCTTTACGTCATCATTCAAACTTCCCATAATAAATTTAATGCTCCTATCTATTTCTTCAGCGATCTTTTCACCTTCAGCTCTCTCCTCATCTATCTCCTCAATCTCTGCCTCTACATCAGCCCTAAATCTTTCTGCCATATTCTCTATTTTGTCAGCAGCATTAAGAAATACATTAACAGTTTCCGGATAGTTTTCATGATATTCAAGCTGGCTGCCAAGCCTAATTAATACGGCATACAGCAGGTGTCTATATTGTCTTCCCTTTTCTGAATCTTCATACCTTTCGGACAGTTTTACTAAATCAAGAATTAGCCGGCCATTTAGCATTACCCTATATTCGTATCTCTGGTGACCACCAATCATAACCACCCCTTCACTTATATTAATCAGCTCTCCACGTTCACTGTTAAAAACTTCCGTTAGTCTTTGTACCTTCTTTATCTGCGCCTCATCTAATCCGTCGTCTTTCATCTTTTCAATATTCATAATCTTGTTCAACGCATTCACAACCTCTTGCTTTGATACACCTCCCTGTTGTGACATAGTCTTATTTTGTACTTGAGTGAAAATCACAGGGGCGGCAGTGATTTTTTGAATAAAACTATTTGGTTCTCTGGTTCTATTCGCTGCTACGGTTATAATATTATCTATATTACCTGGGATAATTTCTATTCTTGGTTGATTGTCAGGACGAATGTATTCTCTGAGTGGTTCTGCTTGCGGGGAAATATTTTGCAGGGGTTGCTGTTTGTGGAAAAACGACAAGAATAGACTCCCTATTATAGTTAAAGCAAGCAGCACAGGTATAAAAACACCAGCCAAAACTTCTAATCTTGGTCCATGATCATTTTGTCGCGGAACTGTGGTGACTGGTGGGTTGCCAATTGAAGCAGGGGTAGCATTATATTCTTCCTCATAAGGCCGTTCTACAAGAAATACTATTAAATAACCATTAGTAAGCGGTAATACTTCTGTAGGCTCATATACGACATTTAAACTTCGAGGCAATTCGCAGTTACTGCTTGGACATATAAAAAAGTACCTACCTCCTGCTTTCAAAAGCAAACAATTATCTATGTCAACCGGTTCAATCTCTATACCCACTTGTTTGGCATATTCAATTGCGGCTTTTTGCCCATCAGACATTCTGTTCGCAATCCCGGTCAAAGATTGTAACATCGCAACACTATCCTGGATACCTTGCAAACCCAGAGAAGGAGCCAGGGTAGATTTATCAACTGATGTATTCTGATTAAATAATCCTTTTAGATTACCATTTGCGGCCCAAGAAAAATCAAACAGAATAAACGCCTGAACTAAGCAAATAACAATTATCTTAACCCAAATTTTTTTATTTAAACCTGCCATTAAACTTCCTCTTATTTATTTTCATAATTATTGTTGCAACATAAATTTATAATGTATTTATATATATCACGTAAAGTATACCACATATTTCAAATTTTTCAAGGGTTTTTCGAGATTTTCAGCAATTAAGAACCGGATCTGCAAAATCCACAAAAATCACGTCGGAAAAAAAACCTTTTGATTAAATTCAGGAATGGTTGTAAAATGGGTAAACGGGGACTACAAAGGAATTAACGCGTTCCTTTTGCACAATAGGGGATACTGTCTGGTGCCCCTTTTTCATGATGTATCCCAACATAATCTGATTTGGATCTTCCAGTGGCATCTCCCCCTTTCCGATAGCACTTCGTCGTATTTTGAGAGAAATTACAATGAGTTTGCCTCAAGGCTAAAATAAATTCCATAGGAAATGGCCGAGAAAATTCCATAGTAGAACAGTAGTATTTCTTTCTTTTTGGTACTTTTTCTTTTTTTTGTTAACAATGTGAATATGTGGATAACTAAGCCTCTTAATGCAATATAATAGAAGGCATTAGGGGGTGAAGAAAATGT
>JBDRCZ010000046.1:0-6132 GCA_043821285.1 Candidatus Omnitrophota bacterium | reverse complement strand
GAATGATCTCCTTTCCAGCAGTTATCGTGAGCCGAAGTACTATTACCGAGCATCACTCCTAAAACAGCTAAACCGACGCCCAGTTCAGCTGCGTTCTTTTTGGTAATCTTTCCTTCTTCACTGGTCAAAAAGGCCTTAACGTTCTTTTTTATAGAAGGAAATTTATTCATGTAATTAATTTTCCATTTTGGGCTTAACCCAATTCTCAAAAACTTCTGCTATTGTTTTATTTTGCAATTTTTCAAATAAATAATCCAGCATCCCTTGATATAACTGGCATCTTGTATTGCCAGACAATGAAGTAAAGATGTCGCCGTAAAGAGCGTAATTTAAGACCGGACAAACACCGCAATATGGCTTGTAGGCACAATTATCGCAAGGCAGACTTTCGAGCAAAGAAGCGACGCAGAGAGATTTCACCGTCTCGTGAGACACCATTTCCCGATAGCTATTTTTATGAACATTGCCGATAAGAAAAGTATCATTACCCAGCATTCTGCCTTCGTCGCATGTATAAACCTTGCCATCGTAATTATAAAGCATCTGGCCTATGCCTGCTCCGCAAGGAGACCTTAAATCAAGAAAGCCAGGGTCTGAATCGGTTAAAATCTTTTGCAACATAATCTTAGACCCTCGTTCAGTAAAATACTCTCCATTAAGATTCAAATCAATGATATAATCCATCGTCTCTCGCCAGTACTTCATGAACTCCTTAATAGAATAACCTATCCTACTTCTCATTGTACCAGACAAACCCAAAAAGCTTAACGGCCGCAAGTGGACACCTGAAAATCCAAACTTACGATAAGTATCAATAATTTCTTTGGAGTATTTTAAGGAAAATCTAGATACAGTCAGTAGGGCTGAAATATGATAAAGATCAATGTCTTTTTTTTGACGCGCCTTGATTTTTTCAATCCATTTCGTAGTCGCCTCATAACTACTGCCTCCAGACCATGGCCTATTTTGGTTATGAAGCTCTTCTGGACCATCCAACGAAGTGCAAAAAATAACCCTGTTTTTAACTAAAAATCTGTATTTTT
Organism: Candidatus Omnitrophota bacterium; assembly: GCA_043821285.1. Taxonomy (GTDB): domain Bacteria; phylum Omnitrophota; class Gorgyraeia; order B26-G9; family JBDRCZ01; genus JBDRCZ01. The sequence goes on along the minus strand of JBDRCZ010000046.1, from coordinate 5,089 downwards.
CTTCGGTCAATAAACTTAAGTTGGTCACTAAGGTGATAAACAGGGTTTTTCCAGCTTTTTTATTCTTTTTCTTGGCATACTCGACGATAAATTTCACTGCCGGCCAGTTCACCAACGGTTCCCCTCCTTGAAATTCGATAGTAATAAAGTCATTGGGAGTGCAAAAAATCGTATCAACCACTTTTTTTGCGGTCTCAATATCCATATCATAGCCTTTCTCTTTCAAGTTTCTGGAACTGGCTTGGCAATAAATACAGTTGTAATTGCATCTGAGGGTAGCAACAATAATATGAAGCGATGGCCCTGAAAATAAAAATGCATTACGCTTCCTGTAATTACGAACCAAATTTTCTTTATCAAGAGAATCGCCGATAAACTCCTTCTTTTCCAAGATCTGATAAACTTCGCCTTTCTTATCAAGATTTCCTTCTAAATATTGTTTAAATAAGGACGGCGATAGAAAAAAATAATTACCAATATCGTTGGTAATCAAATAGTTATCTTTCAGTTTCTTGAAACGACAAAACGCTACTTTTTTTTTATTTAAATTAATCACCTTATTCATTTTTCATTTCAGCTAATATGTAATTTGACAATTCATCTTCCAACGTCCCGTCAATATCTTGATCTAAATTTTTAATTATCACTTTATACGATGATTTTGCAGTTTGAACCTTAAAACCAGCCAATCCTCGAAAAGCTTCTATCGCCTTTTGGATGGCGCTAAGACTATATAAATCTTTATTAAAAACAACTGTCTTGCTATTTTTTTCCATACTTTTCCTCCCATGGCACGGCGATACCTAAGGGGTCGCTTTGCCAATCTTTCTCGGTTTCTTTCTCGGTTTTTTCTTCCGCCCACGTAGCCGACAATAGAGCCGTACCAACTATATATTCTCTAATTTTTCTATTATTCTTCGAAATCTGGCAACGTAAGCCGTAATTCAGCAGCTCGTTTAAAAAATCGTCGCGCAGCCCTTCAGCAGTCCTCCCGCCCGATCCTTTCTTCTCTTTAATTAGCACTATGATTTTCTTTTTCGGATCGCCATCCAAACGGATATAAGCCTTATCTAAAAAAACATAGGCTGCGCCATAGATAGCTTCTAATGGATAAATTTTAGCATCAACGACAATTTTTATCGCGTGATTGCCTTTGTTTTTAGCTGCCATGTTCATCTATTTTAATACCCATTCATGATAGCGTCAAGAAAAATAAAAGACCACCATTGTCGTTTGAACGAACATTATGGTGGTCCTTCTTTTGTGGCCATTAAACTATCCAGCAATGCGAGCCGCCAATATCGTAACTGTTAAGGCGAAGGCGAGCAGAGCGGCCAGTAAATGGCCAAGGAGGAAAATCATAGACATAGACATTTTCATTGTCTACCTCCTTACTATTACTGGAAAGGACTACCTTTCTATTGTAATTATACATTTATCTAGTGTTTTTGTCAATTAGAATCAAATATATTTTCTTTTTTTTACTTTAAAAATGCTTTAATAAATGCTAACAACGTTTTCTTTAAAAACATGACGGGCGGGATTTCTTGCCACCAGGGCAATGGTTTTTTAATTTGAAAACCAGCTACAGTATCACCAAAAGAACTACAGGTTCCCAAATCATCGGTAATGGATAGCCTTACCTGGGTATTACTCATTGAATTTAAGTAAACATGGGTTATGTCTCCCCAGCAAGCAGCATCACTCTCGCTGTCGCAACTCTCACCGTCGCCAAAATCCCATCTATAGCGTTTAGCTAGATTCTTGCAAAAATCAGGATTATTATTTGAATTATAACAAACGGAATTATCAGTAAAAGTTACCGTGACCCCAGCCAGCGGACTGGTTGGCGCATGAATGAAATCAGGCGAAGGATAAGCATGAAGCGGAGTTTGAAAACTATGGATATCTGACCAGACAGACCAATTGCCCTTACTGTCTTTTACCTTCACTTGCCAACTATATGTTTTTTCACCAAATTCTAAATTATCACGAACCCAATCATTAGAGGGAGTATAACTGAGACAAGTAGGAGGGCAAGCCAATTCTCCTGTGTCTAGGGTGGTTTTACCATAAATCTTTATTTGGGAAGCTGTTTGGGAGTCTCCGTCCGGATCGGAATAAATCCAGTTAAAAACAGGTAGACTTAATTTTTTAAATGTACAATCATCCCAAATTATTCCTGAAATGCCAGGTTTATTTGGCGGACTATTGGGAGGAATAAAAGGGAAACTGGTTATTGCTCCTTTAAAGCTAATCCATCCAATGACCATATCCGACCAAGCAAAACCTGAAAACTCTTTGCTGATTTTGTCTATTGAAACCCCGTAAGCACTGCCATCTTGAGCAACTCCTCTTAATTTTATCCATCCTTCCCAGCCGCCTCTCTTATCATTTGCAGCTAAAGCTCCGCTGCAACCGGTTTCAAACACGGAACAAACCCTGGCCCAACCAGAAACTTCTCCAGTATATAAATCAACTCTAGTAGAATAATCTGGTAAAACAGGATAAGGGCCTTCGGGGTCAAATCTTATCCAACCGATAGTTGTCGTCGCCCTACCAAAAGAATCCTCGCCGCCTCCTGCCCAGGCATAGCCTGAAAAAGTGCCGTCTGAATTGATATTGACGCCGTAATCAGATATCGCACAACTATTCTGATTTGTGCAATTAAAACTAATCCAGCCAATCTGTCCTTCGTCTTCCGGCGTTATTGGATCATCCATCTTTGACCAAACCCAACCTGAAACATTATCAGTAGCTCCGGCTTGCGCGTTAAAAGCGATGAAAAGACTTAATATTGACAAAAATAATATTTTTTCAATTGTTTGTCTTTTTATATTAAAAAACATGCTTTTTTTATAAATTAATGGGACAACGACATATTCCCATTATAAATTAATTAAGGGTTGTTAATAGCACAAATAGTACGCGAAATTACGTCGGCAGAACAAACAATTGGACCATCAGTACCAGTCCTATAAGGACATGAAGGTATGATACTAATGCCTTGAGTAGTCGGAGCGGTAGTATAATAAGTTATAAAATAAACAGCTCCTAGTGCCGGACTCCAAGTAGCAGGAGTTGTGCATGAACTGTAATCAACACAGGTCGGAGGAAACCATCCACCGGTATCGGTACATTTCTGAGATTTGCAAGTTTTAGACTCATAATAATACATCGCTGGCGAATAGCCGCCTGGACAAGAACTGCCGATAACAACCTTTACATTACCAGCTGATGGCCATTTATCTATACAATCTGTACCAATGCAAACTTTACCCTTGTCAATAATTAATCCTTTTTCTGCTCCCCCAGTATTCAAAATCAACCCTCCTTCTTTGGACTGACCGACATTGCCGGTATTTAAGGGCGCGGCTACATTGCCTTGAGGTGGTGATTGACCAGGTTCTGTCCAGGCGATGACGTAGAAACTTACAAGAAAAGTGAGAACTAAAATGCCGAAAGTAAAAGAGATTAATTTGGGTGAAGATGGTTGATACATGTTGTTTATTGTTATTGTAAAACGACTATTTAAAGCAAGAATACCACATTATGCGCTTATCTTCCCAAATAGTAGGATCATCAAAACTATACTGTCGTTTAAATACGTAATACATAGTTTCTCCAATTTGTTGTAAATTATATTCATTACCACCTTCACACCAACAATGATTACTACTGTTACAATAAGCTGGCGAAAGAACCTTGTGACAACTCGCCAAGTAACTGCTGCCAAAATAATAATTATAAGTCTCGCGGCATAAACCATATGATGCATTTGGTCCACTACTTACTGTTGGCGCCTTCCAAGTTCCAACACCTGAAGCATCCGAAGTTAAAACCCTACCTGCTCCCGCACCTGCCGGCATAATAAAAAGATTGTCTCCCGTACCTGATATACCTAAAGCATTAACCACCAAATTACCTTCCTTAATCTGACCAACGTCACCTGTATTCAAGGGTGAAGCTACATTTCCTTCAGGAGGCGCTTGACCAGGTTCCGTCCAGGCGATGACGTAAAAACTCACAAGAAAAGTAAGAGCTAATATACTAAAAGTTAAAGCAATAGTTTTAGGTGAAATTGTCTTCTTCATATTATTTTGTTTATATTCTATCGTTTATTGATTTTCACTTGGAGCAGTCAAGCTCTTAATAATATCTTCTGAAACTTTACTTCCTTTCTTTGGAGCAGTAAGAGATTCTAAAATTTCAGCCGACACTTCGGTTTTTTCTCCATTACTTGGAGCGGTCAAATCACCCAAAAGCTCTTCTAAAGTTTTTTCTTTTTGAGTGCTGACCTCAACGGGTTTTTCTTTAAAAATAAAAAAATAGAGGATCACTCCAATAATAAAAAAGAGTAATATCAAAACAAGTATCTTTCTTTTTTCAGAAATGACTTTAATAAAATCCATTGCCATATTTTAGCATAAAACTCTTTTGTCAAGAAGTTTTTCAAACTAAAATCCCGCTTTCGCGGGATGAAATTAAACCTAATTTGATTTTACTCCTTGGGTTTTATCACTTCGTCAATCAAGCCGTATTCCTTTGCCTCTTCGGCTGATAAATAGAAGTCCCTGTCGGTGTCTCTTTCAATTTTTTCCAAGGGCTGACCGGTATGCTTAGCTAAAATCTTATTGAGCTTTTCCCTTATTTTAATAATCTGTTTTGCCGTAATCTCAATCTCCACCGCTTCACCTGTAACGCCGCCTGCCACCTGATGCAGTAAAATCTGGGAATTGGGTAAGGCGAATCTTTTCCCTTTTTTCCCTGCTGCCAATAAAGTAGCTCCCATGGAAGCTGCCAAACCTATACAAACAGTGGAAATATTTGGTTTAACATACTGCATAGTGTCATAAATCGCCATGCCAGCTGTTACCGAACCTCCCGGAGTATTGATATAAAGCTGGATGTCTTTTTTCGGATCCTGGGAAGCCAAAAAGAGGAACTGGGCAATAATGGAATTGGCCGCCTGGTCGGTAACTGGTCCCGCTAAAAAAACAATTCTGTCTTTCAATAACCTGGAGTAAATGTCGTAGGCTCTTTCCCCGTGCTGCGATTTTTCTATTACCGTGGGTATGAGATTCATATA
>JBDRCZ010000045.1:0-2116 GCA_043821285.1 Candidatus Omnitrophota bacterium | reverse complement strand
CCATCTTATCCCCCTTTATTTTTTGCTCCGCAAAAAATAGAGCAATAGACAATCAAAATTAGACTTAATGTTTTGAATCTTAGAATCTTCGAATATTATAATCTTTTATTCTCAATACTCAATCCGCAATACCCAATACCTTTGAAATGTGTACACGCGATGTTTAATCACTGCAATGTCCGCCCAATCATCAGCACAATAAATAAAGTAATAATCAAGGGCAGCAGCGTGATATTTTGTATTAGTTTATGCTCAAACCCGAATTTTAGGTTTATCAGGCCAATCAACATTCCCAGGGCAAAAGATAAAAACCAGATGTTATCCGTTACCAGCATAATGATTATAAATATACCGGCAAAGACAAATTCTATTGCTTTTATCAGGTGATGATTGGCGTTTGGCTGGCTGACAAATTTTTTAACATTACCCCATAAACGAGTACCACCAGCATGGCCTTTGCTATTATCCGTCACTTCCTTTTGTCCGGTAACCGGGAATGTCGCACTACGGCTGAATAAATAAGACATAAGATTTATTGCCGAGACTACCTGCATAGCATGAAATATAAACGTATACATAAGAATGTATTTCCCGCGTTTTACCGGATGGTGGAAAAACCCGATCATTGCCGGCAAAATCGGACTGAGCAGGGTTACGAGCAATAAAATAAAAAAATCCCAGGTCCAGAAAAGATTACTCTTAAGTCCAACTGTGAGCCAGAGATTTTTGTGGTAGATAACCGGCATCTGTATCATTGGCCCGCAAAATCGGAAATGGTAAAAGAAGAACGGTAAAATTATTCCTACCAGCATAAGCAAAGCTACAAATGGCAGGCCTAAAAGCAGGCTTAATGCACAAACAAAAACGTCCAATTTTTCAATCCAGGAAATATGTTTTGAGCTGGCAAAAGCGGGATAAAATTTTAATAAACACTCCGTTGTTCCCCGGATCCACTTTTCATTCCGCCGGCGGTATTGACGGTATGTTGGCGGATATTCTTCTAAGCAGGTAACCTCTTCGGCATACACCCCGGCATAACCGGCGGCTCTTATTTTCATGGAATAAGCCAGGTCTTCGGTCGCTATTTCCGGCAAACCGCCAATTTCCTGCCAGACATCCCGGCGCATCAGCGCCCCATGTCCATAGAACATGACAAAGCCATATTTATTTTTAGTTTTAAGATAGTGCTCATAATGCAGGCTGATTTGATACCCTAGGAATTGGGCAAATTGAGAGCGCTGTTTAGGATTAATTACTTGTTTAGACTGGACAAAGGCAATACGCGGATTATTAAAATACGGCCGGAGTTTTGCGATATAATCTCTTGGCAATATTGTATCTGCATCAGAGATACTAAAATATGTAATATCAGGCAGTTTACCAAGCGCATTATTGATATTGCCGGCTTTGTAGCCTTGTTTATTTTTGCGTCTGATAATACTGACGCTTTGCGAATAAAGTCTTACAAAATTATCTATTTTGCGGATAAAATCGGGGTCCCGGCTGTCATCCAAAATATAGGTATGATAATTTTCATAATCCTGATTAATGCAGGAAAGCACCGCCGCTTCCTTAAAATCATCACAAGTTGTATAAAGCAATGCCGCGCCGGGCAAGGGGTCTGTTTTTTTTACCGCGGCGGGCAATGAATTTAAACTAATTGTGTTTGTAAAATACGAAAACGCAATTGTTACCAGATGAAAAAACGCATAAAACCAGAACAGATCCAGCAATAGGGTAAATAAAATTACCGCCAGTTTAGCAAAGATATTTTCCGGTCCGATTAACAGCGCAAATAAGCGCGGGTTAAAATAAACCACCACCAGCAGCCAGCAAAAAACAATAATCTGATACATTAAAGGATTTTTTAATACGGCAGGCTTATGCAGATACTCTTTCTTCATCGTGCTCATTTATATATTTTTACATAGCAATTTTACCGTTTCTATAAATATACCATATAGTTGCATAATTGTCAGTCAACTACCACCACCAAAGGTGGTGGCTTGTGCTTGAAAGAGACCTCTAAAAGAGGTCAAATTTCATTTGTTGTTCCTCTTCTTCTTTCTCCTTCTCTTCTTGATGCTTTACATATTTCCTTATCTTTTCTTCATCC
>JBDRCZ010000044.1:0-19313 GCA_043821285.1 Candidatus Omnitrophota bacterium | reverse complement strand
GGATGAAGAAAAGATAAGGAAATATGTAAAGCATCAAGAAGAGAAGGAGAAAGAAGAAGAGGAACAACAAATGAAATTTGACCTCTTTTAGAGGTCTCTTTCAAGCACAAGCCACCACCTTTGGTGGTGGTAGTTGACTTTAGTAGATAGTTTTTTAAGTTATAAAAAAGGCAAAAGAAATGCTTACTATTATGCAAAAGGATATTTTTTAATCTTAATGTCTTTTATAATACAAATTCTTAAGTCCCCTTTAAAACCAGGTTCACCGTTTGATATTTTAGGCTTAATTATGGTTATAATTTTTTTATTAGCTGGTTTGCATAATATCTTTTTCCTATCCAAAAAAGAAAAATAATATATTGAATAGAAGATATATGGGCAGTAAGGGGGTGGGGTGATAGGGGGCGATGGTAAATATGTCAATAAGTTGACATACAATATCAGGAACATTTAAATATTGGATACAAACAAAAGCATTATCCTGCCAAAAAAAATTGTCTAATGCAAAACCGCACAACTAACTACACAAAACACCAACAGCAATGTGGAACAAATTACAGACAGTGCTGGTAATATTATTCAAACATATGATTATGACGCATTTGGGAATGTAACAAGTGCAACAGGCTCTTTGATTAATGAATATAAATATAAGACCAAGGAATACTCGGCTGAGACAGGATTGATCTATTTTGGCGCCCGTTATTACAATCCGATTATAGGTCGTTTTGTTACTTCTGACCCACTGGGCATGGTAGATGGACCGAATATGTATTTGTATTGCGGGAATGATCCGGTGAATAAGGTGGATCCTGATGGGGAATATATTATGATTCCTATTATAGTAAAAATAGTTTCAGCTATTATGGTATCGGTGATAATTGCAAACCAGTTAATGAGAAATTATAACCCATGTGGAGCATATATAGAGGTTCCAGAGGTCCCAGGACCAGCTGATAAGCCATATACATTTCCTCCACCGAGTCGATGGTTTCCTCCAGGTAGACGTTAAGAAAGGGGTATGTCAATATGAACATAATTAATCAAATGGACGCTATCTTAAATAGCGTGTGGACAAACATAGTGTTTTTTGTTGTGCTTATTGTATTTTTAATAGGTACTTTTTTAATATATAAAAAAGGGGAAAAGATCTATTATTATTATGCAAAAGGGTTTCTTTTTATTTTGCTTTCTTTTTTGGTAAGTATCGCAAAAGAACCTTTAATCCCAGGTAGTTTGCTGGATTTAGTGGGTCTTGTCGTTCTTATAATTTTTTTGGTAATAGGCGTGTATAATATTTTTTATTTAGCTGAAAAAAAATCTAAGTAGTTTCCGTTCGTATGAGGGGGACGGAGTTAACTTATTAACTTAACTAAAATAACCGTTCTAAAAACATTAAAATCTTCTGTAAAAGGGAGATAACAAACCCCATACATAAAAAGAGAAGGGGACATTCTATATAGTTTGTTCCCTTCTTCGTCCCGGATAAAGATAACAATACATACAATTACAATTATGACAATGCCGGGATGATGGAAGAAGAAAACAAAAGGGCACCATCAGGCAGTTATATTTATAGCCGCAGCTACACCTATGACCCAGCAGGCAACAGAACCAGTGAAAACAGTAACGTGCAGAATATTACCTATACTTACAATGCTGGCAATCAATTAACCTCAAGGGTCGCGCCAGGTGAGACAATAAACTACACCTATAATGCTAATGGCAATCTAACAACAGAGACCAGCTTCGTATCCGGGGTAAAGAACTATACCTACGACTATGAGAATAGATTAACAAATGTAAGCCTGCCGGGGGGAACATTTGAAACATATGCCTATTCCGGTGATGGGAGAAGAATTTCTGTAAACACCAACGGCAATGTGGTAAAATATATCTATGATGACGCGTTGCCGATAATAGAGCGGGATACAGCAGGGAGTACGCTGGTAAGTTATACCCGTATACCCGGCGCCCCCGGCGGTATTGGTGGTATGGTGAGCAGTACAGATGGAAGCAGTACACTGTATTACCATTGCAGTTCCCTTGGCAATATAAATCAAATTACTGACGCCAGTGGGAATGTAATTCAAACATATGAATATGACGCGTTTGGGAATATAGTAAATGAATCCGGCTCTTTGAATAATGACCACCAATACAAGACCAAAGAATACTCGGCTAATACAGGATTAGTCTACTTTGGTGCAAGGTATTACAACCCGGTCATAGGCCGTTTTATCACCAGAGACCCAATGGGCATGGTGGATGGGCCGAATTTATATTTGTATTGTGGCAATGATCCGGTGAATAGAATTGATCCGTTTGGTTTATTTAGGCGATGGGATCCTCGGTGGCGTCTTGTGTATGAAGCTTTGAAAAATTATTACAAAAAATGGCAAAAAGAAAATCCTTGTGCTGAATTGCCACCTATACCGGGAGAAACATCAGATGCAAGTTTAGATGAATTCGCCCAAGCATTTGCAGATATGGCAACAAGTTTTAGTACTGATCCGGAAACGATAGAAGATGTGTTGGATGAATTGAGAGAGAAATATCCTGGTTGGCCTTGGGATGAATGGGAAGACATTGTTAAATAAGGAGGGAAAATCTATGTTTTTCCAAAAATATGCTAATAAGTTTATTGGAGTAGGAATAGGCATGTTTTTAGGGACAATTCTTAACTTTTTATATTTTATTCCGGCAATAAATAATCCTTTACCGGGAGCTCTAAGTATAGTTTGTTTTATTCTTGCTATATTTGTGGAGACAGCGCACAATGTTATTGGTTTATTATTTCCTGTCCAAAGCACACTGCAGGGATATTTGGCAACAGCACTTTATTACGGGGTTGCCGGCTTAATTCTATCAATATTAGTTAAACGAAGCTTATGTAAAGGGAAACAACTACTGATTTATGTTTTCTTTTTTATAGTTATTCAAACAGTTTTATTTTTGTTTTTTGTAAATTTACTAGCAAAAAGAGTTATTTATCAGACTTTTGGTAGTGGTTGAAACATGCGGAATATAGGGATGAATATACAACGATGGTCAATATGTCAATAAGTTGACTTAGCATAACGGGAATATTGGATGCAAACAAAAACCTTATCCCGCAAAAAAATTCTCTTATAAATAATAATAACAAGAAACACCAACGGCAATGTGGTAAAATATGTTTATGATCGTGCCTTGCCAATAATTGAACGGGATGCCGCTGGCACGAGTTTAACCACATACACCAGGATACCTGGTGCACCCGGCGGTATTGGCGGATTGATCAGCAGTTCAGATGTGAGCAGTACGATATATTATCATTGCAGCCATCTTGGTAATGTAGAGCAAATTACGGACTCAGCTGGAGCAGTAATTCAAACATATGAATATGACGCGTTTGGGAATATAGTAAATGAATCCGGCTCTTTGAATAATGACCACCAATACAAAACCAAGGAATACTCTCCGAATACCGGCCTAATATACTTTGGCGCAAGGTATTACAATCCGGTTATCGGCCGATTCATCACCCCAGATCCATTAGGCATGGTTGACGGCCCGAATATGTATTTGTATTGTGGGAATGATCCGGTGAATTCGGTAGATCCTTATGGGAAATATATTCTTGCACCTGTAGTCAAAATTATAGTTGCTGCACTTCTTGCAGCAATATTAACTGCAAATGAATTATTAAGATATAGTAACCAATGTCAGCTGAATCCAGAAGTGCCAGGACCAGCACAAAAGCCTTACAAACTTTCACCGCCGCAATGGCGGTTTTCACCAATAAGACATTGATAGTTTGGAAGGAGGTAATTACATGAATATGGCTAACGTTTTAAGAGTGATACTTAATAATTTGTGGGTCAGGCTGATAATTTTTGCTGCTATAATTTTTATTGAGATGTGGAAAACCACCTGCTAAACAGGTGGTGATGGACAGAAGGCTATGCCGGAGAAACGAAATATGATAAAATGACTGTATGAATAAATTTAAACCGCAAGCCACCACCTTTGGTGGTGGTAGTTGACTAAGGAATAAAAGGGAAAGTTTGAAAACCATAGGTTTTCAAATGGCAAGTTGAACGAGACAGAACATTTATTAAATAATGTTTAGTTCTGGCTCGTTCAGGTTGGGTGAATATGAATAGAGATGATATTTTACATAATATTAAGGAAAGATTTAAAGAAGACATAATTGATGTCTTTGATAAATCTATAAAAAGGGTCTATATCGAGATTAAACCGGAGGCAATAACCAAGGTTGCAAAGTATATTTTCCGGGATTTAGGCGCCAGGTTTAATATTGCTTCAGGTGTGGATATGCGGGAGCATATGGAAATTTTGTATCATTTTATTCTCGAAGAGATAAATTTATTGATTTCTCTAAGAGTAAAACTTGATAAATCAAAACTAATGATTGATTCCCTGTCCACAGTATTTGAAGCAGCAAACTGGATTGAACGGGAGATGCATGAACTTTTAGGTATAGATTTTAAGGGGCACCCGGATTTAAGAAGACTGCTGTTGTCAGAAGATTGGCCGGAGGGTGTGTATCCATTAAGACAAGATTATCAGGAGTGGGATAAAAACGCAGTTCGTGACCGAGGAGTATAATGGCAAAGACAATCGTTCCGATAGGACCGTATCATCCATTACAGGAAGAGCCGGAGTTTTTTACCCTGACCGTTGAAGGGGAGAAGGTTGTTGATATTGATGTGCGCGTGGGTTATAATCACCGGGGGATAGAAAAGCTCTCAGAACGTAAAACATTTGATCAGTCTACGTTTGTAATTGAAAGAATCTGCGGGATATGTTCAACCAGTCATCCCTTTGCCTATACCCGGGCAGTGGAAGATATTATTCCGATAGAGGTGCCGGAGCGGGCAAAATTTATCCGCACAATCATTGCCGAAGGCGAACGCATACATTCGCATCTTTTATGGCTGGGACTGGCCGGGCATTTTTTAGGATATAATACCGTGTATATGTGGGCGTGGAAATTAAGAGAAGAGATTTTAGATGTAATGGAAATATTATCCGGTAACCGGAATAATTATGCGATGTTTAAACCCGGCGGGGTAAGACGTGACATAAAATCTGAAGATATTCCTCCGGTTTTAAAAAAGATAGATTCGATTGTGCCGACATTAGAGATGCTGAAAAAGGCGGTTATTGATGACCCGGTGCTGCATGCGCGTACTAAAGGTATTGGTATTCTTTCAAAACAAGAGGCAATAGACTATTCTGCGCTTGGTCCGACCTCCCGGGCCTCCGGGGTTAAGAGAGATGTAAGAAAAGACAGCCCTTACGGGGCATATGATAAAATAGATTGGGAGATGATTGTCACGGAAAATGGTGATGTTTTTGATAAAGTTGTGGTGAGAGTTTTAGAGACGTTTGAATCGATAAAGATAATCAAATATTGTCTGTTAAATCTGCCAACGGGAGAGATAGATGCCAATATTAAAAGCATTCCTCCGGGAGAAGGGATTGGCCATATTGAGGCACCACGGGGTGAGACGTTTCATTATGTGAGAAGCGACGGCACGAACCGGCCCGTGCGCCATAAAGTAAGAGCGCCGACGTATATGAATTTGCCTACCTATAAGGCAACGGTTATTGGTGAGACGATTTCCGACGCTACGATAATCCTGGCCGCGATTGACCCCTGCTATTGCTGTACCGAGAGGGTGGCGGTGAAAGATATAAAGGGAAAGAAATTGTATAGTGGTGAAGATTTAGTTAAACTTTCCCAGCAAAAGACAGAAAAGATAAAAGAAAAGATGGGTGTTCGATGAGTTGCTGCCTTTCATTACTTAGATTTGATACGCTTTCAGTTTTTGTCGGCGTGTTTATTGCCTTGTTTTCTGTTCTGGTAATAATATATTCTGCCGGGTTTATGCGCAAAAGAAATGACCGGGTGGAATATAATCAATATATCATCCTTACCGCGGTTATTTCACTAATCACTGTTTTTGCCAATAATCTGCTCGTATTTGTCGTCTCGTGGGGGTTTTTAGGGCTATTGTTGTATCTCTTAATTGGTTTTGGTAAAGGAACGCGGGTATCTTCTACGGCCAAGAAAACATTTATCATTGTCGGCGGGACTGATGCCCTTATGCTTTTGGGACTGATTATTGTCTGGAAATTAGCCGGGACACTGGAGATGAGTAAGATAAGTGTTCTTCTGGATAGAAAGATTGCCGTGGCCGCTTATCTTTGTCTTTTATCCGGTGCTTTTGCCAAGGCCGGAGCAATGCCTTTTCATACTTGGGTGCCGGATACGGCCGAAGATGCCCCGACACCAGTAGCCGCGTTTTTACCGGCATCTTTGGATAAACTCATCGGCATATATTTTCTCGTCCGGCTGTCTCTGGAAATGTTTGTCATGAACCAGGCAATGAATACCCTGCTTATGGCTCTGGGCAGCGTTACCATAATTGCCGCGGTAATGATGGCACTTGTGCAGCATGATTTAAAGAGGCTTTTAGGTTATCATGCCGTAAGCCAGGTGGGATATATGGTGCTCGGTATTGGCACGGGTAATCCGATTGGTATTGCTGGCGGGCTGTTTCATATGCTCAATAATGCTATCTATAAGTCCTGTTTGTTTTTTTGCGGGGGTGTTGTTGAAGAAAAGACCGGAACAACTGATTTAGAAAAATTAGGCGGGTTTGCCAAAATTTTACCAGTTACGTTTGTTTCATTTCTTATTGCCTCTTTGGCAATATCCGGGGTACCGCCGCTTAATGGCTTTGTTTCTAAATGGATGGTTTACCAAGGAATAATTAATACGGCAAAAAATGGCGGGCTGCTTTGGATCCTCTGGCTGATCGCGGCAATATTCGGCAGTGCCTTAACACTGGCAAGTTTTATGAAATTAGTACATGCTGTTTTTTTAGGACAGCCTAGTAATTACAAACAAGCAGGTAATAATCGGCAGCAGGAAACTTATCCGGAGATGTTAGCCCCCCCGCTTTTACTGGCTTTGTTTTGTGTTGTGTTTGGGGTGTTTGCTTATCAAGTTCCCTTGAGTATGCTCATTTTTCCGAGCTTAGGGATTAATGTTCCGTTTCTTGGTATCTGGAATTCGAGCCTGGCTACATTACTCTTGATTGTCGGTATTGTTGTTGGTGCGGTTATTTATTATCTGGGCACGGCGGCTAAGACAAGAGAGGCAGAAGTTTTTGTGGGCGGGGAAGATGTGCAGGAACATCCGGAGATGAGAGTCTCGGGTACGGAATTTTATAACACCATTAAAGAAACCGCGCCGCTAAAAACTATTTATTGTTTGGCGGAAAATAAGGTGTTTGATATTTACCATATCGGTGAGAAAGCAGCTTCCGGTTTTGCGCAGATATTACGCAACATACATAATGGCATACTTCCTTCATATCTGAGCTGGTGTCTTTTAGGAATGATGGTTTTGTTTTATATATTATTTAGTTTCCACTGAAGAAGTGGAAACTACGCACCTGCCGGACTACCTAACGGCAGTTAAACCGGCAGGCAGGGATTATCACAGATTTAAGTTCTCTGCAAAAAAACGCGGCGGGTCATTAAACATGATTGAACTTTATATTTTGCTTATAATTATGATTATCGGGGCAATAATTGCCGTGGAAACAAAGGATATGCTTTCCTCAGTGATTTCCGTCGGGGCAGTTGGCCTGGGGCTTTCCATGGTGTTTTTAATCCTTAAGGCGCCGGATGTCGCGATTACCCAGCTGGTAGTAGAAATATTATGCTTGATTATTTTGGTCAGAGCTACGTTAAAGCAAGACCTGCCTTTTTCTACCAGCGGAAGATGGTTTTTTAATACCGTCGTTACCATAAGTTTTATTGCGATGTTTTTAGTACTGGCATCACAGTGTTTACAGGATTTGCCTGACTTTGGTTTCCCCTGGATGAGGGTATCGCAGGACTACCTTAAATATGGCCTGGCAAAAACCGGGGCAGCAAATCTGGTGGCTTCCGTTATCCTGGATTTTCGGGCGTATGATACTTTAGGTGAGGCCACGGTGCTGGTGACTGCGGTGATTGCTGTTTTAGCAGTTATGCGCCGTATCGGAAGAAAAAAACCGGATGTTGAGGTAAACGAAGAGGACGTATGAGTAAAGAGCACAGTAAAGGAATGTCATTAATTGTTAAGACGGTTACTCGTCTTACGGTCGGGCTTATTTTCCTCTATGGTATTTACATTATTTCTCACGGCCACGTATCTCCGGGAGGCGGTTTTGCCGGCGGGGTGATTATTGCCCTGTCTTTTATTCATCTGATGCTTGCCTATGGAAAAGAAGAGGCTTTTAAGCGGTTATCTTTGGCCAGGGCGTCCTTCTTTGAAAGCTTTGGAGCGCTTTTGTTTTTAGGGGTGGGCTTATTAGGATTTATTGGCGGGTATTTCTTTTTGAATGTGTTACCAAAAGGAGAACATTTCCGGTTATTTAGCGCCGGGATTATTCCGGTTTGTAATTTGGCAATAAGTTTTAAAGTCGGTGCGGGGCTTTTTTTGATATTTGCTGTTTTGGTAATGTATAAATTTGTATCGGAAGAGGATAAAAGATGATTATTTATTTACTCTGCCTGGCGTTATTTTGTGTCGGACTTTATTGCGTCTTAATGAAGCGTAATATTATTAAGATTATTGTCGGGGTTATTATATTGGAATATGCGGTGAACCTGTTTTTTATATTAGCCGGTTACCGCTTAGATGGCCGCGCGCCAATATATGCAAAAGCCACGGATATATTTCATATGGTTGACCCGTTACCCCAGGCATTAGTGCTGACCGCGATTGTCATCGGACTGGCAACGACCGCTCTCTTGGTGGCAATTGCAATGAGGATTTACGAGAAGTATAAAACATTTGATATTACTAAGATAAAGGAACTGAAAGGATAATGTTGACTGCAAATATAATACCGCTTTTTGTCGTTATTCCATTAGCCGGGGCATTTTTAGTCTCGCTTTTGGGAAAGAAGATAAAACGACTGCCGGATAGTATTGGAGTTATTGCGTCTTTGGGGCTGTGTGTTTTGTCCTTGCTTTGTGTGCAGGTCTATAATTCTTTCGGGATGCTTACATATAGTGTGGGCGCCTGGCGGCCGCCATTAGGCATAGGGTTGGTATTGGATGGTTTGACCGTACTTATGCTTGTGGTGGTAAATCTGGTTACGTTTTGCGTGACGCTTTATGCAATAAATTATATGGAGCGGTTTACCGCGAAGTGGAAATTTTATGCCTTATTTTTGCTGATGGTTGCCGGGATGAATGGCGTTATTATAACCGGAGACCTGTTTAATCTTTTTGTGTTTTTAGAAATTGCCGCGGTAGCCAGTTATGCATTAGTCGCATTTGGTACCGAACGTAATGAACTCGAAGCCGCATTTAAATATGCGGTTATGGGGAGCGTGGGCTCGCTTTTTGTTCTTTTAGGGATTGCGATTTTATATAGTTATACTTCTACCCTTAACATGGCAGATATGGCCGGGGTTTTATCAAAGCAAGGGCCGAAAAATATTGTTCTTTTAGTGAGTGTTTTATTTATTATGGGATTGGGACTTAAGGCCGCACTGGTGCCTTTCCATGCCTGGCTGCCGGATGCCCATCCTTCAGCCCCGGCGCCAATATCTGCGATGCTCTCCGGCGTATTAATAAAATCATTAGGTATTTATACCCTCTGCCGTATCTTCTACAATGTGATTGGACTAACTCCGGCCATTTCTGCAATATTTATGTTCTTGGGAACATTATCAATGGTAATTGGCGGGATACTTGCTCTTGGCCAGTGGGATTTTAAGCGGCTCTTGGCATATTCTTCCATAAGTCAGATTGGCTATGTCATCCTCGGGATTGGGCTGGGGACACCGCTGGGTATTTTAGGAGGGCTGTTTCATTTATTTAACCACTCTTTATTTAAATCGCTTTTGTTTTTAAATTCCGGGGCAGTAGAATATGCCACCGGAACACGCGATTTAAAACAAATGGGCGGGCTGTCTTCTAAAATGCCTGCTACGACTGTGACAACGATGATTGGTTCGATGTCTATTGCCGGCATTCCGCCGTTTAACGGCTTTTGGAGTAAACTGCTGATTATTGCGGCAACAGTTCAGGCCGGCCGTTACGGATACGCGGTCTGGGCGGTTTTAGTGAGCATACTGACTTTAGCCATGTACCTGAAGGTAATGAAATATGGCTTTTATGGCGGGTTAAAGGAAAAATTAGCAAAAATAAAAGAGGTTCCATTTTTTATGCAGCTGTCCATGTGGATATTGGCGCTGGGATGTATTGTCGGCGGAATATTATTAATGACCGGGATGAGTGAGATTTTTCTAATACCGGCAAGAGATGCGCTTTTACAGGGGACGAAATATGCCGCAGTTGTATTTAAGATGCTGAGATAAATAAATGAACAAAATAATTTTATTTTTAGTAACATTTTTGATTTGGTCGATTTTGAGCTGGATACCGGACAGCCAGCATCTGCTTATTGGGGTATTGGTATCTTTTTTAGTTACGGTGGTAACTGGGGATTTATTCACCGGCCGGCCGGCAGTTTTAAAAAATCCCGCACGTTACTTTTATTTTCTTTTTTACTATCTCCCGGTGTTTTTATGGGAGTGTTTTAAGGCGAATATCGATGTTGCCTGCCGGGTGATAAATCCCGCACTGCCGATTAAGCCGGGGATTGTTAAAGTAAACACGAAATTAAAATCAGATGTTGGTCTGACGTTTTTGGCAAATTCTATCACGCTAACACCGGGCACCTTAAGTGTGGATATTGATAAAGAGAAAGGTGTGCTTTATGTGCATTGGATTTACACAAAGGCAACAGATGTGACCGGGGCAACGGAAATTATTGTTCGTCGTTTTGAAAAGATTTTAGAGAAAATTTTTGAATAGGGTCGAAGATATGAGATTACAGAGATGGCTTTTAGGTACTGTTGTTTTAGGTGGGATTATTACTCTCATTATCATAAGACCCCTGCCGTTTCTTTTTTATCCGGATTTACCCTTTGTTGCTTTTTTAGGCCGGGGACTATACATTATTATCTTATCATGGTTGTTATGCGTCTACCGGATATTTAGAGGACCGACCGCAGCCGACAGAATTGTTGCCGTGGACATTCTTGGTGTTATGGTTGTGGGTTTTTGTGCGATACTCAGCATATCAACCGGCCGGTCATGGTATATTGATATTGGCATTGCCTGGGCTTTGCAGAGTTTTATCAGTATCCTGGCATTTTCTAAATACTTAGAAGGGAAAGATTTTGATGAGTGATATTGCCGGCTTGCTATTTATAAGTTTAGGGCTTTTGTTTGACCTTGTTGGCTGTCTGGGACTTGTGCGCTTGCCGGATGTATATAATCGTCTGCAGGCCGCGACGAAATGTGTTACCTTAGGGACATGCAGTATACTTTTTGGCACATTTCTTGTCGTCGGACCTACTGCCGCCGGGCTCAAAGCGCTTTTATGTATCGTATTTGTTGCGCTTACCTCGCCGGTTGCGGCCCACGCCATAGCCCGCGGCGCGCACCGCGCCGGGGTTAAGCTGTGTGAAGAGAGTGTGGTTGATAAGTATGCGGAGGATAAAGAGGGGAATAAGTCGTAAGGGATAAGGGATAAGGGATAAGGGATAAGGGATAAGCTGAATATGCTATATAGTTACGTTTACGGTTAACCGTGTACCGTTTACCAAGACGTAGACTAAATAAAAAATGGGGGGGGGAGATGAAAAACAGTTTTAAGATGATAACCGGGATTTTAGTTTTCATGCTGTTAATTTTCAGCTTTGGATTTGTTACCGGAGAAGTGATTGGACATAAAAAGATAGAATTAATTAAGCAAAAAATTCCTCACGAGTGGTGGCATGGAGGGTGGGAAGAAACAGAAGACTTTCAAAGTATTCTTTCACAAACTCCTCAAGATAAATACCAGAGTGCGCAAGCGCAGTATTACTTAGCCTGCCAATATTATGCTAACCGCGATCACCACCGAGCAGTTCAAGAATTCCGAAAACTTATTAACGACTATCCCAAAGCCTGGTTTGAATGCCAGAAGGCACAATTCGAGATTGGGCAGGTATATCTTTACCGATTAAACCAGCCTTCTGCGGCAATTACAGAATACGAAAAGGTAATTGATGATTATCCGGATAGCCCGGTAAAGGCCATGTCCCAAATGATGAAGGGCAGGGCATATTACAAACAGAATAATTATCACAGCGCGCTTTTAGAATATGAAAAAGTGATTACGGAATACCCCAGCTATAGAACAGAAGTTACCGAAACCAGTTTAGATATTGGGGACATGAAAATATCACAGGCATATATGGAAAACATTGATCCGGCCATCCATGAACAATATCTTAGAGAAGCAATGATATCATATCAAAGAGCTTACCGATTATGCCCGTTAACCCATCCCGAATTAATGGAAAGGGCATTAGACGGCATTTACCGGACATTCCGCTGCTATGATGAGAATTTAGCCAGGGCAAATCAATTTGTAAAATACCAAAAATATGGGAAAGCCGGTATAGATAAAACAGAGGGGACTACGGATGACATAAAAGATCCCATGGAGAGCTTTTAGTTAAAAAATGAAGACATTAATAAAATTTTCCGTTATAACCGTATTGGTCGTGATTATCTTATGGCAGGTTCTGAGCATAGCCCAGTCCCCGCCATTTAACTTTGATTATCCGGTAAAATGCGTAGAATATATTGAATCAGTCTTAGATAGATCAGAAAGAATTACCGCGGTTATCGACAAACAGAAACCACTGGATCCAGCTTGGAATTATACTGAAGCCAAACTGGCACTATTGGTGGAAGATAAGGACGAAGCAAACAGCATCCTCGGCAGCATGATTAAAGAATATGACGAACAATCAAACGCTCCTGATTTAAGACAGAAGGCATTGGAGGAAATTGCGGTTTTAACCTATTTTACAGAAGATTATGAACAAGCAAAGATTAAAGCCGAACAAGCACTTAAGGAATACCCAAAAAACCTGCCGGCCTCCACAGTGATTGCCATGTATTATCATAAAAAAGCCGTCCAACTTTTAAAAGAAAGACAATACGATTTAGCGATTGCCGAATACGAAAAAACACTCGCATATCCAATTGCCGCAGAACTTGCGGCACTTGCCTACTACTTTATTGGACATACCTATGAGGAAAAAGGCGACAAGCAAGCAGGATTACCTTATTATAATTACATTATCGACAATTACCCTGAACTTGGCTGGGCAAAGAATGCCAGGGAGAGGATTGAGGCAAAAGAGTGAGATTTAAAGCAATACTGCTTCGAGCGATAATTATAGTTGTATTTATTGTAAGTTCAGTGGGAACAGTCTACTGTTGGGAGGCAATCAGCGTAAGTGCTTCGCCAAACAAAATCCCGGCAGACGGCAGTTCTACATCAATAATTACCGCCATGGTCTATAATATTGAAACCGGAGTACCTACAGCAGGGGTTTACGTATATTTTAACGCGAGCCGAGGATCAGTATCAAACAATTATGACGTAACAAATTCTTCCGGCTATGCCTTCACCACATTCACCTCTTCGACAAGTGCCGGATATGCCTCGATTATGGCAATGACTGCTGGCAGCACGAGTGCATATACAAGCGTAAGGTGCTATAGTGTAACCATAACAACCCCGGGCTCATACCCGGTATATATGGGTACAGGCGGGAGTATAAACTTAGCCGCAACAGTAATACCAGGTGGTGTGAGTGGCACATATAGCTGGTCACAAATCAGCGGACCTGGTGGAGGGACATTTACATTACCATGCAGTGCAAACACAGAATTTTCTGCGGGTATACCAGGGTATTATGCAGTAAGAGTGGAGTTTAGTGCGGGTGGGGGGAGTGATGAGGATATTTCCGGGGATATTGTTTTTATAAAGGTTGAATTAGAAACCTATGCTATAGACATATTACGCAGTCAGCAAGAATCAATCAGGGCATTTATCGAACCAGCAGAATGCAATTTAAGTTTTCAAACCAGCGGTTATAATACTTCCCAATTAGAAGTAAATTATAATTCTGCCCTAAGACAATTTGATTTTACAAATTTGATCGAAGAATCCGATTTAGTAGGATGGGCGGATGAACAAATAGTTGAGATTTCTTCAATTTTGCCTGTAATTAACGTAGGGCCAGTAAGAGTAGATTGCGAAAAGAAATTCAATAAATCATGGGATAATTTGAAAAAACAGGGTATTGGGATTGCAAATAATGCTGCAAATGATATAGGTGATAGGTCTAAGTTAGACATTGAAAACAAGTTAAGACTGGAAGACAATCATGACCCTGAATTCCCGAGATATTTATCAGCAGTAACAATAACCCGTATCGGAGATGTTGTTAGGGACCGAATAAATAATGGAATCGTGGATATTGTGAACAATGTTTTTGGCTCTGTTCCTGCAAGTGAAGCGCCGCAGACAGTAGTGCCTGAATCAACAGTATGGGTATGGAGTACAAGTACGACTTTAAACTTTGGTAATTTAAATATAACTGTACCAGGTGATATAGATTATACGAGTTGGTTTAATTCCATAATCGATTATGGTTTTGATGCAGAGTATTATCAGTTTAGCAGTTCTGTTGCAGATTTGACATTTAATGTAAGCGGCCCCACAGTAACTGGGCAGTGGGGATTTAATGCTACGACACGTGTGCGGTTGGATAAAGGTACGGGTAATTTTACCTGGCAGGTAAACATAAGTTTTGACATGGACTTTTAGGAGGTATTGATATGAAGAAGTTATTAATATTATTAATATTACTAATGGGATATATATTTTATTTGACAAATTACGTAGTAGCAGCCGAAAAGCAGCCGCCAAAAGTAATAAACATATCATTTCATACGACCGGCGACTGGCGGCTGACCAAGGAAGAGGATGAAGATATCAACAAATTTATCAAATATCTTCAGGAAAATGAAATTAGCAATGAATGGAAAACAAACACGTATCAGCATAAATTAAGCAGCAAGGCAAGCCTGGCAATGTCCAGCATTGATGTGGGGAGAGATAAAGAGATAAAAGAATTATATCAAAAGAGCGGTTTAAAAGAAAAAGATTACAAGTTGCTGAATTTAATCTTGCGGGAAAAGATATTAGGTAAGCAACGGTATAATATTTTAGTAGAGATATTCCGGAATAAATTAAAGAAAGAGATAAAAAGCGAGCAGGAACAGGCAGTGCGTTTTCTAACCCAGGGATTGTATGAATACAGGGTAGCGGATGAGATAATAATTGAGGTAATGAATAAGACAAAAGACCCAAACACTTGTTTTATTGGTGCAGAAGGATTAAGTTATATTGGCGATAATCGGGCAGAGGGTATATTTTTAGAGGTATTAAAAACAGAGAATTACGATTTTGCCATTGATGCTTTGGAAGGCATGGATAGATTAAACTGGGAGAGGGAAAAATTAGAAGAACAGGCAAGGAGATTTGTCGAAAAAGCTCAAGATTATTCAGTTAAAGCCAACGCATTAATGTTAATAGAAAATTTTGAAGATGACATAAATATTCAGGTGGTAGAAAAGATAATAAAAAATGTTGATTTTTATCATTTGCCTAAAGCAGAAACTTTGAACACAATAAAATTGTCGCTTGATGAGACGGGGAAAAAGGAATTTTTATATGAAATCGCATGTGAAACAATAAGGAAAAATTTTGTCCAATTTGAACATGACAGGGAGTTAATAGATACTATATTATTGAATATAAAAAGTGAAAACACTAATGTTTCAAGAGCATCTATTTCTGTAATAAACTGGGCAATTACTCGTTTATCACTGCTTAAAACAGAAGAAGTGTTTAAAGTTCTTGCAAATGGATTACAATCAAAAGATCATATGGTAAAGACTGCTGCGCTTTCTGCAATTAGACGCTATTCGAAAGAAAAGAAAATTGAAATAGCCGATGATGTATTGGTTTTATTGAAAGAGTCGGAGGATTCAACGAATGCTCTTACAGTAGGTACAATCTTGTTTTTTTATAATACCTATGGAATTAATTTTGGGCAACCTAATAGAGACAACATCTCCCTGATAAAGGAAAAAATAATAGACTTTTTTGAAAAGAAGAAATCTATTTAACTTTTAAACCATAGAGAAGGGGACATGCTATATAGTTTATCCCCTTCTTTACAGACATGAAGAAGTTATTAATAATATTACTAGCGGGATATATCTTTTGTTTGACAAGTCACACAGCAGCAGAAGAAAAACAGCCGCCAAAGGTAATAAACATATCATTTCATACGACTGGCGACTGGCGGCTAACCAAAGAAGAGGATGAAGATATAAATAAATTTATCAAATATCTTCAGGAAAATGAAATTAGTAATGAATGGAAGACAAACACCTATCAGCATAAATTAAGCAGCAAGGCAAGCATGGCAATGTCTAGTATTGATTATGGGAGAGATAAAGAAATAAAGGAATTATATCAAAAGAGCGGTTTAAAAGAAAAAGATTACAAGTTGCTGAATTTAATCTTGCGGGAAAAGATATTAGGTAAGCAACGGTATAATATTTTAGTAGAGATATTCCGGAATAAATTAAAGAAGGAGATAAAAAGTGAGCAAGAGCAAGCAATTAGTTTTCTAACTCAGGGGTTGTATGAATACAGGGTAGCGGATGAAATAATAATCGAAGGAATGAATAAGACAAATGATCCACACACCTATTTTATCAGCGCAGAGGGGTTAAGTTACATTGGAGATAAGCGGGCAGAGGATGTGTTTTTAGAGGTTTTAAAAACAGATAATTATGATTTTGCCATTGATGCCCTGGAAGGCATGGATAGATTAAACTGGGACAGGGAAAAATTAGAAGAACAGGCCAGGAGATTCATGTTGAAGGCAAAGGATCCCTGGGTAAAAGAAAGGGCCTTGCGATTAATAAAGGATTATTCAGATGAAAGGAATAAAGAAGTTATAAAAGAATTGTTTCAGATGATAGATTTTATTCATTTACCAAAACGGGAAGGAAAAGGCAATTTATCGCAGACAATAAGGTCAGATGAGCTTGGCAGGAAGGAGACATTGTTTAGTAATATTTGTGTAGTAATAAGGAAGAGTTTTGCTGATTTAAAAAATGATGAAGAGATATACCAATATATTTTAAAAGCGATTGACAGCCCGAATAATGTTGTTACATATTGGGCAATAAATACTATTGCATTATATAAAACAGAAGAAACGTTTGATAGACTGGTAAATAAATTGGATGCTGAAGATAAAGGGATACAAATGTCGGCGATAGGTGCGATACGTTATTATTCCAAGGAGAAGAAGGAACTGGTAGCGGATAAGGTATTGGAAATACTAAAAGAGACAGCAGATATTCCGACAACAGAAACAGTAAATGCAATTTTATTTTTTTATGAGACTTACAAATTAAATTTTGGCGAACCACATCAACAAGGCAAGGTGCCGGAGATAAAGAAGAAGATAATAGAATGGTATAATAGTCGAAAGGAGAAATAGCGGGTAAAAGTTTTTAGCAAAAGTGTGGATTTATCGAAACTTAATTTTTTGTATTTTCTTAATTGTGTAGTTATGCTAAGAAATTATTTTGCAACCACGGATTACTCAGATTAGACGGATATAAACTTGATCATTCCCTGTAGCTTGCTACAGGGTGGTTCATCTTTTGGAGGGAAAGCTTGAACACGAAAGGTTTTTAAATGGATAAAAAATTTCCGGTGTTGCGGAGCAACATCAGCTTGGCATAATACAAGGTACAGGACATTGTTTATTGAAGAAATATTAAATGATTTATCTGTGTTATCCTAATTATCCGTGGTTAAAAATAAAAAATGACCAGTCACTTTAATCTGAGAAATCTGTGGTTGCTTAATGCTTAGAAATATACGAGACTTTTGAGAGAACGGTTTTATATGCAAGGGGCAAATAGATGAGATTACCGAAAATTAGAGAATTAATTGAAGCGATAAAGGCATTAATAAAAGGGCCATACACCTCGAAATTTCCAAATGAGCCGCACGTGCCGCATGCGAATTTCCGGGGACAGCCAAAGTTTAATTCCGAAGAGTGTGTTGGCTGTCTGGCCTGTGAACAGGTCTGCCCGGCAGAGGCGATTGCGCACGAGGATTCTGTTGAGAATAAAACTAACCCCAAAAGAACAATGATACATTATACAGATACCTGTATATTTTGCGGGCAGTGTGAAGCGGCCTGTATTGCCGGGGGTAAAGGTATAAAGTTATCTAATGACTGGGAGCTTTCGTGTTTTGACCGGAAAGATGCATTGGAGACGATTGAAAAAGACCTGCAGGTTTGTGAGATCTGCGGCATCGTGATAGCCTGTAAGGATCATCTTAAGTGGATTGCGGAAAAAATAGGCGAACTTAGCTTTTCCAGCCCCACGCTTTATCTATCCCGACTGAAAAACCTGGGAATTATCGATGAAAATATCACCGCGGTAATAAAAGACCATGGCCGCTCGGACAGAGTAAAAATACTCTGCGCCCGCTGTAGAAGAGAAACTACTCTAACCACATCAGATTAATAATGAAAATAGCCCGCCGCTTCTTGCGGCGGACTATTTTTATGGTCAGAAAATGCGAGCATTTTCTGAGCAACTTTCATTTCAGAGTCGGATACGCCTATGGCGTATCCGGGTATGAAGATACCCCTCTGCTTGCGCAGAGGGGGAGATTCATGATGAACAATATATTTGAAGATATACTTAAAGGGAAAATTGTTATTGTTGGAGTTGGCAATACCTTACGTGGTGATGATGGTTTTGGACCAATGCTGATTGATCGGTTAAAATTTAATACGCGACTGGTTTGTATTAACGCGGGAAGCGCACCAGAGAATTACACTGGTAAAATTATTAAAGAAAATCCGGACACAATATTAATTATTGACGCGGTGCATTTGGGGCTTAGACCCGGAGAATATGATGTTTTACGGCCGGATGAGATTATAAAAAGCGGTTTTACTACCCATGATATTTCACCGCGAATGTTTATTGAATTTTTACAAAAAGAAACAAAAGCCGATATTTATCTCTTAGGTGTGCAGCCAGGGAATATTTCCTTTGGCGCAGAAATATCAGTAGAGGTTAAACGGACACTGGAGAAAATCAAGGCTTTATTGAGTAAGGTAGTGTCAAATAGAATATGGTAAAAATGAAAGATATAAACCAATAGAATTTAGATAAAAAGAGTGCTCATTGACAAAAAGGCAGTTAAGATTTGTGGTAGGAGATTGTTCATTGAGGCAGTTAAAAGACAGCAGATG
>JBDRCZ010000043.1:0-78776 GCA_043821285.1 Candidatus Omnitrophota bacterium | reverse complement strand
TAGGAAACAATAAGATTTTCAATCTGTGGATAACAAGGGAATTGGGGTATAGATTGGTATATTTAATTCATTGTTAAGGGAAGGTTTGAACACGAAAAGTTTTTAAATGGATAAAAAGATTCCGAAGGAATTTTTTTATTTTTATATGGAAATAAAAAAATTATTCAGAGAAATTATTGAAAAACGCGCCATGGGCATGCATCTTACCGTAAACATGCCTCCGATGCTTAATATTGAAGGCCGTTTATTTCCAACAACTCTGGCAGTTATTGATCAAAACAATGCCGTGGTTATTGCCGATCAATTAATGAACGAAAAATCCAAGGCAATCTTTGCACAATACAAATCCGTTCATTTTACCTATGATGCGCCGGGATCAGGCCGATTTCGCATAAATATTTTTCAGCAACGCAACCTGCTCTCGATCGTAATCCGCGTAATCCTTGACAAAATCCCTACACTATCGGAATTGAACTTACCCAAGGGTATTGAAAAGATTGCCGGTTTACGCCGGGGTTTATGCATATTCACCGGCCCTTCCGGCTGCGGTAAAACTACCACCCTGGCGGCAATTGTCAATATTATAAATCAACAAAAAAATGCGCATATTATCACCATGGAAGATCCGATCGAATATATTCATACCTCAAATAAATGCATCATCAGCCAGCGGGAAATCGGGAAAGATTCCAAAAGTTTTTCCATTGCCTTAAAAGAGGCATTGCGTCAGGACCCGGATGTAATCCTTATTGGTGAAATGCAAGATCGAGAAACGATCAGCATTGCCTTAACCGCGGCGGAAACCGGGCACTTGGTTTTGGCAACAATGCATACAATTGATGCCGTGCAATCAATCGACCGGATAATTGATGCCTTCTCTTCCGCGCAACAACATCAAATAAAGATACAGCTTTCCATTGCCTTAGAGGCCGTTGTCTCGCAGCAGTTAGTATTTCGCGCTGATGGCAAAGGACGCATACCGGCAAATGAGATTATGTTTGTCTTGCCCTCGATAAGAAATTTAATCCGTGAATCTAAGACGCATCAGATTTACTCAATACTGGAAACCAGCGGTGAATACGGGATGCAATCGTTTGATCAATGTTTGCACAACTTCCAGCGCGCAAACATTATTACCAATGCCGAAGCCTTGGCCCAGGCCACGAGTCCATATCGATTAATAAAAAAGATTGCCGCAACTGATACCCCGTTTATTCCCAAAGATTCCTCAGAGGTGAAATTTTATGACTCTGGTGCAGAAACCCTCCACCTTGATCGGCAGACATTACTTTATAAGGCCGATTTTACCCCCGGCTATGAGGAATACTGGACGACCTCCGGAAACATCAAATTTGACGAAGACGGTTTGAGCTGTAAAAAAAACCCGCTTAACCCAAGCGGCCGGCTCTACGTGTCTGATTTTAATATTGTCGGCAACCGAAAAAAATCATTTAAACTAAAACATCATGTTCTTTTGAAATATCGTCTGGAAATAGATCTCAACATCCAGCCGCCGGCGGGTCGAGAAATCATCATGCAGTTTAAATTATTCTTTTTCCCAGAAAAAAGCAAGCCGGTCACCTATGACAAGGCATTATTTAAACTGCCGCTTAATACCGATGGCGCCTGGCATTCGATGATCATTGATCTACCAGTCACTTATCGTGATAAACTTGTTAAAATATATATGTTTGAATTTTCAAATTTATTGAAGTCGTTTTCGATTAATGATATACTATTTTTTTAGATAAGGAACTATGCTTAATGTCCCACCTCGCAGACCGTGAGGAAATTATTTATCAATAATTTCCTCTACGTTCGGTGGGATCAATTCCGGCAGATAAGTTATGCCACCTATCAGCGTCATAACTTATACCGTCATTGAAGGAGTAAAAATCTTATGAAAAAAATATTTGAGCTTTTAGATCTAACAATTGAAAAACGCGCCTCAGATCTACATCTGATTGCCGGTGCCCCGGCATCATTGAGGATCAACGGGTTTATTGAATATGTTGATGATCAGAAACTCACGCCAGAGGACGTAAAAAAAATGATTTATGAACTGCTTAAGCCGGAACAGATTGAAAAATTCGAGAAAGACCAAGAACTAGATATGTCCTATACTTATTTAAAGAACAATACTGATAAAATATCGCGTTTCAGAATCAATGTTTATAATCAACGAAACAGTGTTGCCGTAGCCTTAAGATTTATCAGTAACGATATCTTAGGGTTTAACGAATTGGGACTGCCGGCGATTATCAAAGAGGTTGCGAAGAAAAAACGGGGACTGATTTTAGTAACCGGCGCCACCGGCAGCGGAAAATCGACCACTCTGGCAACGATGCTTGATTTTATAAATAACGAAAGGAGCGGTCATATCATCACATTAGAGGACCCCATCGAATATTTTCACCGGCACAAAAAATCGATTATTTCCCAGCGCGAGATTGGCACGGACTCTTCGTCTTTTAGTATTGCCCTGAAAGAAGCAATGCGTCAGGATCCGGATGTAATCCTCGTAGGAGAAATGCGCGACTTAGAAACAATTGCCATTGCAATTACTGCCGCGGAAACAGGGCATTTAGTTCTTGGCACTCTCCACACCACCGATGCCGTACAAACCATTGACCGGATTATTGATGTCTTCCCCCCTTATCAACAGCAGCAAATACGCTCACAGCTTTCTATTACCCTGAAATCGGTAATTGCCCAGCAGCTTTTGTTAAAAGCCGACAAATCCGGCCGTATTCCGGTAGTTGAAATTATGATTGTAACTCCGGCAATCCAAAACTTGATCCGTGAGGCAAAGACATACCAGGTATATTCGGTAATTGAAACCGGCAAAGACATGGGCATGCAGACATTGGACCATGCGCTTGTTTACTTAGTCTCAAAGAAGACCATAACACTTGATGAGGCATTAACAATTGCCCGTGATCCAGATGAACTAAAAAAGAAATTCAAATAATTTCCACTAAAAAACGTGGAAACTATGAGTAAAAAAATTAAAAATAAAAAAATTCCTTGCAGCCGATAATCATGGTGTTTTAACCGCAGGGAAAAGGCAAGATTAAAATGCAAAAAAGGTTTAGCGTTATAATACCGGCTTACAATGAAGAACTAGGTCTGAAAAATACCTTAAAGAATTTAAAACTCGGAAATTTTGCCTGCGAAATAATTGTGGTTGACGATGGCTCACGCGACAATACCGTAAAAATTGCTGAACAAGCAGAAGTAAAAGTTATTGTTCATCCCTACAATAAGGGATACGGTGCGGCATTAAAAACCGGGGTACGCGCGGCAACTGCTGAGGTAGTTATTTTTATGGATGCTGACGGCCAGCATAATCCTGAGGATCTCCCGGCGCTTTTAAAACATATCGATGAATATGACATGGTTGTCGGCGCCAGAGGCAAAAACTCACAAAATCATCTTTTACGCTCTCCCGGTAAGAAGGTTCTTTCGCTTATTGCAAATTATCTATCCGGGATGAAAATTCCGGATTTAAACTCCGGATTCCGTGCGATAAAACGCTCTCTGGTATTAGAATTTATGCATATTTTGCCCAATACATTCAGTTTTACCACCACCATAACCCTGGCCATACTCAAAGGCGGCTACAATGTCAAATATGTCACAATTACCACCGCCCGGCGCAAAGGTAAAAGTACGGTAAATCCGGCACGCGACGGGATAAGGACAATACTTTTGATTATCAACACGATTGTCTTATTTGATCCGCTCAAGGTATTTATCCCGATAAGTTTTGGACTATTTATCCCAGGCCTAATATACATGCTTCAACAATTACTTACCAAAAGAAACATCCCTGACGGCGCACTACTGCTGATCATCTCGGCAATCCTAATATTTTTCTTCGGAATTCTCGCGGAACAAGTAAGCCAGCTGCGGAGACAGTTAAAGTGAAAGTTTTACTAATCAGCCCCCCGAATATCCAGATGCTGCAAACAAATGTGCCGAGAGTCGTTGACCATGAAACCGGGATTTATCCCACTCTCGGACTGCTTTATATTGCCAGCGCGGTTTTAAAATTTACCCATCATAAAATCGAAATTATTGACGCAAAACTCGCCAATTTAGACAATGCGAAAATAGAGCTTGAAATAAAGAAAAGGATGCCGGATCTGGTCGGGATACCGGCAACTACCTTTACAATAATCGACGCACTTACGATTGCCAAAAGCGCAAAAGATGTTTCCGCAAACATAATTGTCTGCTTAGGCGGTCCGCATCCCACAATGTATCCGGAGGAGACTTTAGACGCAGATTATATCGATTATTTAGTGCTGCGTGAAGGTGAATATACATTTTGCAACTTGTTAAACGCGCTGGAAAGCAAAACGGATTTAAGCCATGTCCGGGGTATTGCTTACAAAAGTAACCATAAAATCATTACTACCGCTTTTAATGACTTTATCGAAAATTTAGACGACTTGCCCCATCCGGCCAGGCATTTAACGCCATACCGCCGATACTACTCCCTGCTTGCCCGCTATCTGCCAATCACCACGATGATTACCAGCCGCGGTTGTCCTTACCAGTGTAGTTTTTGCCACCGGCCACATCTCGGGAGAAAATTTCGCTGCCGTTCGGCAAAAAACGTTGTTGACGAGATGGAAGAATGTGCGGCCATGGGGATCAAAGAATTTTTTATCTATGATGATACCTTTACAATTGATAAAAACCGTACAATTAATATTTGTAATGAAATAATCCAGCGCCGGCTGCATATCCATTGGGATATTCGAACACGAGTTGACACAATAAATGAAAACATGCTGCTCAATCTTAAAAAGGCCGGATGTGAACGGATACACTACGGGGTTGAAGCCGGGACAAATGAAATATTAAAAGAATACCGAAAAGATATCTCGCTTAAATTGGTAAAAAAAACTTTTGCCCTGACAAAAAAACATAAGCTTACGACCCTTGCCTATTTTATGCTCGGTGCACCTAATGAAACCTCAACGCAAATAAAAAAAACAATCGCCTTTGCCAAAAAATTAAATCCTGATTATTGCCACTTTTCTCTTACCACCCCTTTCCCAAAAACCCCGTTGTACGCGTATTGCCTAAAATCTGGGATTTTTGAACAAGACTTTTGGCAGCAATTTGCCCTTTCCCCAACACCCGTATTTAAACCACGGCTTTGCTGCCATAATATTCCGGCAGCAGAGTTGAAGAAATTTCTTAACCTTGCCTATAAAACCTTTTATCTTAGACCAGGTTACATTATAAAAAAGATATTTCATATCCGAACATTTTCCGAACTATTCCGAAAAATCAAAGCAGGAATTAACTTATTCTGGCTTAAATGATAAATAAGGTGTACAATATAAAAGATTATAGACTATAGACCGCAGCTGAATTATTATAAAATTGTTAACTACTAACAAGATTTGAAATTAAGAATGTTGATAATTTAATAGTTTAATAACGCATGAAAAAATGACGGTTTATAATGCGAAAAACAGACATTAGCTATTTTACTTCCACCAGTCCTATAAAATATTCGGAAAATGCAAAGCATTTTCTGAGCATGAAATTCTTCTGTCTTTTAAGACGGAAGAATTTCATTTTAATGATTATTCTGCTAATCACCCTCAGCGGATGCTCCACGCAAAAGGAAGTACCACGATTTAAAGTAAGTTTTTATCCTTACGGGGCAAAAAGCGCGTTCTGGTTTACCAGTGATGACTTAAATCCGGCATTATATGCAACAGAGCGGCCGCAAAACAGCGGTAAATTATTAAATGACTCCAGCGCAAGTCTTAAGGCATTAATCTGGATGGGGAATATGTCCCGGCAATATCAGGTGCCGGTCTGTTACGGGATTGTCCCTTGCTACACGCCGGCAGCCACAAGTAATTCCGGACGGGTTATTGCTGATTTTACCCGGCCGGAATATAAAAAATGGCGGGAAGTACTGCTGGATTTTATTAATGAAAAGATTGCCTGGTTATTTTTCCATGGGATGTATCACAGCATTCCCATCTACAAACGGCCCACAAACATTGGCGGCTATGAAGACGCTTCTGATTGGCAAACCGGGCTTGATTTAATCGAACAATATTTCATGGTTGAAATAAAAACCTTTCGCTCCCCATTTTACCGTCCAAAAACCATTGACGGCTGGACATTTCCCCGCTTTATTGATGAACTTAAAAATATCGGCATTACCACCTATCTTGACGAACACACAAACGGCATGGATAATTATGGATACAAAGACGGACTCTTTTTCATTGGAACATACGATGACCGTTATTTTCAAAAAGACACCTTAAGGCACGTCAAGACGGCATTTAAAAATGGCTGGTTTCTTCAGGAAAGCTGTCCATTTATTTATTTTCTCTGCAAAACACACCGCAGCCAGATTACGAAAATTTTTAAATACATAAGTAAAAAAGGGGTTAATAAATACCGCGGGATCTGGTGTCCCTTAAAGCCGGCAGAAATTAAAGACTGGTATGATGTCATCTTATCTAACAAATACACTATTCAGATAATAACGGCTAAACAAGACCACCTGGAACTGGACATTACCTGCTCCCCTGGCTACAAAATGGAAAATTTTACCTTAATTATAAAAAACATTCCTGATATCACTGCAAATCTTCCTTTTAAAACCCTGCAACGAGTAAATAATAATACATTTGTGGTTTCCTTTCCGATAACGGATAATACCACACATATTGCTTTTTATACCCGAAAATGAAAAAAACAATAATTGCCATTTCAATTTTTATAATTACCTTTTCTGTTTATGTAAAAACTCTTGCCCCGACAATTACCTGGGGAGATAGCGGTAATTTAGTTAGTGCAGTGTACACCTGGGGCATCCCGCATTCCAGCGGTTTCCCGTTTTATCTGCTCATTGCCAGGTTATTTACTTATCTGCCGCTGGGTAATCCGGCATGGAAAATTAATTTAATGTCGGCGTTATTTGGCAGCTTATCCTGTGTTTTATTATATTTTCTTTTACAGCGTCTCAAAGTTAAACAGTTCATTTCAATCATTGTTGCTCTGTTGTTTGGCTTTAGCCGGGATTTTTGGGAATTTTCCACGGTCACGGAAGTTTATACCCTGCATATTTTTCTCATAATTATTGCGTTATTTTTAATTTTTAAACCCAACAAATCGAAAAATACCGCATATCTTTTATCGCTAACCGCGGGGATACTCTGTTCAACGCATATAATC
This sequence comes from Candidatus Omnitrophota bacterium, assembly GCA_043821285.1. Classification (GTDB taxonomy): domain Bacteria; phylum Omnitrophota; class Gorgyraeia; order B26-G9; family JBDRCZ01; genus JBDRCZ01. The sequence goes on along the minus strand of JBDRCZ010000043.1, from coordinate 71,549 downwards.
TCGGTCATTTTACTGCCGTTGTTTTTGTTCCACATTATCCAGTTTTCTCCGGAAAAACAAAAACATATTTATTTTATCAACGCGATGCTATTATTTACGGTAGGATTATTGTTTTATCTCTACCTGCCGATTGCCGCAATATTAAAACCTAAAATTGAGACGGGTTTTTATATGACAGAAAACACCTGGTACAATTTATATTACTTTATAACCGGGAAAGGTTATTATAAAAAACTGCAGTTTTCAATGCTAAAATTTTTTGAAAATTTCATGCAAACGCCGCAGTTTTTTATACAACAATTTAGTTTGCCATTTACAACGATAGGGACGATTGGGATGTTTGTCGCATTTAAAAAAAACCCTGTCTGGTTTATATCACTGGGGTTTCTCATCGCAAGTTTTGTACTTTTTTATGCTAATCTGACGTTATTACCGACGCAGTTATTGCTGCCGGGCTATCTTGCGTTTGCGGTTTGTATTGCTTTTGGCATTACTTACATTGAATCTTTTATTCCAGGGAAAAAACTACTATTTCCCCTGCGCGTTTTTGTTGTGATAATCTTAATCTTCGTCCTGCAAATGCACTATTCCCTAAACAACCGCAGTAATCACACCAGCGCCTACCGGTTTGGCAAATTTTTATTACATACATTAGAAAAAGACAGCATCCTGTTTACTGCCAGTGATTTTACCTTGTTTCCTACGCGCTATCTAAGATACATTGAAGGGGTGTGCAGCGACGTAACAATTTTGCCGTTTCCTTTCTATTCTGACCTACATATTAAGGCATATAATTATTCACCCGATCATCAACCGCCAGTAAAAATAACCAATTATCCGGCAACAAACAAATTTCTTGGAACTTATATAAAAAAATATCCTATTTATTTTACAAGTACTCATGGTTTTTGTAAAGGTTTTGAAAATTATCTCAGACCTTATGGTATTATTTATAAGCTTAATACGGCAGCAGTAGAACTTACGGAAGATGATTGTGCGTTTAACGAGCAGCTGGTCGAACATGCCCGGTTAGACAATCTTTTGGACAGAAATGACCGCTATGTTAATTATTATATCCGTGAATTTTACTATGACCGCGGGCTTTATTTTTTAGCACAAGCCAAAACCCATCGGGCACTTGATTATTTTAAGCGTGCATATCAAATCGAAGAATATTCACCGCATGTGTATTATAAAATGGCTTGTATCTATCAAGAAAATAATAACATTGAACAAGCCATAACATATTATCAACTGGCAATTAAACACGACTCTTCCATCTCCGGCGCACTGGGCAGTCTGGGAATACTTTTTGCTAAAAGCGGGAAAAAACATCTCGCGGAGAAACATTTAAAACGCGCAATAAGACTGGCAAAAGACCGGCGGGATCGGGCAAATTACTATTACAACTTAGGCAAGCTATACAGTGATACACATACCATACCTAAAGCAATAAACTGCTATAAACATGCCCTAAAACTAAGCCCGGAACTAATCCCGGCACTGGGGAATTTAGCAATTATATATGCCCGGCGCGGCCGGATCAATGAGGCCAGAGCCTGTTTTCATAAGATTCTCAGGCTCGAGCCAGAAAATACCAATGCGCTCAAAAATTTAAAAACCATAGATGAGCAAAAACAATAAAACCCTAATCATCACGAGCATGGTACTCTTTACCGCGGTAATCACTTTATATCTATCCAACCTCTGTCCAACAATCAGCTGGGGTGATAGCGCGGAATTTATTACCACCGCATACACCTTAGGCATCCCGCACCCACCGGGCTATCCCTTATATACACTACTTGGTAAACTTTTTACATTTTTACCAGTAAACTCCATTGCCTACCGGTTGAATTTCATGTCTGCCTTTTTTGCCGCGTTAACCTGCATTTTTCTATTTTTGATATCTTTTCAGCTCACAAAAAATTATTTCATATCAATCTTAAGCACACTGACATTTGCCACCATAACCGCTTTCTGGCAATATGCCACGGTTGCGGAGATTTATACCCTGCAGTCTTTTTTTATATCGCTGCTAATATATTACAGTATAATTTGCTTAAAGTCCCAAAACGTAAAATATTTATTTTTTTTATCACTGGTCTATGGTCTGCTTTTTTCCGTGCATACAAGTAATATCCTTCTCTTGCCGGTTCCATTATATGTTGCTTTCAAAAAAAATAAAGAAATTAAATTATCGATTATTTCTAAGGTAATAATGCTGCTTATGTTTCTACTGGGGATAAGCTTTTATCTCTATCTGCCTATCTCTGCGTCGTTTAATCCGCTGATTAACTGGGGTAACCCCAATACATTTGCCAGATTTTTAAGGCATATAACCGGTAAAAACTTTCATTATCAAATGTCTTCCCTGTCATGGTTATTACTTAGCCGCAATTTAAGCCTGTATCTAACCTGCATTCTGCAGCAATTCAATATTTTTATGATTATCTTTATTCTTGCCGGGATAGTTCACGGTTTTTCTGCAAATAAAAAGGCGGCCGTCATTCTCTTAATTATATTTATTAGCAACAGTTTATTTTTTCTTAAACAATACCAGTTTTTTTCTCATTTTCTTATTCCGAGTTATTTAACCGGCAGCATCTTTTTAGGCTTAGGGCTGTACCGGGCATTTATTACCCTGAAAGCAAAGTACTTTAAAATAACCTTAATTATTGTATTAATTTTGTTTGTATTTGGCCGGGTTTGCCTAAACTACCATCAAATGGATAAAAAAGAATATCGCACGGTTTATAGCCTTGGTGAAGGCATATTGAATAGCATTTCAAATCCAGCAGTTATTTTCCCTGGCGCGGATACTCAGCTCCTATTTCTTTTCTGGTACTTTAAATATGTTGAAAAACGATACCCGCAGATTATCATTATTGACAAGAACCTAAATGATAATAGCTACCTAAAAAGGCTTAAACAAAAATATCCAAAAATCAAATTTAGCAAAGAATTTTATGATATCATCGCGCAGGCTCATCAAGAAAATCAAGTTATTGCCAAGATGATTGAGGACAATACAAAGTCATTTGATTTTTATTTTACCGACCTGACCTATGTCTCCGCGGCAACAGTTACTCCTCAAGGACATTTGTACAAATATAAAAAATCTCCTGATGCCCCGGAATTATTATCTCGGAACATACCAGATTATGCCTTTTATTTCAAGGACCCCGAATATAAAAAATATATCGCAATTAAATATAATAATCGCGCGATATATTACCTAAAAAACAATAAAATAGACCAGGCAATTCAGGAAATTAAAAATGCCCTTTACGTAAACCCAGATTCTTATACTGCCTATTTTAATTTAGGTGGGATATTTTTCCAAAAAGGCATGCTAAAACGCGCGGTATCAAATTATAAAAAAGCGATATTTTTGAATAAAACATTTGCCCCGGCCTATTTTGCACTCGGGGAATGCTTGTATTTCCAGGCAAAATATCACGCAGCAATAAAACAATATAAAAATGCCTTATCTGCGCAACCTTCTAAAACCCGCGGGCAGGATTTTATCAAGATATATTATGCCTTGTCTCGGACCTATTCGACATTAGGTAATAAAAATAAATCGGAATATTACCGGCAAAAGGCCTTAAACTTAGCTTATTGAAACAGGTTGATATCGCCACGGATTAACACGGATTAGACACTGATAAAAAAAAGAACCTAAAAAACAGCAAGGCGGGAAAGAAGCTTTCCCGCCTTGCTGTTAATTACTAAGCATTATCTTCACTTTTGCCTTTACCCTGTTGCATCAGCCTTAGCTTATGGCCACACATGGTCAGAATAACTACCAGTGGGATCATCATTCGGACATTCAGCTTTGTCTGGTGTACCAGGTGTATCCTCTACTAACGTATAAGAAACTCTGGAACCGGCAGCTTTGGATAATTCGTAAGGGCAGTAAGGTTCTTGTGCCAAATAGTCCCAGCTTTGCAGTCCTGCTGCGGTAAGATTTTGTGCAGCGTCACCCCACGGAAACTGAAAATTCTTCTGTGTCTCATAAGTTGCCATAGCATTAGCCAGTCCTCTGAGGTTACCGGTACAGACCTTTGTATTGGCATCCAGACGTATATCGGCAAAGCGAGGTAATACTAACGCTACTAAAATACCCAAAATTGCAATGACGATCAATAACTCGATTAATGTAAAACCTCTCTTCATGTTTTCACCCCCTTTCTCTTTGGATTAAAAACTATTACAGTATTTATAACTACATTAAGAGCTCTTCAGAAAAGAGCTCTTAATATTTTTACAAAATCTTATTACGGCCATTTATGATCTGGATAAGTACCTACTCTGGGACATGTGGCCTGATCCGGTGTTCCAGTTTGTAAGCTATAAGCTGTTTTTGCTGCCCCGGTTTCATAGGGACAATATGGTTCTTTAGCAACATAATCCCACGAAAGAAGATCGGAAACTGCACGGGTATTCCATTCTAAATCCACATTCTGTCTTGTTTCGTATATTGCCATTGCTGATGCCAAACCACGCAAATTTGCCGTACAGACCTTTGCATTGGCATCTGTCCGTACATCAGCAAAACGGGGTAATATTAAAGCCACAAGTATCCCTAATACCGCAACAACAATTAAGAGTTCGAGCAATGTAAAACCTTTTACTTTCTTCATCATCCTCACCTCCCTGTCTGCAGTATCTCGTTTATTTCTATCATAATTGTCATTTTAAATTTTGTCAAGTCTTTTTTTAGCTTTTTACTCCTATATCTAAATTTAAGCAATTAGTATGCCAAAAATTTATAAAATTGTAATACCTTCTGATAATTAAACTTAAGCTTAGATGTATTTTTTCTATTATTGATCATTGTCAGGTTTGCTGTATATTTTATTACCCACTGTGAAATAGATTACTCAAGTTTAGGTAAATCCTTTAATCATATCAAACATTGGCAAAAACAATGCCAATGCAGTCATCCCGACAATTATGCCAACAAACAGAATAAGAAAAGGTTCAATTGCCGCGCTAAGACGTTGAATAGTCACACTAACTTCCCGGTCATAAAAATCAGCAATTTTACCAAGAATAGTGTCTAATGTTCCAGTTTCTTCGCCAACTGCAACCATATGTCCAACCATTGGGGGGAAAACTTTGGTTTGCCTTAAAGGTTCGGCCATACTTTCCCCGCGATTAACATAAATAATTATATCACCAACTACATTTGCCGCAACTGCATTTCCTACGGTTGCCTGAACAATTCTTAAAGACTGCATAATTGGCACGCCGCTGGAAATTAGTGTGCTTAATGTCCGGGTAAAACGTGAAATCGCGATCTTTTTTATTAAATCGCCGGCAACTGGTAATCTTAATAACAGATTATCAATCATCAGTTTTCCGGCTTTTGTTTTGTAGTATTTAATTAAACCAACGATTGATATTACGGCAACAACAATAATACCAATAAGATACCCGCGAATAATTCTGCTTATAAAAAGGAGAATCTGTGTTGGCAGAGGCAGGTCCAAGTTCAAACTCTCAAACAGTGATTCAAAAACCGGAAATACTTTTATTACTAATAAAATTACTACGACTATTGCCAGAGAAACAATAATTGTCGGATAGGTAAGCGCGGTCTTTATATTACTAGTAATCTCTTCCGTCTGCTCGGCAAACATTGAAAGCCGCTTTAGGATCTCATCTAATGCCCCGCCGGTTTCACCGGCGCGGATCATATTAACGAACAGGGGGGAAAAAACATGAGGGTGTTTTTCTAATGCTGCGGAAAAAGACGAACCCCCTTCTACGGCATCACCAATCTCAGCAACAATATGTTTTAATTTCTTATTTTCAATCTGCTGGGTTAAAATACTTAAGCTGGATGTTAGCGTCAGCCCGGAACTAATCATCGTTGCCAATTGATTATTAAATACTACCAGGTCTCTGGGCGTAACCCGGGTCAAAAGATCGCCGATATCTATATTTAGCGCCTCAACACTGGTCTTAGGCACTTCTTCGGCAACCGAGGCAATAAAATATCCCATGGCCCGTAATTTATTAACTACCGCATTCCGGTCCGCGGCTTCGATTTCACCTTTTATAGTTTTCCCAGATGGATCACGGGCTTTATATTTAAAAATCGGCATACAGCTCCCTTATATATATTTTTTAGCCGCGGATTTTCACGGATGTTTAAGTAATCAAATCGACTAAAAAATTTCCCTTAACTCGACTACCTCTGTAGCAAGCCTAAAAGGCATTATGCAAAGTTGATAAGATAATGTAGTACTGGAATTTTTTTATCCATAGTTTTTTTATCCGTGTTCAATCCGTGTTCAATCCGTGTTGATCCGTGGCTTGTTTTTTTGTAAGGCTAAGTATTGCGTAATCTGTGTCATCCGTGGTTCTGTGGTTGCCTTTCGGTTTTTATACATGCCTGTCTTCTTTATCATATATATCATATTGTTTTATTTTATTAAACAGGCTCTTGCGGCTGATCTTAAGCAGTTCGGCCGCGTGGGTACGGTTCCAATTAGTCTTATTTAAGGCTTGAAGGATTAATTGTTTTTCGATATCACAAACGACTTCTTTTACAATATCGTTCAGCGGCTGGGTAAAATCCGTATGCTCGACCTTTTGATAATAACTTTCTTTTTCCATTGAACGAAGATACATTGGCAGGCATTCTTTGATAATCGTATCTTTATCTGCGACAAGTATTGCCCGTTGTAGAACATTTTCCAGCTCGCGTACGTTCCCTGGCCAGTTATATTTCATCAGCAGCTCCATTGCATCAACCGATATATTTTTGATGTTGCGGTGGAACTCGGCATTAAAATTTGCCAAAAAATAATCAATCAAGTAGGGAATATCTTCCCGGCGCTGTCTCAAGGGCGGCAGATTTATTGAAACAACATTAATTCGATAATATAAGTCTTCCCGGAATTCACCGTCTTTAACCGTCTGGGTAAGATTTTTATTTGTTGCGACAATAATCCGCACATTAACCTTGATCGGCTTTGTCCCGCCAAGTCTTTCTATTTCTTTTTCCTGAAGGACACGTAATAATTTTGACTGGGTAGCCGCGCTCATGTCACCGATTTCATCAAGAAAGAGCGTCCCGCCATGCGCGAGTTCAAACTTACCGGGCTTTGCCGCGGCAGCATCGGTAAACGCCCCTTTCTCATGACCAAAAAGCTCGCTTTCCAGCAAGGTATCCGGGATTGCCGCACAATTTATCTTAATAAACGGTTTATCGCGGCGCGGGCTATTATAGTGTATTGCCCGGGAAACTAACTCTTTGCCGGTGCCACTTTCTCCTAATATTAACACGGTAACATCAGTGTTGATAAGCTTACTCATTAATTCAAACACTTCCAGCATTTTACTGGATTTGCCAATGATATTTTTAAAATCGTATCTTTTTTTTATTTGGTCACGCAAGGTTCTATTTTCCAAGTCCAGTCTATTTTTTTCAATCGCCCGTCTGATCACGACCCGCAGCGTCTCAAGGTCAAACGGCTTGGTAAAATAGTCATACGCCCCCTTTTGTATTGCTTCGATGGCAACTTTCTCTGCTCCGTATGCGGTAACAATAACAATAACGTGATCAGGATTTATTTGTTTTAGTTTTGTAATAACTTCAAATCCATCCATATCCGGCATTTTAATATCCAAGGTAATCACATCAAATGAGATTTTTGAAGCAAGTTTTAGCGCTTCTTCACCGCTCTTGACGACATGTACGTTATACTTTTCTTTCTTAAATGCCTCCTGAAGAATAAAACACATGCTTTGGTCATCATCAACTACTAAAACCGTTGGTATCTGATTCACTTTTCCCTCCCCATAAAACGTATCTCGTCGTTCGTATCTCGTATCTAGTAAAAAAAAACGAGATACTAGATACGAGATATTAGATACGAAATACGCGATACTTAACACTTATCCCAAAAAGTTTTGCTCTATTGGCAGTGAAATTATAACCTCTGTACCTTTACCTGGTTCTGAACGCAGATCAATTTTGCCATGGTGTGCACTAATTATCTGATGGGTAATTGTAAGCCCTAGTCCGGTGCCGCCTTTGCGGGTGGTAAAAAAAGGGTCAAACAACTTACTCATTATTTCATCACTCATGCCAATGCCGGTATCGGCAAAATGTATTTCCAGACAATTATTTTGCGGTAGTTTTTGTGTCATTATCGTAAGTGTTCCCCCTGTTTCCATGGCATGAAAGGCATTAAAAATTATATTTAAAAATGCCTGCTGCAATTGTTTCGGATCAGCTTTTATTTTCGGCAAATTCGCGCCGTATTTTTTATCGATATTCACCTTCATATTCAAACAATCGTGGCGGGCAAGCTGCAGCGTTGTATCGATCAGTTTATTTATCTCTAATGTTTCCGGGGACAACTTTGTTTCGGTTTCCGGTTTTGCAAAACTAAGCAAGTCATCAACAACTTTATCCAGCCGGTCTATTTCTCTGAGCACAACCTCGGTATATTGATGTTTTGGATGTTCCCGCGGTAAATCCTCCTGTAATAATTGCACCAGCCCCCTTATTGAGCCTAAAGGATTTCTTATTTCATGGGCAACACCCGCCGCCAAATTTCCCACCGCGGCAAGTCGATCGGCACGGCGGATTTGCTGTTCTAAATACTTGATCTGTCTTAAATCCTTAAAGGTAACAATAATCCCCAGCATTGTATTTTTTTTATCTTTCAGCAGTGAAGTGGTTATGCCAATTAAAATTTTCTTGCCGGTTTTAGATATAATATAAATCTCCTGAGAAGAACTGGTCTTTTTATTAATTATTGCGGCATTAATTAAATCAATAAACTCATTATTACTCTGTTGATCTCCTGAAAAAATATCATATGATTTTCCAATAACATCCTTTGAATCATATCCCAATATTAACTCCGCGGCACTATTAAAAGTCGCAATCTTGCCCTTTAAATTAACTGTAACCACTCCACCGGTCATGCTTTCAATGATTTGCTCGTTCAAAGACCTGACCATCTCATTGAAAGATCTACCAAGCATCCCAACCTCATCTTCAGAAGAGATCTGCACGTTTTTTGTAAAATCTCCTTTGGTAATATGTTTTGTGCTAAGGGTTAATTTTTTAATTGGGATCGTAATTGTATAGGCAAGAACTAAACCGAGAAATACCGCAGCAATCACCGACACTTTAATCCAGAGTTTAAGTACTGGGAAAATCGGTTCGAATTGATGAATATCCTCGGCAAATTCCAACCTGGTAAAAAATTGCTGTACAACATAATAGGTAAACAATCCCGAGCCAAAGACAAGCACGGCAATCATCAGCGGAATAGCAATCAAGAGACTTGTGCTAATCTTAGTTTTTAAAGAAATTTCTTTGCGCAAAAAATTATACACTACGTGCCTCTTCTGCGGTCACGCGGAATACTTCAGCAGCAGTTGTAATGCCGGAGACGATTTTTGCCACACCATCTTCTCTGAGGGTTTTTAATCCGGTTTTTTGCGCCGCATGTTTAATATTTATCGCCGGAGCGCCTTCGAGAATTAATTGTTTAATCTCATCATTAATCATCATTAACTCAAAAATACCTTCCCTGCCATAATACCCCGTCTGTTTGCATTTTTCGCAGCCTTTACCTTGATAAAACGTATAATCTCCGGGTGCTAAGTCCAGTTCTTTAATTAATTCTTTATCCGGTTTATAAGCCTCTTTGCATTCATGACAAATACGGCGGATTAAGCGCTGTGCTAATACGCCAACAACCGCTGAGGACACCAAAAAAGGTTCAACCTTCATATCGATAAGGCGGGAAATCGTAGAGGGGGCATCATTTGTATGTATGGTGCTAAATACCAGGTGTCCGGTTAATGCGGCCTGTACGGCAATTTCCGCAGTTTCTAAATCCCTGACCTCGCCAATCATGATCACATTGGGATCCTGGCGTAAAAATGCCCTGAGACCCGCGGCAAATGTTAATCCGGCCCGGGGATTTACCTGGACCTGATTAATATAACGAAGCCGGTATTCTACCGGGTCTTCTACAGTTAAAATATTTTTTTCTACCGTGTTAATTGTCTGGAGAGCAGAATACAAAGTAGTTGTTTTTCCGCTGGAAGTAGGTCCGGTAACAAGGATCATCCCATAAGGACGATGAATCAGTTTTTCAAACAGCTCTAAATTTTTTGGTAAAAAACCAAGTTGTTCGAGCTTGACAAACAATTGTGCTTTATCCAACAAACGCATTACAACCTTTTCTCCCAGAACGGTCGGCAGCGTCGAAACGCGCAAATCTATTTCGCGCTCTTCAACCTTCACGCCAAACCGGCCATCCTGCGGAAGACGTTTTTCGGAAATATCCAGTGCAGAAAGAATCTTTATTCTTGAAACAATCGTACCCAATGAATCCTGAGAAAAGGTACGGACTTGATGCAGCAGACCGTCAATCCTCAGCCTTACTCTGACCATTTCTTCATCCGGTTCAATATGAATATCGGTAGCTCTTTCTTTTATGGCCAATTCAATGATTTCATTAACAATTGCAATTGCCTCTTTACCCTGCTCAATAGTTTCAACCGGGGATTTATCCTCATCTTCTGCTGGTGTTTTTTTTCGTTTGGCCGGAGCTGGTTTCTTATCATAACAATAATCAATTGCCTCGATTATTGCCTGAGGAGAGCAGACAATTTGTTCAATCCGGCAGTGGGTTAGACGTTGAACTTCATCGATAGCAAAGATATTAAGCGGATCCGCCATACCAATAGTTAAGGTATTACCCACTTTATCGAGCGGAATCATCTCGTGCCGCCGGCACATGTTTTCGGAAATTAATTTTGCCAGTTCGGGTTTAATGCTATAGTTTTTTAAATCAATATGCGGAATATTCAATTGACGTCCTAAAACAATGATTAAATCTTCCTGACTGATATAACCCAGCTCAACCAAAGTTTGTCCGAGACGCCGGCCTATTTTTCGCTGTTCCTTAAGCGCTTTTTGCAGCTGTTCTGCATCGATTAAACCCGCCTCAATAAGCATCTCACCCAGTAATTTCTTTTTTTTATCCATCATATTTTAGTTCCCTTTATAATAACATTCGTTTTAACGACTCGGGCCGCGGAGAACAAGCCAGGGCATCTTGAATTTTTATAATTTTATCCCGGCAAAGATCTGATAATGACTGATTAATGCTGCGCATGCCTTCTTTTACGCCGGTTTCAATCAAAGAATATATTTGATGTGTCTTTTTTTCGCGGATTAGATTTGCAATTGCCGAAGTTATGGTCATTGCCTCAATTGCCGCAATTCTTCCTTTTTTATCAGCACGCGGCAGGAGCCGCTGAGAAACTACGCCTTGTAAACACATGGACATCTGCATTCTGATCTGTGCCTGCTGACCTTCCGGAAACACATCAATAATCCGGTCAATAGTCTGCACGGCATCGTTAGTATGTAACGTTGCAAAAACTAAATGCCCGGTTTCCGCAGCAGTTATTGCCGTAGATATTGTTTCCAAATCACGCATCTCACCTACTAAAATTACATCCGGATCTTGGCGCAAGGCATCTCTCAATGCCGCACTAAAACCCAGTGTATCTTTATTTATTTCACGTTGATTTACGATACTTTTTTTATGTTCATGCAAATATTCTATTGGGTCCTCAATCGTTATAATATGCACTGCTTCTTCGGTATTGATCAGGTTTATCATCGCGGCAAGGGTTGATGATTTTCCGCTGCCGGTTGGACCTGTAACTAAGACAAGACCGCGTGATTTGCGCGCTAACTCAGCAATAATATTAGGAAGTTTCAAACTCTGAACCGTAGGAATTTCAAATGGGATAATGCGTAACGCTGCCGCTAAAAACCCCTTTTCCATATATATGTTAACCCTGAACCTGGCAATATAACTATAAGTAAAATCAATACTGCGCTGGTGATATAATTTTTCTTTTTGTTCTTCATTGATCATGGAAAATATCATCTTTTCTACATCTTCAGGAAGCATTGGCGGATAATCAGTTGTCAAAATCGCACCATGCACACGCAACATTGGCGGTAGGCCTACCGTCAAGTGTAGGTCAGAAGCATTTTTCTCCAAGACTAGTCTTAAAAGATCCGCAATCTGCATTCATTTTCTCCCACTATTTCGACTCTACCCGATATTGTTGAATCAGGTTATTTAATTCATTGATAATATCATTTAACTTTCTAATAATCGGCACCGCTTCATCGGTTGTGACCTTATGATTTCGAATATCTACATATAAGTTTGTCGTAATCTCGGAAAGCTCAGCAACCATTTTTTTGTCTTCCGTAACTAACCGGCGTATATTTTCAATCATAATGTTAAATGCCCCGGCAAGATCTTTTAACTCATCACTGCGGCGCAGTCTTATATTGATCCCGAGATTCCCCCCGGCAACCTCATGCGCACTTCTCGTAAGGCGAAATACCGGACCGGCAATTCTATGAGAAATATATATACTAAACAAACAAACGATCATCAACATGATTGGCAGTTGGATTAATAATAAACCATTTATCTTTTGAAAGATCATCGATAAGGTCAACTTTGTTTCTTGTGTCGTAACATCCGAGGTCAGCAATGCCCAGTGAGTAAAGTATACCGTCCAGACAATTATTGCGCTGACAATTACAATTGACATCAATACCAGCAGCATATATCTAACCTGCAGTCTTTTCATAATTAGATACTGCCGGCGTGGTTTAAGTTCTGATTTCATTTTATTCCTCCCTATTTACCCCATGTATCGTACAATTAATTTTATTATTATGATCTAAAAAATATTGTCCCTGTTCAGGACATTGGACAGTTAAGTTAAGTGATTTTTTTTGCCTGAGAATATCTATTTTTATCATCCGGTTATGGTCTAATAATGTATCCACTGGCTCATTTCTTAAATATTTATGCCGATGCAGTGCATCACGCAAGGCCGTCATATTTGAGTTACAGGTTATCAAGATAACGCGCTTATTAAAAAATGCATAAGTTTTTACAAATATTAAGATAATAACTATGATAACAATTATTGCCATAATCGGTTGCGACTTTTCCGAAGTAAAAGACCGCATAAGCTTTGCTATCAATTATCCTCCTCATATAAATAAAAAATTTCCTTCAGCTTGACTATCTCTGCAGCAAGACTACAGGGTATTTTGCCAAGCTAATGAGGCAATGCAGCACTGGAAAATTTTTATCCATTTGAAAACCGTAGGTTTTCAAGCTTTCCCTCCAAAGATGAACTACCCTGCAAGCTGCAGGGAATACTCAAGTTTAATCGTATAGGAATTTCCTTTTTCTCTAAATCTATATTTTCTTTTAAAAGAAAAGGCAGACCAAAAGCATAAAAATACTTTCTATGATTAAGTTAGCATATCAAAAATAAGATGTCAATATAAATTAGTGCCGTAGGCACTAAGTTATAACCACCTTTTCTTTAGAAAAGAAAAAGCAAACCACTTTACTTAAAGATATCTGCTTTTAGAGACAAAAAACACCGGATAAAAGTGAAAAATGTAAAACATTTTCCGATTATGAAAATCACTCCCGTTTATTGGGGGTGATTTTCATTTTTGAGCTCGATAAAAATGCGGTATTCGCCATCTCCGAGGTATGACCAGCTGCCTAAATTGTCGAAATCCCATTTTCCCTGAGAAAAAAAGGCACTGCGGTTGTAATCTAAATAATTATCAATCAAAATATAAAAATGTTTCTCAGGCCTGGCAGATATGATTATTGAATTTTTGCCCTTTTGGAGCATGGAGACCGGTAAGTTTATCTTTATTCTGCCGTTTATTATTTGCTGCTTATCTGAAATAAATGGCAAAATTGCCCCGTTAATATTAATATTCAGTGTTGTCTCCGGCAAGATTATTGCATCTAAAAAAAGACCTGCCTGGGCAAATGCCGTAGGATCACGCGGCAACTCCAATATCTTCAAAATCTTATCATTTGACTTGCTGAAAAATGTCCAATAATCTGTTTCTCGCTCTGTCAGCCGGCAATCAGAAATAATCAAACGATTCAACTCTTCTGTATACGTTCCATGCGGATGAAATAAGGGATAAACATTTTTTCGAATCTGAGTAAAATTCAGCGCTAAAAGTATAATAAAGACAATTCCGAGATATGTCCTTAATAGACCAATTTTATGTAGTTTGAAAAGTTTTATGGCTTCAGCAAAAAAAAATCCGGCAAAAATAATAAGTATGCCGACAATGTGTTGGCGAAATCTGTCAACTACATGAAAGGCAATCGTAGTTGCCATTTGACTAACAATAAAACCAGATAATAAAAACTGTTGTTTTAGCCGTTTAAAATTCAGGGCTATCCCAAGTAATGCAAATGGTAAAAGTATGCCAAATGAGATAAAGGCAACGTGCACACTACGGCTGAAACGCCGGTATACGGCCGGGGCAATATTATTATTAATTTCCCGCGCTGACCAGAACATTATAAACTTATTCCACAAAAGCCTAGAGAATTTACCGGGGGTATTTTTAATAAATGTAATGGCCTGATGATAATAAAACTTATCGCGTTCGTCAAAAGATGTGTGTTTTATCTCTTCCGCGAGTTTAGAAAGATGCGGGGTGTGGTCCGTGATATAGCCGCTGCCATCAGTATGCGGATTATTTCCCAGATAGAAGGTTATCCCCCCATTAGCCCGCACCAGCACTAGCTTACCACTGGCTAAATAATTGCTAAGAATAGCGGGGAAAATTGTAATCACGACCACAAAACAAAAAATTAAAAAGGGTTTGATTACCTGACCTCTTTTGTGGTTTATTAAAAATGTAATAAAAATAAAAGGAATAAATGTTAAGACACTTGGCCGGGTTACTGCCGCGGCCCCCAGAGATAGTCCGCTAAGAATAATGTATTTTAAGTTAAGTTCAACATTTGCTTTTAATAAATAATAGAGCATCAACAAACTGAAAAAAATCAATAAATTTTCCGATAAAAGTACCCCGCCATAAATAATGTAGGGATAATATAATGCCCCTAATAAAAAGGCAATTATTGCTGTTTGTTCATTAAATAACAACCTGGCAATTTTACAGATAAGTACCAGACTAAAAATACCAATAAATAGCAATTGGATGATCTTTACGATTAATACACTGTGTCCAAATAACCAATAAACTGCAACCAGAAAACCAATATAAAGCGGGGAATATTCAAACACCTTAAATCCATTCCCGGAAAGTGCCGAACAGGCAAGATGGTCATAGGTAGCCATATCTGTATAGGAGGGCATTTGGTAAAAATCAGGATCTTTTTTTTCTATTTCAATAAGATATAACCCGCGGATTAATAAGCTGAGAAACAAGATTGCAATAAAAATCCTTTTATTTCGTAGACTCTCCCAAATCATAGTCATTTACAAGTATTATAGAATATTTTTTAACCACAGAGCACAAACGAAAAAAATAAAAAACTCAGTTGCCGTAAGTCTTACCCGATGAAATCGGGCGCAGGTTACGGTAACAGGTTATAAACTTTTTATTCTCGCACAGAGCCACAAAGCTCACAGAGTTTTTTTGCTAATACCTCAGTTTACGGCTTTTGAAATCATTTCTTTCATTTTCTGTCATTCTCTGTGTCTTTGTGTCTCCGTGTGATTATTTATTTTTTATTTCTTTTCTAACACAAAACTATTACTGAATTTCTAAAATTACTTCCGGTGCACGAGCCAGGGGATCATCAGGCAATAAAGGAGTTTTTTTAAACTTAGTTTGGAAATACCGGCCGGGCGGTCCATAAACCGTATCGGGATTTCTCGTATCGTAAACCTTTTACAGCGGTAAAGTATCTCTTCCACAATTGAAGGACCTGGTGAGTGTAACGAGTCTAAATCAATTGCCGCTAAAACTTCTCTTTTAAAGCAACGGTACCCGGAAGTACAATCACGCACCGGAACACGCAATGTAACCCTTAAATAAAAATTAGCAAAGATGCTTATTATTCTGCGCAAGATATTTCTTCTTTCATCTTTACTCCCTTTTACAAATCGTGAACCAATTACCACGTCGGCATATTTTATTGTCTCAAGAAAATTGGGAATAAAAACCGGGTCATGGGAAAGGTCGGCATCCATTTCCATAATATAGTGAACATCTAAGCTCAAGGCATATTTAAATCCTGCTACACCGGCAAATCCCCGGCCAGGATCTTGCTTGCGACAGATGAGATGAATATGGCCATATGCATTCTTTAAATCTTGGACAACATTAAATGTCTGATCAGGAGAATTATCATCAACAACAATAATTTCCAGATCAATATTAAGCTTAAGTATCTTTAAAATAAGTCTTTTAATATTTTCCCGCTCATTATAGGTCGGGATCACAATTGCCAGTCGCATTAATTTTTTCCTCTAATAATCGCATCTGACTTTTTGCCTTTTCATATTCAGGGTCTTTCTCCACAGCCTTTTTAAAATAAAGTCTTGCCTGCTGAAAGTCCTCGTCTTTTAGATAACAAAGTCCAATATTATAATAACCCTGGGCAAAATCAGGATTAAGCTTGACAGATTTTGAATATAATTTTTGAGCATGGTCTATTTTACCTTGGATAAAATAAATTATACCTAAATTATTATACGACTCATATAATTTCGGTGAAAGTTTTATTGCTTCTTCTAATAAGATTATGGCCTTATCGAGTTTACCTAAACTTTGATAAATTTCTGCTTGAGAGATTTTTGCTTTAGCTATTATATCGTTTCTCCAGCTAATCATTTTTTTATGTTCATCAATTTTACTAAGTTTATACTGTTTTTTATAAGTATTAATTAACGCAAAAGATTTTTGACATTTTTTGTTCTCGATATCAACTATATATTGATAAAGTTTTAATGCTTCTTCATTGTATCCTGCATTTTTAAATATATTTGCTAAATTGTAGTGTGCCCGGGTACTTGCTAAAGGATGATTTACCGTTTCTGCCCAAAGAATTGCTTCTGTTTTCCAGCATTTATTTCTTGCGATTGTTTTATATGAATATGCTAAAAAAATTATCATAAAAATACAAAAAGTAGCCTTTATAAAATTTTTACTTGAAATATTTAATCTTTTGCGAAATAAGTCTATCATCTGTTTGTACAAACCAAAAAGCAATAATAAAAATCCCACGGATGGCAAATATAAATAACGTTCTGACATCAGTTGTGCTTTGGGAATAATATTTATTGCCGGTAATAACGTTATGACCATCCATGTAAATCCTACGAAAATAAAAAATATTTTTTTATGCAGTTTTATTACCAAAAAGGTTATTAACGCAAAAATGAAAATATATACAACAATTTCCGCCCCGCCAACATCAGGATAACTATAATTTGCACATAAGCTTACCGGGAAAAAGAATAAACTCAAATAATATCCGAGAAAAACCCTGGGAGCAATCATAATAATTTTTAAATATCCTGAAAGATATAAAAACGGCTTTTCCTGTATTACCACATTTAAAAATACACATCTTACAACTATGTACAAAATAGTCTGCACAAACAAAATTAAGTTAATCAGCATTAGCTTTTTTTGTAAAATCTTAGTATTTTTTACCCGGCTTAAATACCGGATAAAAAACACGATTAACGGCAAAGTAACCGCCATTTCTTTAGAAAGTAACGCGGATAAGTAACAAAAAACAATTGCGATAATCATAGATGTTTTAATCAGTAATTTCGTCATATCTTTTTTTAGATAAATTAGCACAAGAATTAGGGCTAATGAATAAAATATGCTCATTAAAATATCATCACGGGCAGCAATCCATGCAACGGACTCGGTATGTATGGGATGTGTGGCAAATAGTAGTGATAGGCAAAAGGCCGGTATCTTCTCATGCAGGACTAATAAAAACAACAAAAATACCAGTACAGAGCAAAACGCATGCAGCAATATATTTGTCCGATGATATCCGCGGGGATTTAAGCCGGATATTTTATAATCAACCATATAAGTTATAATCTCTAAGGGACGATACATACCGGAAAAATCTTTTGTAAAGGCGTATTTTAAATTAAGAAAACTGCGTATTTGGCGATTATCCCGTATCTCCTTTGTCCCATCCCAGATAAAATCCCCAGATAAAGTATTAATGTATACAGACACGGCAACAATAAATATTATTAATATAAAAATAAATCTTCCCCGCAGTAAACTGCGGATAAGATTTATCCAAGAAAAATGCTTTGCATTTTTCCACCACTTTCCATGGAAAATACTCTTAAAATTGTTAGCAGTAATTTTTTCCCTCATTCTGGTTTTGCCATTCTTTGTTTGTCTTCTTTCGTCATTTTTGTTTATGTCATCTATAGTTATGTGGCACTTTAGTTATAAAATTTATCGGTTTTTTAGATGCAATAACATCTAAAAGCTTAAAATATGAATTATCCCGCACGGCCGCCTGTGTAATGAAATATTTTGCTCTTGGCCAATTTTTACTTTTTGCATAAAATGCTGCCAGGTTAACATATGTCACTGGATATTCCGGTGTTATCTGGACAGCCTGGTTAAAAAGATATCTAGCCTTTTTTGTCCTGTTCTGATGGGTATAATATATACCTAACTCATTATATACCTTAACATTACTATGCGGTTCCCAGAATAAATCAATGAGTTGATTGTCTGGATTATAATATGATATTTTACCCCAGTAAGCATTACTGACAATAAATGCAAAAAATATGCTGACAAAGACAAATATTTTTTGATTTAAAGAAATTTTTACCCTATTTTGCCCGACAAATTGTAGATCTTTATTAGTTTTAATAATATAAAAATAAATATAACTCCATATGGTAATCATGATCATGGCAAAAATACTAAGAATTCCACCGGCCCAACTGCTTTTAAACAATGGTATGGAAAAAAAAGTTCCCCAGGTAAAACGGTATGTCATGGTTGAACAAAGTTCGCTCAGTATTGGTAAAAATGAAAGTAATATATATAAAAGCAATAAAACTTGATTTTGGGCACTCAAAATTGCGAGGATTGGTAATATCCAAATATAGTGTGATGGGGTAACCCATGAGCTAAATATATAAAATGTTAGTACCGGCAGTAAAAATTGTTGGGTTAAATTAAATTTTCTTTTAAAAGCTAAGGCATACAAAATTAAAAATGCAGCATAAAATAATAAATTAGGGAGGCTGATATTACCGATGTTAAACCTGATAATATCAAATAAATTAGCTTCTTTTAACCAAAGAAATGGCGTCCATAAGGACAGTTGCCAGTTTATGTTACGGCTGGCATGGGCAAATATTTCCTTGAAAAAAAAGTTTCGGTTTGGAGACAAAAGATAAGGACTGGTTAAAACCAAAGACACTGCTAAAATTAGGCCAAGATATTTTATAAGTGCTTTATATTTTTTTTCTTTAATAAAACTCATGACAATTAAGGGAAGGATTAGCACTGGCCAGATTTTATATAAAATCCCGATGCTTAAAAAAAACGCACTGAATGAATATTTACTTTCTCTTAAAAAAACATAGGCCAGAAAAACCGCGGTTGCCGGCAAAATATCAAATGCCCCCCAGACACTGTCAAGAAATATAACCAGTGGATTTAAGTAAAACAAAATAAGCACCTTTTTTGAGTTAGTGCACCGAAAAAGTATTTCGGCAAGATAACTGCTGCAAAGTACCAGGGGTAATTTAATAAAAAATAAAACAATCGCCGCGCTTTTAATTTTTAACAGAAAAACCGGTAGCATAAAAAATCCCATGGTGTATATCCAGAGAGGAGGATATGAATAAATATTTCCGGTCATGGGAAAAAAATAATTATTTGTATTATAAACCTCGAAGGGTGAATTTAAAAAGACAAAACAAAAACCATACCAGTTATAACAATCGCCAAATTGCGCAGCAATAGGCATGAGTGCCAGACGAATTACTACTCCCAAAAGAAATATATTTTTTATAGTTAAAAATGGTTTATTTTCGGCCATGGGTCTGCAAATTTTTTATGCATTGTAATTTTGGGTGTATCTTTTACCGGGTACTTTGCCTTCAGAATATTTTTTAATAAACCGTATCCGCTGCCGGTACCATAAGCAATATGCATTACCGGAAAAAGAACGATTAGATAAAAAAACGCTTTCAGGTTACGTCTTATCAATGCCTCACAGCAACTTACCACAAACAGCAATATGGTATAAATAAAAATCGGTAAAAAATACCAGAATGGATAAATGAAAATTAAACTTACGAGATACAGTTCAAATAAAAATGGGATAAAAAACTTAAGCTGAATAAACTTAGGTACGGCAAAGTAATGATCAACCCTCCCCCGTGCATCCCGGCAAATCCCTTTCATAAATTCCCAAATATTTTTACGATAGCTTCTATATACTTTAAGATTAGGGTTATATAATAGTCTATATCCTTTTAAAATAAGGCGATTCATAAATTCATTTTCCTCATTAGCAAAAAACCTTCGATCAAATCCTCCCTCTTTTAAAAAAACATCTCTCTGGATTAAAAAATTACATAAAATAAGCATTGCCTCATTTGCCGCAATAACCTTATTGCCAATTGCCTTATGCCGGTAGCGCACATCCCATGTACCAAAAAAGCTGGCATATACTATCCCAACCATTTGTTGAAAAAAATTACCGCCCTTTTCGATCAATGACGGCCCGCCCATACCGCAAATCTCGGAATCTTTAAAATAGTGCACCGCTTTGCTTAAAATATTTTTATCAAAAATAAGGTCGTCATCAAAAAAACAAAGCAAATCACCATTTGCATAGTTTACCGCAGCATTTCTCTGACGGCCGGGATTACTCCCCTTTACAACGATAATCTCTATCTGATTACACGGATAATTTAACTGTTGTAAATAGTCTAAAGTTTTTATGTGCTTTACTTTTTCAGATATAGGAATTATAACGCTAACTTTCATATTTTTAAGCAGCCACGGATTTACACAGATGAAACACAGATTTTAATGTTCAAATTATAATAAATCTTTCTCCGTCCATGTTAATTTGTGTTATTCGTAGTTAAATATTTTTAGTCACGCCTTTTTTTATCCATGCCCAATCAGTGTTAATCCGTGGCTTTATTTCTTTAAGGTTAACTAGTTGCATAATCTGTGGGTGACTTCTGTTCTTTCAGGAAACTTTTGATATTATCTTTTTAACCCAAATTTTTGGATTAAAAAATATTTTTGGCGCATGCTGAATAATTGTCTGCATTGCCTCACAGGGTGTCCAGCAATGCGGGCAGGTGTCTTCACGAATAATATTTTGTACCACCGGCCATCTTTTTGTCTTTATGATTTTAACCAGATCATATTCATAATCTCTAATATTTACTACTTCGGGCATCATTACACATGGTCTAATTTCTCCCCATGGTCCCAGATATAAAGATGCCCAGGAAGAATAACAGGGAATTACCTGTTTGCCCGGGTTACTAAAAAAATCAAAAGTTAATTGATAAAATTTTCGCATGATTAGATATTCCGGGGAGTACCGCCTAGTCCTATTTAAAATTTTTCTTAATATCTCATCTAAATCATGCCGGTTTTTTTTCTGTAATGCTATGTGCTGACCTTGATTAAAATAACGTTCTGATTCCTGGGCAAAAGCAAATGAGATATCGTACTTATTAACTAACTCTGA
The DNA here is from genome assembly GCA_043821285.1 of Candidatus Omnitrophota bacterium. Lineage (GTDB taxonomy): Bacteria > Omnitrophota > Gorgyraeia > B26-G9 > JBDRCZ01 > JBDRCZ01. Next base: position 49,908 of record JBDRCZ010000043.1, on the reverse strand, counting down.
CTTTAATAAATCATCAATCTGATGAAGATTGTAACGAGAAATAGTTGTTTCCAGCCGCAGCTTAATATTTTTATATTTCTGTTCAATCAGTTCAAGATTTCTAATTGTTTCAAGTATCTGTGCATAAATGCCTTTTATCCCTCGCAATGACTCATGTGTCTTTTCATCACCGTCAATACTTATAACAATATAAATCCTGTTTTGAGGATTATTAGCGGCTATTTTTTTAATAATCGAACCAATCTTATCAGTCAAAATCCCATTGCTGACAATGCTGAGCAGGATTAAATTTCGCGAGTTTCTAAAAATAACATTCAAGATATCGGCAAAATCATCTCTTAAAAACGGCTCTCCGCCGGTAATGGCGATCCAAAAAAAATTACCACTATTTTTTTTAAAAAATTTTTCATATTCCAAAACGCCCATTTCCCGAGTAACTAACGCTGGCTGCTTTTGATATATTTGCCAGACATGACAAATTTGACAATGGCAGTTACATTGATTGGTAACAGAAAGCGCAAGCTTGTAAGGAACCGCCGGCTGTTTATGCTTATATTTAATTTTTATTTCGCGGATTTTTTTTAATAAAGATAATTTTTGTATAATATCCATTAAATTACTGCCTTAAATGAGTACATAAGTTCTGACGCTGTAAAGCGGCATAACTTATCTGTACGAATTTAATCCACCAATCTTTGTGGTAGATATTAAGCTTATTCCTTCGTTATTAATTTAGCACATACCTTTTCTTATAAAAAGAAAAGGTAAGCCAAAAGAAAATAAAACTCTCAATTGCCTTTAATAACCAATGTTCCACCGCGTAGGTGGAACATTGGTTATTATTTATACAATAAACTGATTATACCACAATTCTAAGTTTAGCAGAAGCCATAACTTATATCCATAATCATTTTCTCCGTCTAAATGTTTATTAATAATCGCATCAATAAATTTTTGATTTAAAAAATTATCTTTTACCAGCAAGGAAGAATTCATTACCTCTAAAAGATATTTTTTTAAATTTCCCCTGAACCATTTCCCGATCGGCACACCGAATCCTCGTTTGCCGCGGGTTATAATTTCATCGGGTAAAATACCTTTAAATATTTTTTTTAATATTAATTTTCCTGAAATTCCCTTTAGCTTTTCATTACCAGAAATTGTTGCAGCAAACTCAACAACCTGATAATCGAGAAAGGGAGATCGCGCTTCAATTGAATTTGCCATTGTTGCAATGTCCATCTTGACCAACAGGTCATTCGGCAGATAAGTAACTAAATCGGTTGCGATAATTTTAGCAAGAGGATTATTCGCCTTGCTTCGGGCATAAACATCCTCGATCAGCGCTAATGGATCTACGGTCTCTATATCTGCTAAAATATCTGGATGATAAAGCATTGCTTTTTCTTTTGTTTCAAAACCACACATCCAATTACCATATTGCCGTACGCCTCTTTCCGTCATAAATTTTAAAAATCGTTTAATCTGCCATATGTTCGTGCGCATCTCAGGTGAAGGACCGAGGATATTGCCGAGAGAACTAATTATTTTTAACAAAGACTGCGGCAAATAATCTAAAAATTTTGTCCATTTAAATATCGCATAGCGCAAATATCCGGCAAACGATTCATCTCCGCCGTCACCGGTTAAAACTACTTTTACAAAATCACGCGCCATCTTGGCTACGCAATATGTGGGAATACAGGAATAATCACCAAACGGCTCATTATAATGCCAGATAAGTTTTGGCAAAATTTCAATAATCTTGGGTTCAACCCGGAATTCGTGATGTTCACAATTAAAGCGTTCAGCCACAATGCGGGCAAACCTTAACTCATCATATTCTTTTTCTTCAAACCCGATTGAGAATGTTTTAATCTCTGACACACCTAAACTTGCCATCAAAGCAACCACGGCACTTGAATCCATTCCCCCGCTTAAAAAGACACCCAGAGGCACATCACTAATCAGGCGTAGTTTTGTCGCTTCTTTTAGATTGTTTAATAATTCTTCACCAATTCTGTCTTTATTTGACCTCTGTTTATGGGTGAAATCTACCTGCCAATAGCGCTGGATGGTTAAGTTATTTTTATCCCAAAGCAGATAATGTGCCGGCAGAATTTTTTTAATCCCTTCAAACATTGTATAGGGTGCCGGTACATACTGGTAAGTTAAATAATAATGCATTGCCTCGACATCAACACGGCGCTCAACATTATCCGCGGCTGATATTGCCTTTATTTCCGATGCAAAAATAATGCGTTTATCATCTAAATAATAATTAAGGGGCTTTTTACCCAGGCGGTCACGGGCCAAAAAAAGCCGCGGTTGTTTTTTATCCCAAATAGCAAAGGCAAACATCCCACGCAAAAATTTTAGCAATTTTGTCCCATACTCTTCATAAAGATGAATAATTACTTCTGTATCTGTCTTGGTATAAAAACGATGTCCCTGTTTTAATAAATTTATTTTTAATTCCTGAAAATTATAAATCTCTCCGTTAAACACAATCCAGATCGTTTGGTCTTCATTGTGGATTGGCTGCCGGCCGGTATTAAGATCGATAATTGAGAGCCGGCGGTGTCCCAGCCCGCAAGAAATGCGATTACTTTGGTCATAAAAATACCCCTCTTCATCCGGACCACGATGAATTAAAGTATTTGTCATGCGCTGCAACATGATTTTATCAACCGGTCTTCCGTCGAAATTAACTATTCCGCATATTCCGCACATAAAATTATTGCCTTCGGCACTAATTTGTCAACCACCTTTTCTTTTACAAAGAAAAAGTGGTTAAAAAAACAATTATTTTTGTAGCGTAAAAATCATAAAAACAGGAATTTGTTTCCTGTTTTTATAAATAGGTCATGCATACAGAGTGCTAATCCTTGAGTAGTAAACATCCTATAGTTTATCTTTAGATTCGAGAAATCTTACGACCGCTTTTTCAAATTTAGTAAAATCATCAAGACCATCTTGAAGTATTGCATAAACTTTATCGAGATCTATCTTCCAATAAATATGAACCAATAAATTTCTAAATTTTACCATCGCCGTCATTCTTTCGGCTAAATCTTTTAGTACAATTTTTTCTTGACTTAAAATAAAAAATATTTCACTATTGGTTTCTGGTCTTTTTAAAGATAACTCTGCAATAAAATGCATCGCAATATCTATGCAGGATTGGATAGCCACCTGTAAAGGAAATAATATTTGATACTGTTTATGCTTATCTTTTTTCAGCTCATCTAATGTTACCTCTCGTTTCATTTCGATAATATCAGCAACATATCCTCTTAATAGTTCCAAATGTTTATTAATCGCGGGAAGATCTAAAACCACGGTAACCCTCCTTTATATTTTGGTACATACATTGGTTATAGTAATCTAAAAATGGCTTGAAGTCAAAATACTCAATTGTTGTTCTAATTTCATATTTTATACGCAAATAATTATCCCGGCAAAAGATTAATTTTCCTTCAGAGATAATTTTATACTGAAAAAAAAGCGGGGCGGAATTAATAATTTTCACATCTGCCTCTACATGCTCCAGTTTTTTTTCAATACTTAATGCATATTTAATCTCTTTATCGCTTATATTAGTTATTTTTCCCCCTGGCAAAAACAAAAGTGCAATATCTAAATCACTGCCTTTTCCGGCCCGGCCATTTATATAAGAACCATAAAAATAAGCAGCTAATACTTCTTTACAGGACTTCAGATACGCACAAATGCGCTCGGTTTTTATATCGATCATAATCAGCCTCTTTAGGATATCTTACAATAAATATCATCCCGCGTCAATTATTCATCTTTGTTAAAAAATATTTTAGGCAATATTGTTCAAACAATTTTACCTATCCTGAAGAAACTTTTTCTAAAATTAATCTCAGTTTAGGCGCATTAACTTTTAAGGAATATTTTTCTTCAATTGTTTTTCGGGCAGCTGATGCCATTTTTTTTCTCATATTTGTATTTGTTATTAAAATGGACAATTTTTCAATCCATTGTTCTTCATTATCTGCCAAAAATCCATTATCACCATCTTTAATAATTTTTTTATATACCCCGGCGTTTGAACATACCACCGGAATACCACCGGACATATATTGCAATGCCTTCAAGCCACATTTCCCTCTTCCCCATTCATCATCTAATAACGGGGCAACCCCAATATCAATTTGTTTCAGATCAAAAAGTTCAGTTTCCAAGCTCCACGGTTTATTTATAACCTCTACCTCATCAATAAAAAAGTTTGTCACACCGATGACATGCAGGGATATTTTATATTTGCGGTTCAATTTTTTAAATACATCTTTAATATTAGCCAGGTAAAAAAGCGTATGCAAAGAACCAATCCAGCCAATTATCATGCGCTCTTTCCAGACATAACGTTTTTTATAATCATCAAATTTATCGCTATCAACAACAGTGGGAAGCATGTAAACATTTTGATTATACTGCTTGGCATAATCTGCTAAATAATCATTACCGGCAATAACCGCCGTGCTCATTTTTATAATTTCTTTTATATTATTCTTATATCGGAAATCGTATATTACACTTTTTCTTTGCGGGGGGATTAAAAATATGGCATCATCAAAATCGAAAATTATTTTTTTATTCATTAAATAAATAATTCTTTCAATAACCGGATATACTTGCGGCAAAACTTCTCGCTGCAGAAAAATAATGTCATAATCTTTTATTTTGTTAAAATCCTTTAGTCTTTTCAGAAAAACAGTTAGCAGTTTTTTTAATAATCTTGGCTTTTCCTGAGAATAAAACAAATCAAAACAGCTATCTTCTATTGCTGCGGATACCTGGCAGTAAAAGCCGTTTCGCCTAAGGTAATCAAGAAACTGATAAGCCCGGTAACGGCTTGCCGGGCCTTTTACGCCGGTCTGTGTTAAAAAAAGTATTTTTTTCATTATTTTGTTATAAAAAAATATTTTTTATAAACAGCGCGCTATATCCTTTAAAACGCATAGTATATGCTTTTTTATTCTTATTTCCTGAATGAATTATCACGGCAACAGCAAGCATCATAATTTTTATCGCAATCCCTGCGGAGGTAAGCAGTTTTAAGACTGGCAGACAACAATGATGGTAATGCTTATGAAAATATTTATAAAGACTTCGATAATTTTCAACGATATTTTTAGAAAAAAACTGAAATGAAGAAATACACCCATAATGAATAATTTTTATTTCGGGGTAAAAATATATTTTCCAGCCGGCATCTTTCAGACGTTTACATAAATCGACTTCTTCATAATACAAAAAAAATTGTTCATCGAACAAGCCGATTTTATCCAGAGCCATCCTTCTGACAACAATGGCTGCTCCCATAGGCTGTTCTATTTCCTGAGGAAAGTCAAATGTAGTTTGCTGAAAATTTTTACTATCCAGCAATAATGTTTTCCAAAATATGCTCTTTAATGAAGGCAGTTGGCGGCAAGAAGGCTGAGGGGTTCCGTCCTGGTTTAATAAGGCAGCTCCTACTGCACCAATACCGCTGTTTTTATCCATAAATTCAATTAAATTATTCATGTTTGCAGCAATAATCTTTGTGTCCGGATTAAGCAAAAACAGGTAGCTGCCTTTACTTTGCTGGATCGCCTGGTTATTTGCCTTGGAAAAACCTACATTTTTATTATTTTCTACGATTGTAACCATTGAAAAATTTTTTTTGACCATTAAGATACTTTCATCTTCCGAGGCATTATCCACGACCAAAATTTCAAATGATATATTCTTACAACAATTATAAATAGATGCAATACAATTTTTCAGCAGCGTGCCAGTATTATAATTTATGATTATAAATGAAATATCTATCAGCTCACAATTGCGATTATTCTCTGTTTTCATTGTTATTTATCATCCATTATACGTTTAGTTGCGCAAAAAGTTTAATCTGTCCCAAAAGTATCTTAAAGCCTTTATCATCTGCGCATATTTTTCCGGCATATACAGCACTAAAAAAACAGCAATCAGGATTTTAAGATTCAAAGGTTTTATTTTTAATGCTTTGATGATGTAAGACCTTCCGCTGTTTATCTCTCCCTCTAAGCATAAGTTGTTGCCAAAATAATAATAATTTTCTGCAAGCAATGCGGGATGCTGCCGAATCTCAGCAAAGTGTTTTTTAAATATAATCTCGCGTGCCGTATGATAGGCGACATCATTAGCAGAAATACCCCCGGCTGTACAGTAAGCCTTTACTAACGGTTCGGTTATATATTTAAAATGGTAATGTTGGGATACCCTGATCCATAATTCCCAATCCTGCAGACGCGGCAGAGATCTGTCAAACAGTCCTGATTTTTCGAAACAAATCTTGCGGACAAGCACGGTGGTGGTATCAATAAAATTTTTTCTTAAGATTGTAGAATGGATATTCCCTTCTTTCTTTTTTATTTCTGGAAAACAAATATAGCTGGTCTTATCGCCCTCTATTCTGTAAAATGCTGAATAAACCACCCCGACAACTGCGGATGAATGCTGGATAACATCCATTTGTTCTTGTAATTTTTCTGCTGTCCATTCATCATCACTATCTTGAAACGCAATAAACTCACCCCGTGAATGCTTTATGCCGATATTTCGTGCATGTGCTGCTCCGCTTTGCTCATTAAGATAAATATAGGCAAGTCTTTTATCATTAACACTCTTCACAATCCTTGTAGTATCATCTGTCGAACAATCATCGATAATCAGCACTTCAAAATCCTGATATGTCTGGTTAAGCACACTTTTCAATGCCCGGCATAATAAATTTGCCCGATTATAAGTCGGGATAATTACACTAACAGCCGGTTTGTTTAATTTATTCATTTTTGTTATATGGTTTTTTGCCAATAACCAATATTCCATTCCCGCCGATTTTCGGAGCATAAAGCTCAAAATGGGAAAGAATTTTTAATATCGGCATAAGTAATACTTTAATGCTTTTTTGATTATCAATAATCCGGTCAATTTCCCAGGCTATTTTACCATAAAAACCCATAGTTTGTTTTGATAAAAGAATATTGAACCCAATTGATTTTAAGATATCAATAATTTCTTTTTGCTGATACTGTTCACCAATATGTTCTTTAGACATTCGATTATCAAATTCTTCAAAATATCTTTTGGGAAACATACGTTGATTATCCTTAGTTGGCATATGAATATAAAGGTAACCATCTGGTTTTAAGCTATTAAACATACGTTTTAATACATTAAAATTACCCGGAATATGTTCTAAAACGTCAATACAATAAATAAAATCATATTTATACTTATCATCTAACTTTGTGAGGTCACCATATCGGAAATGACAGTTTTGTGTTTTTTTTCCTTGAAACCCTGGGGGCATAATATCAATACCCGTTACCTGAAGCCACGGAAAGGCATGTGCCATCCATAGAGCATATGTTCCGTCTCCACAGCCGGCATCAAGCACATTGGTAATATTTTTAATTGGTAATCGATGCAGATAATTATAAAAATACAACTTTCTAATATACTCCCCGATATGGACCGGATAAAATGCTGTATTTTTTAATATTTTTTTAATTAACATTTTGATTTTTTTATGTATATACCACTGATGATTAATCATAAAATTGATTTAAAGGTTTCTACTAACTGTCCATTCAATTCTCTAATATTATAATATTTCGCAATAAGACTCCGACCAACCTTTCCCATATCAGACCATTCATCTGGATGTTCGATGAGATAACTTAATTTTTCTGACAACGCATTTTGATCTTTTTCCGGCACAAGAAAACCTGATTTACCGTTTAAAACCACTTCTGAAATTCCGCTGTAATGAGTAGAAACAACCGGCAAGCCAGCTGCTTGAGCCTCCATCAAAACTATCGGGATACCCTCCTGGTCACAATCTGAGGCAGTGATGCTTGCGAGAACAAATATATGAACTTTTTCATATAGTTTAATGATCTCGGTTTGACTGAGCCTCCCGAGAAATTTTATATGATTTTGAATATTTAATTTTTCTGCAAATGCTTCTAACTTAGCTCTTAACGGTCCTTCCCCGGCTATTATATATTCGATATTTTTATATTTGCTGCACAATCTGGCGATTGCTTGGATAGAATATTTGTATCCTTTCTTTTCTACCAGTCTTCCTATAGTTAATATTTTTATTGTTTCATTAGAAAAAATTCTTCTAGTATTAAAAGCAAATTTAGCCAAATCTATCCCCATATGATGAACTTTTATATTTTTACTGTTACCTTTTAAGCTAATCAACTTTTTTTCCCAGTAATTGCTAACCGGTAAAAATAAGTCTCCATTTTTAAACAGATTTCTATATGTAAAATGTCCCTGCTCCCTAATAAAAGTCGACAAATCCCGGCCATGAAATACTGTGACAATTTTGCCTTGGATTCCGATATCTTTAAGTGCCGCACCAATAATACCGTTAGGACCAAAGTGACAATGGATTATGTCAAATGAACTGCCTAAAAAAGGCATCAGACAATAAAATAAAGTTAAATTCCATGTACTTTTACCAAATCGAATAAAGTTTAGAGATTTTAATGTTTCAACTGGCCATTTGTAAAAGTTAAAAATAAATAACCAGAAAGCTTTCATTATACGCATTATTTTATTTTTAGGCATGTTAAAATATGTTACGCGGTTATAAAGATTATATGTTTGTACATCAGTATGTACTTCTTTATCACGGGGCCTAATATAAGCAAATATCGCCACTTCATGTCCTAAGTCTACCAAACCCGTTATTTGATTTAGAACAAATGTTTCTGACAAAGACGGGAATTCCGTTACGATAAATGCAATTTTCATTTTCTATTTTTTTCCATTAAAAGGCAGTGAATCTTCCAATTGAAGGGTGATAAAAGATATCTGACTAATTCTGTGACTCGATCCCTTTTATACTTATTTTTATCTTTTATATTGATCGTGTCTTTTTTTATAATTCTTATTCCATGAAACATACCAATAAGTTCCTCAAGCGTGGGACGAAACATCGTGTCTATAGGATCAGGATGGTAACGATAAACTTTTGGGACAGAAACTAACAAGTACCCGCCATCACTAACCAGATCAACTAAGAGCGCACATACTTTTTCGGGATTTTTTACATGTTCCAATAAACTGCAGCAAATTACCAGATCGAATTGTTTATCAAGCTTTGCTGCGGTTATGTTTTCTATATCACACACATAATCTACCCCCTCTGTATCCTTTTTATCCAAATATCTAATTGATATTCCATTATCCCTTAACAGCTTAAAGACATATTTATCTATGTATGGTTGGATCTGGGTTCTAAACTGTTTTGTAGATGAACCCACATCTAACGCCTCTTTGATAAAAGCCATATCTACTTCTTTTAATGTCTGATTTATCCAGATCGATTCTTCTTGGTGCATTATAAATTATCCCCTGTTAACAGTGCTTTTTTCCATTTTTTAAAGTAAGCGGCTGCAAACAGAAATATTAATTTATATCTTTTTACCGCTAATGGTATCGGTTTAGCATTAAATTTTATATTTTCCTTTTTATACAATTTTTTAACTATCTTTAATGTTTGATGCCCGGCATTATTCGCGATACAATCTCCATATATGTATGTTAAATTGGCACATGTCATTTCGTATCCACTATAATTAAATTTTTTAATAAACCAATCATCTCCTAATTCACGATTTATTTTTTTATAATATTTTATAGTGTTTTTTATAATATGCAATTTGTTATTATTCATATTGTATTTATGTTTCCTACGCACGCCTCCTATCAATGGAAAATATGCAAAGCGCACACCTTGTAATATGAGTTTACTTAAAAAATATCGATCTTCACAGGCTTTCAATTTTTCATCAAATAGGCCAAACTTTTCAAAGATATCTCTTTTAAAGAGTAATGAATGGATTGGCACAGGATATATATACCAAAAGTTATATAAATGGACAAACATATCTTTAACTTCTCCAACATAATTTATATATTGGTGTTGAGAATTTTGGTCGTATTGGGCTATTTCACAATAAGAAACAGTTGCGCCCTGCTTAGTTGTGAACTCTAATTGCAATCTGATTTTTTCCGGATGTAAGCAGTCATCGGCATCTAAAAACTGCAAATAATCTCCCGAGGAATTTTGTATTCCGGTGTTTCTTGCTGCTGCCAGACCTCTATTTTTTTGGTTAACAAGCTTAATCTTTGTATTATATTTTTCAAGCACAGAATATGGATCATCAGTCGAACCATCATTTACGACAATGAGTTCAATATTTGGATAAGTTTGAGTTACGACACTTTCTATGGCTTCTGAAACATATTGCTTTTGATCATATAATGGGATAATTACACTTACCTTCGCTTCACTGTTCATTCTACAAATTCTCCGGTCTTTATATCACGCGCATAAACATTTTAATCAATTTTAATGAAATAGTCCTTGTGCGCATAAACACTTTATCCATAATTCAAGCAATAATTTTTTGATTTCTTAGATTTAGGGGAAGTAATTTTTTAATAATTTTATATTTATTAGATAAATACTCGAATTGTATAAGATTTTTAAAGTTTTTTAAATAAAACTGCATAAATTCATTTGTGAAATAAGATAACTTAAGAATTGTATCTTTCCTTTCTTTAAATATCTTTTGATTTTCTTCTTTTTTAAATAAATTATTCTTTATGCATTTTGAAACTGAAGGATAACAAATATATTTGCCTACCCCCATTTTTTTAAATGCATGGTTGCAGCAAAAACTGCAGTCAAAAGGACATCCTCGGCAAAATATAAATTCCTGAAGATTTTCGCCAAAAATTCCCCCAAATGGTATAGGAATAGAAAATCTTCTTAGCTCATGCATAAAAATTTGACGGTCACAAGGCATAAAAGAATCCAGCTCTTTGGGAAAAGGCCGCAATGCATTTTTAATTATTTTCCCGTTATGCCGGAAAAAAATATTTCGAATGTTAAGATATTTTTTTCCATTTTGTATTGCTTCGGCAAGTTCTAACAAATGCTGCTCTCCATAACCAACACAAATTGCGTCTAATTCTGGCCGGTTTAAAAACTCATCCGGACACATTGAGATATGATATCCCCCGCAAATTTGAAACAAATCAGGAAAGTCAGCTTTTACTTTTTTTGTGACATCGGATATGGAAAAAAAAGACGAAGTGGTGGCGGAATAGGCAATAATATTTGGGCTCCATTCTTTTATAATGGTTAAAACGTGGTTAATATCTTCTGATGAACGGAAATAACACAGTTTGGATGCATGGCGGCTTTTTTTTAAGTAGGCAGATAAATAAGCAACCCCCATCCCTATGCGGGGAGGCTCTGAGCTTGCGGTATCAAAATATATAAATAATACTTTCATTATACTATTTCTATAAAATGACTTTTTTTATTGTTGACCCCTTGCTGCCATATTGTATAATTACAGTTATTACACTGCGGTATGGTTTTATTACGCATGTTACAACTCTGCCTTATTAGTTTATATGCCTCATTATTCCAAAAAGTTTCTATATTGTTCTGTAACAGATTACCAAAGTAAAGCTTGTTTTCATATATCGCCTTATTAAAAATTATTTCCCCCCCGCCGCATGGAAAAACCGTACCGTCAGGATATACAAAAATAGCTTTAAATGGCCATGTACACCTAATGCCTGATGGGGCTTTATTAAAACATGGCTCATGCATAAATTCAATATTTAGCTCTCTTGCTAAATATTGGCTGTTTTTAATCAGTTTATCGGATAAATCCTGGCAAAAATATAATGATTCCTCATGGGGTAAAGCTTCGTTATTTAATTCTTTTAAGTCGGTTGTATATTTTTGGGAATAAAAACGGCAATATTGCATATGAACACTATCCACATCTACCTCTGCCGCTAACTTAACTAATTTTGGCAGCTCGCTGATATTTTTTTGTAAAGCCACAAAGGAAAATTGGATTTTAGTATTTTTAAATAAATTTTTCTTTAACTTAACAAGGGCTTTTACATTTTTGATAACCGTATTAAAAGCATTAACACGGGCTATTTGAAAATAAGTTTCCGGTGTGGCAGCGTTAATTGATATTATGATTTCCTTAAAATCGTTTTCCAATAAACCTGTTGATATTTCTTCAGTTAACATAATACCGTTCGTATAAATAGATAAGTTCACATTAGGGATGCTGTTGCGTGTAAACCTTATGATTTTCAAAAGATCCTTATTTAACAGAGGTTCACCGCCCCCGGAAAAAGTTATGTCCTTGACTACCTTCTTTGGCATGTGCTCAAACACTGTCAGATATTTATCAAATGAAAGTTCCTTTGGATTATTATTCTGATTGTAGTCTATCCCACACATTATACAACGGGCCGAACATTTATCTATCATTATAAAAGTAAACGACTGCGGCAAAGGGCATTTCATCCCAAGATGATTCATAAGCCTATGTAAAAAATTAATCGTATTTCTATCTAATAACAATCTTAGCAAAAAGTTCCATTTTTCCAGCTTAAATGGGTTAAGGATTAGTGATTTTATTAGTAGCCGCTTTGCGCCTTTGCGATTGGTCGTTTTTTTCAAAAACTTAGCTCGAAAAAAATAATCATTAACGGTTGTAAAATATTTATCTTTTACGCGTTCGGCTTGTTCAGCAATCTCCTCAGGGGAATACTTACTGGTTAAGTTGTCTGCATGTATTCTGTAATAGTACAATGGTATGGGAAAAGGCTGCATTTTAAAGTGCTGCGAAACCCGAACCCAATAGTCATAATCTTCAGCAAGAAACATTTCCTCATTAAATTTGCCAATTACAGTATAGACGTTTCTGCGAAACAAAAAACACGGACCAATACAGTTCACTTCAACCAGTTTATCTGATGGCATAACTTCTTTTAGTTTAATTATGTTATCATGTTCATCTATATAATAATAATTTGAATATACAAAATCTATTCCGGTGTTTCGATCGAGCATTTGTGTTAGTTGTTCAATGGCCACCGGCTGATAATAGTTATCATCAGATGTCCAGGTTAAATACCCCCCGGTAGATTTTGCAAACCCGATATTCAGTGAGTAAGCAATGCCCTTATTTTTGTCATTTTTCAAATAATACAACCGCGAATCATTATAAGCATTAACTATCGCAGAGGTCTGATCAGACGAGCAATCATCTACAACAATCAATTCAAAATTTTTATATGTCTGATTCAGACAGCTTTCTATTCCCTGCCGTATATATCTTGCGCCATTATAGGTAGGCAATATGATGCTAACTTTTGGATGTTGGAACTCCATTTATTCCTCTATGTTAGAACTATTTCTCTCCGCAAGTAAACAATAAATATCCTTGGTTTAATTCCCGTAACTCATACATGCTTAGACTATTATAGAATTTTTTTATTGCCTTTTTATCTCCCCTCACAAAATTAAGCGCATGGTAAGAACCTACCGAGTATTCTTTAATATTTCTATAACCAGCTTTTTTAAAATATGGTTTCATTGAAAACTTAGGAACTTCAAATCCATACGGCCAGGTTCTTTCCTCTATCATTTTAAATTTGCCAAATTGATAAAAAATCGCATTGGCATTTGGTACTAAGCACATTGTACCTCTGCGAGAAATTCTTTTTGACTCTTTTAAAATACTAATCACCTGCTCATCAGGGAAATGTTCCAGTAACCCGCTGCTTAAAATCCAATCAAAAGAGTTATTTTTGAATGGTAATTTTTTAAGGGCATCGGCATGATGAAAATTACCTTTGACATGAAGTAGTTTAAAAATATTTTTAGAAAATTCCAGGTTTTTTTGCGAGTAATCCAAAAGATGCATTTTTCTGTTATATATTGCCATTACAACTGAAAGTTCACCGGTACCACTGCCTAATTCCAATATTGTATCCCCCGGGCATGTATGCAAAAGCAACGGCTTTGTCCAGACGGGAAACTTATTGTTTTTAATCGCATCGGCTAAGGTTGCGGCTGACCGTTTACCTATAATTGCTGTATGCCATTTACTGCTATCTAAACCCGTTGTGTTTTTGACTGCAGTCCATGCAAGAAATAAACCGTCTGCTTTATTACAATCGTAACTTATTTTTTCAACATGTACATTAGTACAGTGTTTTTTTAAAATCCATTTAATTCTATTTTTATTAAACCACTGTTCAAAATCTACGATTTTAAGTTTACCCAGAAACTCAATGTTTTTATCTATTATAATAAGCTTACCTCCCGTTTTTAATACCCGGCATATTTCATTAATTGCCTTTTCCGGATCCAGCGTGTGCTCTAATACTTCCACGCAATAGACAACATCAAATGTTTCTGATTTGTAAGGTAAATTTTTGATGCTGGCTTTTTCCTTAAGGATAGTTTTTGGCAGATAATCTAACAGCTTACCGGAAATATCAACTGCATGGACTTCGCAAGAGGGAAAATATTTTTTTATTAAGACGGCAAAACGCCCCTTGCCACAGCCGGCATCTAATATTTTTTTATTTCTTAAATCACCAGAATGCGCTAAAACAGCTTTCACACGTCCATCATTATTAGAAATTAATAATGGAAAAATGTTAATATTGCGGTCAAAAAAAGAGCTTACTTTATAATAAATCGCATCTATAAAAAATTTATTTGCCCAACTAATCTCCTTATCAGGAAAATAGCTTGCCCCAGGGCCATAACTGCCATAAAAACCACCGCTTGAGTTTTGAATTTTGCACAAATAATTTAATATTTTGTCTGCTTCATTATAAAAACCTAATTTATATCCGATAATTGCCAGTTGTGCATTCCCTACACTGCAAGTCCATGATGCATTCGGCAACGCTGGAATCATGCCATTTTTTTTCTGGGATAATAATATTTTTCTTGCAAATGGCCGAATAAAACTCACTTCTCCTATTTCAATAAACCCATCAATTATGTATGCAAGAAAATGTGTTAGATGATTAGTGTCAAATATATCTGGCTTATTCATGTAATAAATAGCAGATTTGTTTGCTTTTGAAAAATAATCCGGTCTTTGTAAAATTTTTGCCGCATGCATAAGAGCCGGTAAAATGTATATGTGCACGTTTTCCGTAATTTGGTTTTTATAACCGGAAGGTATTTGTCCCGTTTTTGTAATACATGCTTTAATATAATCAGCAGCTTTTTGTGCAAATTGTTTATATTTACTCCAGATTTGCGAAGCCGATAGTAAACCGCGTAAAGCTTGCGCCGTATCAAAAGCATATATTTTACCATCCGGCCCGGCAAAGGCACCGTTTGGTCTTTGCATATAAGAAAGAAAATCCGCATATTTTTCTGCCAACTTATGTTCCCCCGCCTCAATTAAAGTGGGGATTAAATACCCAGTAACCTCAAGATAAGGGGCATTGTGCCATGAACTTACTATAATTCCCTTTTCCGGAAGACTATTTTTTTTGACCCATTCAATGGTTTTAAGATAACTACTTATTATATTGGTTGATCTTTTCATACAAAAAGTTATTTAATAGCTGGCATGCTAACTATTTGAAAATGCAGTATTAAACATATTTTGATTTTTTAATAAAAGTACTTTTTTGTAATACTCAACCTCTAGTTTATCAATATTATTTTTATCAAATATTTTTACGCTGTTACGGGCTTTTTGTTTTATATTCTTGCGAATTTTTTGGTCACAACAGGCAATCCTAATCCATTCTGCCAATGATTGAGGATCTTCGTAATTTTTCACAAGCAACCCATTTTCCATATGCTTTATATATTCATTTATCGGGGCAATATCCGATGTCACAACTATCGCGCCACAAGCTAATGCCTCTATAAACACAATACCAAAGCCTTCGCTTCTGCTTGGAGTGCACATACAGCTTGCCCAGGTATAGTAACCGGCAAGTTCTTCGTTGGGAACAGAATCTATAAAGAAACACTGCTCTAACACCTTATGTGCATCTGCAATTTTCATATATTTAGTTACATTGCCTTTGCCTATGGCTACGATACAGTAACCCGTGCCTAATATTGCCAATGATTTTATTAAAGTATCTAGGTTTTTTTCATTGCTGGTTCTCCCCACATGCAAAATTCTGTACTTATAATCACAAGCTTTATTTAAACGGATAGGCTTCAAAAGCGGTTTAGGGCTCATAACATTAAAATCTACCCTATTCGGAAGAATCCATATTTTGTCTAATTCTTTAACCTTAGTCAAAACATGTTGTTTAACCGCCCCAGATACACAAAGGATAATATCGGCTTTTTTTATTGAGTCGTGCAGATTACGCAAAAATGTGTCATGTACTGACACTACAACCGGCACACCCGGTACTTTATTATCACATGCCATATCACATGCCCAGTAACTGCCATAAGCTCTCACTAAATCAATGCCGATCTGTTTAATTTGTCGCTTAAGATCGGCTGGATTTGTTGGTATAATATGCATACCAAACTCGTATCTTTTAATTTTTTCTAATGGAGACAGTAAGTATACCTTATCAAAAAACTGCAATGGATTATAATAATCTTTAAGCCACGATGAAATCCCAGCGTTTTTATATGCTTGTATTGGATCAGTTGGTATAACTGCTAATTTTAGGTTCATCTTATTTATAGACTATGTAGTTAAATCTATTTTTCCAGAAAAAAACAAGTTCCAATACGGGAGAGTGCGTACACCAATATTTTTTTAAAATGCTGCTTAGACGAGGCATCTTTTCTTTGCCTTTGTACCAGCCTCCGTCATTAAGCAGTATATCAAAAGGATTGGTATCCTTTTCTGCTATCCAATTCATGTTACTTTTATCCCAGTTAGGATGTTTTCCAAAAGGTCTGTCTTCATGGAGCCTTTTTTTAAAAAACAATAGCAGATTTTTACGATCCATTACTAACCACTTGTGATAAGATCGCCCAAATAATTGTTCCGCAAAAATTGATGGACAAATAACAACCCCTTCTTTTGCAATACGCATCATTTCCTCACAAGCCTTTGCAGGATTTTTTAGATGTTCAACTACATGCCGGCAATATGCAAAGTCAAACGCCTTATTCTCAAATGGCAGGTTGACATCAATTCTTGACTGTATAAATTTTATTCCGCTTTTATTAAATATGCTTTTTTTAATCCGCGTTCCTGACTTGCATGACCTTTGAATAGGGTTAATATAAGGATCTATCGCAACAGAAGCAGCAGCCACAGGATTAGTTCCGCAGCCAAGATCAATAATCCTTTTTGAGGTTAATAATTTCTTTTTTACATGCTGCCAAGCTGGATGCACAATGAAATTATGTATTCTGTGTTCTGCGCCCATATAATCCTCTTTTGTACAATGCTATAAGGTTTCTATTTTCCATTTTGTAGGCAATTTTAAAGATCCTCTTGAATTTTTCGCCCTGCCTACTACAATTCTATATTTCATATATTCTAAGTCTATTAAATTTGCCGCATTTCCCTCAGCAATAATCGTGGAACAAAAATAGCTGTTAACGGGCAAATGGAAATTGAGAATAGTAATTTTTATCTTAATTTTTTTGGGTGGTAGTTCTTGAAATTCTATTTTTTCATAATCGCTGTTCGCACAATACATGAAACCGCTGTTATCATAGAAATTAACGCCGAAAATGGGGTTATGCAATGTTTCATGTATAATACACCCAAACACAATATTAAGTTCCTGCCCTGATTCAAGATAAGAAATTTCTTTGCAATTCGAATCAAAAAAATTCAGTGAAGTTATTTTTGCTTTTTTGGAAACAGGGTAAGACTCTAATTTTTTCAAGCTGATATTTTTAGATTTTTGCTCATATCTGTCTTTTATGTATATACTAATTGCCTCTTCGCTTGAGCCATAAAATTTAGTTTCCCCTTTTTCTATGTATAGACAATTTTCTGTCTGTTCACGTATTGTATATTCATTATGTGACACTATAATAACTGTTGCCCCTCTTTTTTTAATCTCATGTATTTTTTGATAGCACTTTATAGAAAACTCTTTATCTCCCACTGCCAAAACCTCATCTACCAATAAAATTTCCGGTTCACAATGCACGGCCACGGCAAAGCCTAATCTTACAAACATCCCGCTGGAGTAGAATTTTACCGGGGAATCAATAAAATCGCCAATATCGGCAAACTCGACAATCGAGTCAAATTTATCATTCACCTCCTTTTTAGTCATACCTAAGATTGCGGCGTTAAGATAAATATTTTCTCTTCCGGTAAGTAGAGGATGAAAGCCTGCTCCAACTTCAATCAGTGCTCCAACTCTGCCTCTTATGCTAATCTTGCCTTTATCCGGCCAAAAGATGCCGTTTAACATTTTTAAAAGGGTAGTTTTCCCTGAACCATTGGGGCCAATAATACCCAAGGTTTCTCCCTTTTTGACCTCAAATGAAATATTATCCAACGCCCAAAATTCCTCTTTTCTTAATCTTTCAGACTGAGCACGTAGCCCCAGCGTATTTCTGGCAATATCCTGCATCCCATAGATCATTGATCTTTTTAAGGATTTGCAGTATTTTTTTGCGACATGTTCGACTTTAATTGCAATGTCAGATGATGTTGAATGGTTGAATGGTTGAATGGTTGAATGGATAGGGTTAGTCATTGTATGCCTTTCCTTTGAAAGTGTCTCAAGGAATTGATTTTATTTGATAATATCCTGATTCCTTCTCGCAAATACTTATAATTATCTCTCGTTATAAATCCTAACTCCTAAGCAATGTTTATTTGACAAATAACTTCCATGAGCGAACTATATGCAAGTTGTGAAAAATAGGCTTGGTCTTTCTTGCTAATTCGTGAACTACCTTCAGCTAAATTAGAAGCTACAGAAACAGAAGTTTGGTTTAACTGACTAATTAGTCCATATTATTCTTCCTTTGGGAAACGTTTAGTCGTACTATAAATCTTCTTAACTAATTTTACAGCCAATCGCCAAACTTCCAATTTTTTAAAAGGAAACAAATACATCATCTCCATTCAACCGTCCCCCCATTCAATCCATAGTCCACACTTTCCGTTCAACCATTTTATATCCTCTCCGCCACCCGTGTTTCAGTGAGGTGAAATATAACCAGGCAGATTACAAAGACGACAAACGATATAATCGCGGATATAAAAAATCCATTCCAGTCGGAGTTCGAATTCACCACACCGGTTAATAAAATATTTCTCGGAACGGAAACTAAATAATATAAAATATTATAATTAGTAATATAACAGAGCATTCCGGTTGTCGGTTTGGCATATAAGACCGGTGTTAAAAACATAAAGAACGTCAAGAGGATGGGAAGCATTGTTCCTAAGTCTCTGATTACGCCATTTAAAAGTGAAACGATAAATCCGAGTCCAATTGAAAGTAACATCATTGGTATAATCAACAGCGGCAGAATTAGGATCGCAATGCTTGGTCTAATCCGGTAATAAACAAACAAGAGGCTTAGTAAAGCAATCTGTATTAAAAAAGATATAATTGCCCGTCCAAATGAGGCAAAAACCAGTGATTTTTTAGAAAAATTAATCTTTACGATCATTGCTCCAGCATTGACCATAGAATTAGATGTTGCGGTCAAACCGGTGGCAAACAATTGCCAAAACGCAATGCCTAATATCGCATATACCGGGTAAGGCACATTAATCTTACCAACGGTAAAAATACCGGACCGGTTTAACACCATAAAAGTCCCTACACTAACCAATGGAACAATAAACACCCATACGATTCCTACAAAAGATTGTTTATAAAGCGTTAAAAAATCTCGCTTAAATAATTGGTAAGTTAACCATCTGTTTTTAATGATTTCGAAAAATATTTGTTTAAATATTGCCAGATAGCCATTTTTTAAGGAATTATCCGGTTCATATGTAGTAATAATTTCAGATTTTTTATTCATAATTTTTACCGCTTATGCCAAAAGCATTAAAAAGTTTACTTTCGTGAGTAAATATTCTGCTTTTTTATACATCTTTTCTATTTTTTTAAGCTTATTTCGCAAATTTTTGATTTGGTCACGGGTAGTTTTAGATTTATCTTGATCCGTTTGCTGTATGTTTTCTTTAGCCCTGAGAATTATTTTATCTAACTCAGCCAACCGCTGTTGAAGCCCTAACTTTAGTTGATTGGTAATGACAGATATCGTATTTGTGTTTGCTTCATAATAATCTTTGCGTGACCCCCTTACCCAGACCTTGCGCACTGCTTGCCAGCGTTCAAGTGCACGGATATTTGTGCTCACATGTCCCTTGCTGATTTTGAGCCGTTTTCCCATTTCATCTAATGATACCGGTTTAGCGCTCAAGAACAGCAATATGTAAAGCTGGCCCGCGGCTCGGCTTATCCCCAAAGTTGCAGCAAAATTACCTATATCTGCTACTAATTTATCCATCAATTCAATTAACTGATCACCCACTATCATCAACTCCTTAAATTAAATATACGATCAAGTTACAGAGTATACGCCCCGTAACTTGTAAGATAACATCCGGCTGCGAATTTACTCCGCCAGATTATTATGCGAATATTAAGTTTATTCCTTGAATGAGCAGGCAATTTACCTATTTCAAGCCACGTAAATTGTAAGACAATATCTTCTATAGAACGTTCAATATATTCTAAACGTTCTATAATAATTATATCATATTTTGTGTTGTTTGTCAATTTCTTTGTAAAAAGGGATTCAAAAGCTGGTAGATATAAAAAATTTATCATTTCAATATGAAGCTAAGATTAGTTAATTCTCGGAAAGTAATTATTGTTGGCTATACTTTTTTATCTCTTCTGTGTTCACCTGGCCTGTCAGCGCATAGACTACTCCACCAATAATACTTGAAAACATCATTGCCCCAAGGAACAACAGTGAAAGCGCCAGGGCAGACTCTGGATAGATAAATGGCTTGAAAAAATATACAAATGCCCCTTCACGGATACCCAAGCCGTTTAATGAAGGTAATTGACTGACAACCATAATTACCGGCATAAGTAAAATAAAAATTTTAAACGAAAGGTTGATGCCAATACTTAATGCAAACATGTATACCATCCCAATAGACAGTAACTGCAATATTATTGAAACAGCAATACTATCAATTATTAGCTTTCTGTGTATTTTGAACTCATAGGCCAGGTGATAAAAATCTTTTATTTTTTGGTCCAAATGCAGCGGACGAAATATTTTTAATAAAAAACTGAATTTTTTTGCTAATTTCTTTGTATATAAAAAAATAAAAAAGATAAGTGATGCCGCAAACAAACCTCCAATGACCAAAATTACGGCTTGGTTTTCGATATGCTTTACCCCGCAGAACAGAGCAAAAACTGCCAGCAGAACCATGGAAAATAATCCAATTAATCTATCAATCGCAACCGCAGACACGGCATTCATCATCTTCGGAGAATGACGTGCGGCAATATAAATTTTATAAACATCTCCGCCAATTGTCGACGGCATAAAATTATTAAAAAACTGCCCAATATAAACCATGCCAATTACCTGCCAAAGCGTTAAACTAATCCCGTGCACAAAAAAAATCCATTTAAGACGCATCGAACATAGGCTAATTGTACCTACGGCATATAGTATATATCCTGCGATAAGCAATATAATATTTGCAGTCTTAAGGGTTATAAAAATTTGCCCCAGCTTTGTGCGCATCATTATAATTAATACTGTAATTAACCCTGTACTAATAAATAGTTTAATAATCGGGAAAACTTTACTTTTTTTCATAATGAATGTTCCGGGTTAAATAGTACTGGCATTATATCAAATGATGACTAAAAGGACAAAAAATGTAAAACATTTTTCGATTATAACTCAACAAACTGCATATCATATAGCTTTTTATATAAAGGACTTATTCCCATCAGTTGTGCATGCGTGCCCATTGCGGAAATTTTTCCTTCATCAATTACAACAATTTTATCCGCGCGGCGTACTGTCGTTAAGCGGTGTGCAATAACAAATACGGTCCGATGCTCCATCAGTCTATCTAATGCCTGCTGTACTAAGCATTCTGATTCTGTATCAAGCTGTGAAGTGGCCTCATCAAGAATTAATATTGGTGGATTTTTCACGACCGCCCTGGCAATCGCCAGCCGCTGTCTTTGTCCACCCGATAACTTAATCCCTTGATCCCCAATTATTGCATCATAACCATCACGTATTTCAATGATAAATTGGTGCGCATTAGCTATTTTTGCCGCGTTAATTATCTCATTAGGTGCTGCATTCAAAGAACCATATGCAATATTCTCCCTAACCGTATCATTAAATAGTATTATATCCTGGGTAACAATCCCTATCTGCTCGCGCAAGGAGCGGAATGTCACCTGCTTTATATCATATTCATCAATAAAAATCTGTCCTTGTGTTGGATCATAAAACCGTGGGATTAAATTGACCAAGGTGGTTTTTCCCACGCCGCTGGGGCCGACAATTGCAATAATTTCGCCTTTGTTTACTTTTAGATTGATTCCTTTAAGTACATCTCGGTCATCATAACCAGAATAAACATTTTTAAATACAATCTGTCGTTTAATTATCGGTAAAATGACCGCATGTCGATCTTCTTTTACCGTTGGCGTTGTTTCTAAAAGTTCAAAAATACGCGTCCCGGCCGCAATTGCCTGCTGATTTATCACATTAACCGCACTAAGACGCTTAATCGGCCGAACTAATGAAAGCAATGTCCCCAAAAACAAAATAAAAATTCCAAATGATAGGTTATTTTTTATCACCTCACGGCCGCCGTAATAGAGCACAAAAACACCACCACAAACCCCAACAAATTCCGTAAACGGGCTCAGCGCTACCGCGCGTTTATAAATACGCATGATCATCTTATAAAAGTCGCGGTTTTGACTTTCAAATTTTTTAATTTCCTTCTCTTCCATCGAAAACGCCTTAACGATACGCGCCCCGGATATTGTCTCATAAAGTGTTTTGTTAATTTGTGCCATTTTTTCCTGGGCATTAGTGCTAATTTTACGTATTTTTCTTCCGATTTTAACAATTGGTAAAATAACAATTGGAATAATCAGCACTGCTACTGCCGCCATTTGCCAGTGAATAAAAAATACCATTATTGCGAATGCTGCAACCTGCAAAGATTGATAAATAAGATCGGCAATGCCCTGGGCCATCGAATCCTGAATAATCGTGACGTCAAAGGTAATTCTTGAAACCAGCTGTCCGGTATGTGTCTGGGCAAAATAATCCATGGATAGCGAATGTACTTTTCGATAAAGCACATTACGAATATCACGAATTACCCGTTGGCTGACATCATTCATCAGATAAGACTGTAAAAATAATGTCAATCCTTTCAAGATAAACACAACCAAAATACTCCCGGCTAAAATATTTAAAAGCCTCAACTGGGGAATAGCATTTAATATGTCGATAAACTGCTGAATTTGTAAAGGCAGATTGTTTTTTACAATAATTTGTCCATCCCGCAATACCCGGTCACTCAAGGGGACAATCATACCCAGTGACACACAGTTAAAAATCGTTGAAATTATCATACAGATAATTGCGAGAATGAAAATTACCGCATGCGGTTTTATAAAACGCATTAATTTAAAATAAGTATGCATAATGAATCTCCCCCGCAAGCCTGCTTGCAGGATATCTTTATACACGGAAAATGCAATCATTTTCCGGTCATCCGCCAAGGCGGATGCAAAAAAACAAAAGCTTTTATCCTCTTGTAAACCACAGGGAATACCCAAGTTTAATCTTTTTCAAAAATTATCCCGGGGAGCTTATTATCTAAAATAATTTTAAGTTCCTTTTTTGCCTTAGATAGCGCTTTTCCCCGATGGCTTATTTTATTTTTTACCTCAGGGGCAAGCTCGGCAAATGTCTTTTTAAACTTTGACAGATAAAATACGGGATCATATCCAAATCCCCCCCGGCCGCGTCTTTTCTGTGAAATGACCCCCCGGCAGGTTCCGCTTACGATTTTAATCACCCCTTCAGGAACAGCAATGGCAATAAAACACACAAAGCACGCCTCTCTCTCTTTACCTTTAAAACCCTGCATCAAACGCAGAAGTTTGGTAATGTTTTTACGATCATTTCCTTGCTCTCCGGCAAAACGTGATGAAAATATCCCGGGTTTTCCGCCTAATTTTTTAACAATTAGCCCGGAATCATCAGCAATCGTCAATTTATTTACATAACGGGCACAGGTTACTGCTTTTTTAATCGCATTCCCTTTAAGTGTCTTCCCATCTTCAACAATGTGAAAATTTAGATCATAATCCTTGAGTGTTGTTACGGTTACCTCTAACTCGGTCAAAAGTTCTTTTAATTCTTTTGCTTTTTTTGGGTTTTGCGTGGCAATAATAATTTCTCTTTTCATAACACGATCCCCATCCCTTCTAATATCTTTTTTTGCAGAGAAACAATCTCGCTGACTCCCGCTTTAGCCAACAAAATAAGTTCATCGAGCTGTTTCAAGTTAAATGGTTCATGCTCAGCTGTACCTTGAATTTCAATCAGCCTTTCTTCAGAATCCATAACAATATTCATATCCACATCCGCGTGTGAATCTTCATCATAGGAAAGATCCAGCATGCTTATCTTATTAATTATTCCGACACTTATCGCGGCAAGATAATGTGATACCGGAATCGAATTAATAATTGCACTTTTTTTCAACTTATTCAGGGCAATGATCAGTGCAACAAAACTACCGCTTATTGCCGCCGTTCGCGTTCCACCATCCGCCTGCAAAACATCACAATCGATCCAAATTGTCCGCTCCCCAAGCATATTTAAATTTACTACCGAACGCAGTGACCGTCCAATCAAACGTTGAATTTCATGTGTTCGGCCGCCTACTTTCCCGGCCGTAGACTCCCGGATAACTCTTGTTGGACATGAGCGTGGTAACATTCCATATTCTGCGGTAATCCAGCCCGAGCCGGTATTTTTTAAAAACTGCGGGACCTTTTCCTCACAGGAAGCGGTGCAAACAATTTTAGTATTCCCCAGCTCGAACAAACACGCCCCTTCGGGAAATTTAATAAAATCAGGCACGATTTTCGCATTACGGATCTTATCATTTGCCCGGTTATTCGCCCTTATCATATATACTCCTTCCGGTGGAGTCAATCCCTACGATTAAAGGGAATTTTTCCACCTTTAATTGGTAAATAGCCTCTGGTCCTAAATCTAAATATATGTACATAAACGCCTCTTTGACATACTGTGACAAAAGTGCCGCTGCTCCGCCAACCGCTAAAAAATACACGGCATTGTTTTTTCTGATTGCTGTTTTAACCTCGCAGCTGCGTTCACCTTTACCAATCATTCCTTTTAATCCATGTGCTAATAATAAAGGCGTAAATTTATCCATTCTCGACGAAGTTGTTGGCCCACAGGCACCAATTACCTTGCCGGGAGGTGCCGGAGTAGGACCGCAATAAAAGATGACCTGCCCGGTTAAATCGAGTGGCAAAACATGACGACTTTTTAAAGCCGAATACAAGCGCTTATGCGCAGCATCGCGGGCCGTATAAATAATGCCGGAAAGTGACACTTTTTGTCCGACTTTTAATCTTTCAATAATATTACTTGTCAATGGAGTTACTATTTCTTTCATAGCACTTGACTCGCCAGGCGCAAAGCGTGACAGCTGATATTTACGGCTACCGGTAATCCGGCAATGTGCGTTGGAAAAGTTTTTATTTGCAGAGCTAAAGCAGTATTTTTTCCTCTTAGCCCCATTGGGCCGATTTTTAAATTGTTTATTTCTTTTAACATCTTATTTTCCAGTGAGGCATTACCCGAAGCGCCTTTCTTTTTATGGGCAATCATTATCAGTGCCTCTTTAGCAAGGAGCACCGCCTTATCATGGGTCCCGCCAATACCTACCCCAATAAAATACGGTGGACAGGCATCCGCGCCGGCATTCTTAACGGCATCACGAACCACACCAATTATCTCATCGACTGAAGCCGTAGGACTTAGCATTCCCACCCAGCTTTTATTCTCACAGCCAAATCCTTTGGGCATCACGGTTAATTTCAATCTGTCTCCGGAAACAAGATCAATATGCATAACCGGCGGCGTATTATCCTGTGTGTTTTTCCGAAAAAGCGGATCTCGTACCACTGATTTTCTCAAATAACCTTGTTGATAGCCTTTTCTTACTCCACGGGTTATTGCCTGCTTTAACGTTCCGCCGGTAATTCTAACCTCCTGCCCGATCTCAACAAACACTACCGTCATTCCCGTATCCTGACAGATAGGAATATTTCCTTTTTCAGCAATCTGGGCATTTTGCAGTAAAGCTGACAAAATATCCCGCGGCAATTTCTGCCTTTCAGAATCCCGGGCATATTTGAGCATTTTTACAATCTGCGCAGGAAGTTTCGTATTAGCCTTTATACAGAGTGTTGCAATAACCTGTGTTATTTTATTAGTCGAAATTTCACGCATGCTCATATAATTTAATCCAAAAATTAAAATGACATATTAAAATTCAAATATTTTTTACTTCGTCATTAGACATTTGAAGTTGACTTATACTCCCGCAACACAGTCGTCTGAATGCCGCCCCTGGCATTAAACACCCCTTTCATATTTACCTGCTTCGGCTTACAATATTTTACAAAATCATCTAAAATTTTATTAATCACATGTTCGTGAAAAATGCCGGTATTTCGGTAAAACATCAGATACTCTTTAAAAGATTTAAGCTCTACGCACCATTTTGCCGGAACATATTCAATGACAATCGTAGCAAAATCAGGAAGTCCGGTCTTTGGGCAAATACAGGTAAACTCATTTGTCTCAATACGCACCGTATATTGCCGGTCAGGATATTTATTCATCCAGACCTCTATCAGTGGAGTTTTCAGCACTCTTACATTGTGCTGTAGTCCTTCATAGGAACATTCAGATTTATTATTTTTTTTTGCCATATTTAGCCTGCATAAACAATACTACTTATCTAATAGAAACTAACTTGTGCATCTGTGGAATAACCCGGACATCTTTCAAATACTCCAAGAGTATCTTTTGGAAACGATAAACACTCCTGAACAACTCTCTGGAAAAGCTTCTGCTCTCCGGCTGTAAAATAACCGTCATTTTTTTATCAACATTTGCGACTAGTTTTACTGCTTCGATTAACTCGCCTTTTTTTGTATTTTTATCAATAACAATTTTAACAAATACATCTTTTTTCTTTGCAATCTGCAGAAAATTTTTATGCTCGGTCCAAAACCTGCCGGCTTTTGCAGTGTACGGCAGTTTAATATCCATGGCAATTATATCTACCCATGGTAGAACATCA
Source organism: Candidatus Omnitrophota bacterium (assembly GCA_043821285.1). GTDB lineage: Bacteria > Omnitrophota > Gorgyraeia > B26-G9 > JBDRCZ01 > JBDRCZ01. The sequence continues at coordinate 22,609 of JBDRCZ010000043.1, read as the reverse complement.
GCAAGTTTATTATATAATAACCCATTTGTTTCCAAATAGCAACAAAACCCGTTTTTTTTAAAACCAAGCAGCAATCTTTTCAAAAATTCAAACTGGATTAAAGGCTCACCACCGGTAATCGCTACCGAATGAAACGGCTGCATGTTTATTACCTTTTTTACCACCTCTTCTTTTGTCAGCTCAAAATGATTAGTTAACACTGTATCACAAAACCGGCACTTAATATTGCACCCATAAAACCGCACAAATGCCTGCGGCACGCCAACAAACTTGCCTTCTCCCTGAACAGAATAGAAAATCTCGGAAATTTTTCCTTTGAGCATGATTGTTTAATTCCCGCCTGTACCACTTCGTAGTTTCGGTAAGGGTTAGGAAGCCCGTCCACCACAATACCGGCGGATCTTCGATATCGGTAACGTTTAACGGATACGTCTAATAAATACGTATTGCGTATTGAGCATGAAAACTAAAAGGATGACAATAAAAACACAATACTCACAACTCAATACACAATACAAAAAACTGACGTTACCGTAACCAAACGCCGAAACGGGCCCCGTCACCGTAACCGAAAAACGTTACCATTATTCTAAAACAGTCCATTGTCGGTAGACAAAATCAATGTTGATTTTTTACTAAAGGATCCTTTATACCTGCTTCTCTAAATCCCCGCCTGCGAAATCTACAACTATCACACCTGCCGCAGGGATGTTTTTGTCCGGCATAACATGACCAGGTTACTTCAAACGGCACTTTTAACTTACATCCCAATTTTACAATCTCTGCTTTAGTCTTATTTATTAACGGTGCATGGATTCTAATACCTGCTCCAGAAGCACCGGATTTAGTACCAATCTCGGCTAATTTATTGAACTGTTTAATAAATCCGGGACGGCAATCAGGATAACCGGAATAATCAATGGCATTTGCCCCAATAAAAATATCTTTTGCCCCCTTTGCTTCGGCAAAAGACAAAGCGTAACTTAAGAACAAAATATTACGCGCCGGCACATACGTATCCGGAATTCTTTTACCTCTTTTTTTAAGATCAAGGTCTTTGGGTAAAGGTTTATTTTTATCCAGCAGTACAGAGCCGCCCCAAGGCAGGTATATATCTAAGACAAAATAGACAGAATTTGTAAGTCTTGCTAAATTCTTCGCACAATCAACTTCTTTTTTATGCCGCTGGCCGTAATTAAAAATCAGGCAAAAGCATTTAAATTTTAAAGATTTCACCAGGTAAAGCGTTACCGCAGAATCCAAACCTCCGGATAAAAGTATCACTGCTTTCTTCATTCTTGCCAAAAACTCGCACTCGAGGTATTTGTTTCCCAGACCGTGACTTGCGCGCCTTTTAACTTTAAATTTACAAATATATATTTTGCGATATTTTCCGAGGTAGGATTTATCTTTTTAAAAGCCGGCAGCTTATTCAGATACTTATGGTCAAGGCTGTCTAAAATTTTGTTGAGCTTTTTTTTTAAGTGCTTAAAATCTACGACCATACCCAAATGATCTAAGTTTTTTCTACAAACCGAAATCTCCACCTTCCAGTTATGCCCATGGAGTGCTTCACATTTGCCCCGGTAATGGCGCAAGTTATGTGCGGCATTAAATTCAGAAACAACCCGAACCTTAAACATTATCCACCTTTTTCACATCTTTTAAATAATTACCCAGAAACCTTCGGCCGACCCTGGTAAAAAACTCTGTTTCATCAGAAACAAAAAATTTAACCTGACCTTTTCTCTGTTTATTAGACTCCAAACCTTCTTCTTTTAAAATCTCCTTGACCTCAGCAACAACCTGCTTAGCCGAATCAATCAGCACGACCTTTTTCCCCACGACTTTTCTAATTACTGGTTTTAAGAGCGGGTAATGGGTACAGCCTAAGATTATCGTATCAACATTTAATTTTTTTAAAGGTCCCAGATATTCTAATGCAACCTGATAGGTGATGTTAGAGTCTAAATATCCCTCTTCAGCCAAAGGCACAAATAACGGACAGCTCAAACTATACACCTTGACCGATGGGGCAAACTTTTTAATATACTGTTTATACGCGCCGCTATTTATTGTTGCCCGCGTACCGATTACCCCGACCTTTTTATTCTTTGTTGCATAGACTGCTTCTTTCGCTCCCGGGGCAATCACGCCGATAAGCGGAGTTTTAAACTGCCTTTTAATTGTCGGCAATGCCAGGGAAGAGGCAGTATTACAGGCAATAACAATTTGCTTCACGTCGAATTTCAAAAGAAAAAATATATTCTCAAAAGTAAATTTAATAACCGTATCTTTTGACTTTATCCCGTAAGGGACCCGGGCGGTATCGCCAAAATAAACAATATCTTCATCCGGCAATTGCCGCAGCAACTCCCGGACAACGGTTAGCCCCCCGACCCCGGAATCAAACACCCCAATCGGCCTTGCGTCAGACATTTGTATATAACTCCTCATTCGAAAATTCTAAATTCTCTGCCGCTCAACCAGCAAACAAAACGCTTTGAATTTTTAAATCTTAGAATCTTTGAATATTCGAATTTTGAAATTGTTTGCAAAGATTATAACATTAAAAGGCAGGTTTTGACAAGAAAAAGCTTAAGTCATAGTACTATTTCATTGTACACCATAGATAAAACAAGAAAAGTCTTTGTCCCCGACAGTCTCGTACTGTAGATGCGGCAGGTTAAAAAATATTCAACCACGAATAACACAAATTAACACGAATGGAAAAGGATTTATATTAAAAATCGTAAGTTTTGTGGTTCAAGGTGTTATATATTTTTTGCTTTATAAATATATAGCGCTATTGCCGATAAAAACATAAAGCCGCAAATTTTATAAAGCACTGTATACGAAACAAACCCATACAATGGCTCAATATCAATAATTATATTTGCCATGATAAAAACCAGCACATTTATTCTTTTAGCTACAGCTAAATCCACCAAAGCATGCTGGCCAAAATGAAAGGGGGTAAAAGGCATTTTTTTATAATTTATTATTTTTTATTTTTTTCCTTCAGAGTCCAGTTTCTTCATATATAGTATCACTGCTATTATTCATTTGAAATGGGTGGTTCTTTTTCTTCCTCAAATTCTAATTCAATCCCGCCAACCCATTTAGCACAAAGATTATAAACAAAAGCACCAATGACACCGCCAATAAAGCCAAGGATAATATATAAAATAGGTATAAATAAAAGAAATATTACCCTGGGTCCCCTATTTTCTGGTGATAATAACATTCCAATCAACATAAATGGTATAACTATAAGCGAAAACAGTCCATACATTACCGCAAACAATTTGCCTAACCAGCGGCTCATCGCCTTTTTTTTCCTCTTGTTCCATCACTTTTTTAAAATCTACCTTTTTTTCATTTCCGGCTTTATCAGCAAGGATCATTTCTCCGGCAATAATTGTTTTTAAAAAAACATCTTTTTTATGAAAATCCATAAATTCTTTCCAAAGTTTAACTTCTCAGTGGCAACTTTTGATTCATGCAGGTGGCGATTCGCAAAATGGTAAAGTAATATTAAAATAATCTTGTTCAAAAAAGCGCTTAATTCTATCTGCCAAACGTTCGGGCTCATCATGACGCATAACTATAATACCAGCGTGACATTTCCCTTCATGGATCCATCTCTTATGTAACTGCCTAAAATTTTTTCTATTATGTGTTACTATTATGTAGCCTCTTTCTGCTGCATATTGCAGTTGAAACTCATCACTAGTTCCTTGATTATTTACACTTAAGGTATGTATTGCTATAATTCCAAGGTTTGATAACAAACTAACTAAACGAATAGGTATATTTTCATTCAGGTAGAGTTTAGGTATCTCTATATGCGGCATTTATCTCTTTTTCTTCTTGCAAATAAGAATCTATCTCTTTTGTGTGGTTTTCATAATACTCAAGTGCAGCAATTATTTGTTCATTACTCAAGTGTGGATATTCATCACGAATCTTTTGAATATTCCAGTTTAACAAATAATGCAATTCTACAATATTTGAAACTGAAATACGTGTACCAAGAATTATCGGTTTCCCTTGACATATATTCGGATTTTTTGTAATAAGCACACTTCTCAATGCTGTTTCATCTGCTAGTGTGTTGGTTTTAGTAGTATATATGCCACCTATCGACATTACTGAAACCGTCGTAGTTGTTTTGTTTATCTGTTTCTTAGTTATCTCTTCTTCTGTGCAAAAATTAGGGAAAACAAAATTAATCATTATCTTAATTCCTTATTAAAAAATTTTTATAAAATAAGTATGTTTTTAAAATGCTCATCTATTATCGAATCTGCAAATTCCCAAACTTTTTTAATATTGGGAGGCTCCATTGAATTAAAAAGCTGTCTGTTATTAATATCAACACGAGTATTAATAAAAAAACTTTCATCTAATTTTGCTTGTAAATAACGAATATTTGTTTGTATATTAAAAAGATCTGGCCCAGATGTACGATAATCAGCAAAAGTTAGATTAAGCTCACCAATATTAGTAAGCTTCATAGAAAACAATTCATTAAATATCTGCAGTTTTTCTTCTTGATTAAATGGCCCCAAAACTAAATCAAATATTTTTCCAGCACGTTGACAGTGTAAATTGCTAATAATATCTTGCACTTTAAGTACCCAATCAATTATTTTTAAATTCATATCACTAGTATCGATCGAGCCAATTCCTGAGATAATATTGCTAGACATTTTAATTGGAAAAATAAAAGAAAAACTGTCGTTAGAAAAAACAAAAGAAGGCAATGTGATTGAAGCAGCTCCTACTGGAAGCTGATGAAGAACCTGAAACAAATACGGAGGATTATTCTGTAATTGTTCATCAAAGAGTTGAAAATTCGTACTATCTAAATCTCTCAATACATTTTCTAATGCTGTTTTTTCTCCCTTATTAAGTGTCTTACGAATCGGTACTCGGCAAGCAAACTGCACAATAAACTGCTGTACTTTTGACTTACTAAAAAAATGCTCTATTCTACTTGGCATATTTTATTCTCCTTTTATAACCAATCCTATCCTAAATATGGTATTATATATTATGAATTGTATAACTTTTTCATTCAAATTGCAAGGGTATTTTTTAGTCTGTTAGTCTGTGGACACAATACTTAATTATTAATCTGCTGTTGTTACAGCTGTTGTCAAGTTGAGACTTGCCCCGATGCTTATTATAATATTTGGGCTATTTTATAGTTTTGAGCCAACAATTAACGCTAAACGATTTTGTTGGTTTGCATCCCTGTTCCCCTTCACTTCATAACCGATCGTCTTAAAACCACGATAAATAACGTTAGCTTCTTCTGGGGTAGGCCCCTCTGGTATGGACACAAATAATCCAACAAATGGCACATTATATACTGACTGATTTACCCCATTTACATTCCATCCTGCGTCTATAAAAACTGTTTTCAACCTATTTGCAAGTTCGAAAGATCCTTGTCCTCCCAAAACTGCGTTGATTGTTATATTTTTCTCTTTTGCAACTGCAAGCATTAAAACAAGCTTCTCTTTTTGCTGGTCTGTTAATTCCTTGTATGCTGTTTTAAGGTGATTTTGTATTACTTCGTTACCTTTTATAAGAATAGTAAGCTTGTCTTTAAATTCTGCTTCTTTTGTTGTTATTTCTTTATCTTTCGTTTGTTCAATTTTTTTCCCGAAATAGAACGATCCAAAACTTCCTATCGCTGATATTACAACGCCCAGTACTATAATATATTGGCATGCCATCTGCCAAGCATGAAGATTCATATTGCCTCCATAGGGTAAAAATTTTTGGTGTTTTCATCACTATATTTTATTTAAGCTGTTCTTTTGCTTTGCTCTTTAGCAATTACATTGATGATTTATCCCCTGTATAAAAACAAGGTTAATCATGGGGTATCCCCACCCTTGGAACAACTTCGATAAGCTCATTTGATCCGGCAATATCTAGTAACTTACCCAAATCTTTTTCGTCATAATCTTCAAGTCTGAATAGGAATTCTTTACCAAAAACTTTTCGATATAATTCATTCAATATAGAAAATAAAAAAACTAACCCCTCGCCTAAGTCTTTTCCTTTTATATCAGCTCTTTCCCAAACCTTATCTGGCTCCAAAACACCATTTTTGTCTATATGAAAATGTGTCTTGTCCCGAAGAATTTTTAATTTTTCCGCCAAATCATTTAAAATTTTCAATTTCTCCTGCGAAAAATTTTCTAACTCTTCTATTGTTTTTGTATCTTTATCGAAGATGTGCCAAAAGGTTGCACTATCTACATTTTTATCCAGTACTTTGATCGCATGCGCTATCATATCGTTATGTAGCGCTCTAAAAGAGATTGTAAAAAAATTTTCCCCTTTTGTAGCAACATGTTTGTTAATACGATATTTGTCAAAAGCAGCTAATGCTTTATACTCAAGCAAAGCATGTGTGATTTCAAATAAATTTCTCTCTATTGCCTTTTTATATTTATCGTTTTCTTGCATTTTCAAACAGCTTTTCCGAAAAGCATCCCCTTTTTCTTATCTGCGTCATAGGTTTATAGCTCCTCAACCGTTGTCGCCACATCATAATCCACTCCTATGGCCAAGAAATGCTGACGTCCGCAGTGGATATTATCTACCTCTGGCAGTCTTAATTTGAGCTGTTCTTTGGTGGATTTAGTCTCCCTAATCATATAAACAATTTTACCGTTTTCTTTCAAAATAGCCCAATCTGGATTATATGTACCAATGGGAGTTTCAATCTTGTAATTCCGGGGACACGATATTTATTTAATCTGCTGTTGTTACAGCTGTTGTCAAGTTGAGACTGGCCTGAAGTTTTATCCAACCAACTCCCCTTTAAAAGCTTTTTGCATTAAAGAATTAAAAAGGTTGTTTAATTCTCTTTCGGATTCTCTTTGTTTTTGTTTTAACTGCTCGACTTTTTGGACAATGCCGGCGAATTTTTTTTGTATTTCTTTCGGAGGTAGCGGTATACTTAAATTGCGGATAAAAGCTAGATTTGCCATTTTGAACCCGCTCCTACTTAATGCTAAAAAATGCGGGTATAAAAACTGTATTGTAAAAAAAAGATACTCCGGTATGATTCTATCGTCTTTTAAAGGATATAAACCTGCTATATTTTGATTGGTGGTTGAATCAAATTCCAAAAAGCCTGTTTTTCCGATTGTGGCACCAACCAACGCAACAATTACGGTTTTCTTTTTGAATATTTTTGCAGAAGAATTCTCAAGTCCTTCCTTGGTTATATATGACTTACTTTCTCTTACAAAATTATTCTTGCAACATGTAGACCCAAGCCAAGGGATTTTTCCTTTTTCCCAATATTTCTTCTTTTTAGTTGACGGCGTTCCTCCGCTTTCTGCAGAACAAATATTTTTTACTTTATCAACAGCCCATTGCCTTGTATTTCCCACCGGATCCCCGAACATATCAAAAAACACAGACCTGAGGAATTCATCAGTAAGACGACTTGCCTCTTTACGTTTTGCGCGTGCGGATTCGCATTTGTCGAGAATAGAGGCAATTTTGCGCTGTACATCAATTGAGGGGGTTGGAATCTTTTGAGCTAAATATCGCTTAGTTTGTAAATTTCGTATTCCAGTAGTTTTATTTTGAAAATTTTTTACAACACCAATCTTGTGTTGATAAAATAGATAATAAAATACGTATTTAGAGTATGCTTTCTTGCTATCTATTCGCAAAATTTGAGTAAAATTATTGCATAAATATTCTTCCTTTGGTTTCAAATCAAAATAAATGACTCTGCCCACTGAAAAATTATCACTGCCACCTGACTTTTCTAAGATAATGTCTTCATATCGAAGCTTCTTCCTGTTAATTATATCCTGGGGAATATCTCGTATGGCTACATTATCAAGATTCAACTTGCCTTCGTTTGTAAAGTTAGTGGTTCTAATTACTTTTACACCTGTTTCACCAGTAGACATAATGCCCCACTCGCCAGTTATAGTTTCAGATAATAGACTTTCTATTGTTGCGTTTTGTAATATGCTAATCATAATCCTATAAATTAATCCTGCTCAAATCCGTTAATATTTCTTTTTCGAGGTTCTCAATTTTAGTAATTAGTGTTTCCGGCTTTTCGTATTCTATTTCCTCATACTCAATCGGCTTGTAGCGAGAAATTGATAAATCATAATTATTCTTCTTTATTTCATCATAATTCACCCACAGCCATTTCTCGCCTTTCTTTGGTTCTTTATTTTTGTTACGAGAATTCCATTTTTCAATAATATCCGGTATATCATTCTTTTCTATTTTGGCACGTTTATCATCTAATGAATAGCCATCCGCTTCCATATCGTAATACCAGACTTTATCGGTTCTTTCGCCTTTGGTAAATACGAGTATCGCGGTTGAAACCCCGGCATAGGGCTTAAATACGCCTGATGGCATTGAAATTATTGCTTCTAAGCCGCATTTCTCTAAAATCAGCTTCCTTGTGTCAAGGTGGGCGTTGCTTGAGCCGAAAAGTACGCCATCAGGGACAATAACCCCGCACCGGCCCCCTGGGATGAGCATATTCACAAAGAGATTAAGAAATAAAAGTTCTGTTTTTGGTTTTTTACTTTTTCCAACAACGCTTAAATCCTCGGCAACATCGCTTCTGTCAACACTTCCTTTAAAAGGCGGATTAGCAAGGATAATATCGTAAAGCTCTCTTTCTTGGAAGCTCTTGGATAAAGTATCAGCATATCTTATAAGGGGATTGGCGATGCCGTGAAGGATCATATTCATTAAGCCAATACGCACCATGGTGGTATCAAAATCATATCCATAAAAAGATTTTTCCCACAAAAATTTCCAGTGTTTTTTTTCTATAATTTTATCTCCGGTTAAATTATGCGGGGCGCCGTCTTCATCGCATTCTATGTTTTCCGGATCCGTATTTTCTTTTAAGATATGATTATACGCGCCGATTAAAAAGCCGCCGGTACCGCAGGCCGGGTCACAAATTTTGTTACCCAATTTAGGATCTACAAGCTCGACAATCATTCTAATAATATGCCTGGGCGTGCGGAATTGTCCGTTTTTGCCGGATTGTGATATTTCACTCAATAAATATTCGTAAATATCACCCTGAAGGTCTATGCCTTTGGCAGACAGATTTATGTCATCTATTATCTTAACCGCCTCCTGAATAAGGGATGCCTTTGGGATAAGAAACACCGCGTCCTTCATTGATTCTGCGTAAAAACTACCTTCTCCTTTTAACTCTTTGATGAATTGAAAAACTTCTTCTCTTACAGTCTTTAGCATGCGCTCTGCATCAAAGTGCATCCAGTGGGACCAACAGCAGTGTTCTTTACCTTTAAATATAGAAGTGTATTTTTGCCCTCTTCTTTCGGCTGCTTTTCTCTGTTGATTGTCCATATCCTCAAGTCTTTTCATATAAATAAGATAGGATATTTGCTCAATTGCAACCAGAGGATTAGACATGCCTCCCGAATAGAACATATCCCAAAGTTTGTCTATTTTACTCTTTATTTCTGGATAGGATTTAAGCATTTTAATCCCCTCATAAAGTAGGTAATTTTATTAATATAATACCTACTTTATAGATTAGTATACCTGCTTTTGTTCAGTTTGTTTTCCTTTATACCGTCATTATAAAGTTCTATTGTTGCTTTCATAAAAACAGGGGTGTCTTTAGCTGGTACCGGTTTAAATCTTACGATCTTTGTACCATCGGGCTTTTTTCAACAATCGCATTTTCCATTTTCTTCCAAAATCCAGACCTGACGGTTGTATAATGATAAAACATAGAATGATTTCATATAAACTCCTAAATTTTTATACTATTAAATATTTCTATAACTTCTTGCAATTCTTCTTCAGAAAAAAGCCGTGTCGCCGCATCTGCACCAAACTGCGTAAACGGCGGCTCAAATAGATCTTCAAATTCTATATGTTTTTTTTGGGCAAATACGTTTTTGACTGTCCTTAAGAACCTTATCTGCTCGCTTGACAGCGTGTTGGTGTTATTGCGTTCTATAACGTAAGTGTTAAAGGATTCATTGATCATGTCCTCCGGATTAGGAAACTTATATTTCCCCAGAATAAACTTTAAAAATTGTATAAATGTGCCATAGGGTTGACGGTAGGTCTTGCGTAGATTTTCTTCAGTAATGTATAATTTAGGGCTGTTTAACGTATCTTCTAAATCTGCCAGGTCCTTTTCAGTGATTGGGATATCGTTTTTTATCTTATTTAACGCCGGATGCGACTCTACTATGCTTAAAACCTTCTTTTCAACCTTCTCTTTGTAGTTTTCGACATAATCGCCTTCGCCTTCCGGCCCAAATGCAATCCATCGTCTTTCAGCTATTAAGTCATCTAAATCCAGCTTAACTACCTCTCGTTCCTCCAGTAATTTATGTCTCATTATCGCACTTAGATTTTCTCTGATATAGTCACATTTTTCTATTGTTGTATCCTCCCAGAATTTTTCAGATAATATCTTATTCATGCATTCTTCTTTTGCTCTAACCGCGCTTAAATTCCTCGGGAGCAGTTTGATGTCATTGATAATTGCCTCTTTGTTCCGTTTTATCTCTTCTGCGTTAGACTGCAATACCGCAAGGCTGGTTTTTTCAGTTTTTAGAATAAATTGCGCTTCATAGAGATTGAAATCGCTTTTAAACCTCATAAGCGGAGCGATCATCTTTTCTAAAAATTCTAATGATTTTCTGTCAAGGTCTTTCCATATTTGGCCTGACAAGGCTTTGTCGATATTGCGCTTATTTTCCCTCACGGTAATGGAATTTTCGGGTAAATCTTTTATATCTTTTATTATAAGAACTTTTGTTTTTTCAAAGTGTTGGTCATCTTTTCTGTCTTGGAAAATTTTTAGTTTAATCAAGCGTATTTTAAATATCTTAACCGGTACCGCATCTTGAACAGGAGGTAATTCACCCTGGGGTTTTTCTCCGAAATATTCAAAATTATTCCAGTGGTCCATAATAAGAAACTTGTCTTTGTGCATACACCACGGCTTTCTTTTATTAAGTTCTTTTTCTAATGTCCGTGTCCCCCTGCCGATCATTTGCCAGAATTTAATCTTACTGAATACTGGTTTTGCAAACACAAGATTGACAACTTCACGAATATCCACTCCGGTATCAAGCATATCTACAGAAATGGCAACGCGCGGATAGCTTTCGTTTTTAAATTTTGCTAAAAGTTTCATCGGCCGTTCCATTTTCGAATCAATGATTTCAACAAGCCGCCCCTTGTATTCAGGATAAAGCCTGTCAAACACCTTCCATAGCCTGTTTGCATGGTTATGTGAAATTGCAAATATAATCGACTTGCCTGGAAGCACGCCTGAATCGTCTTTAATACAAAATTCCATGAACTCTCTTACTAATGATTCATTGGTACCTATGTTTGTAACCTTTTTCTCTAAGTCTGTGCCTTCAAAATTTATGTCCTCCAAGGTTAATCCTTCTTCAATAAGCTTTTTCTGAATGCTCGGAGGCAGCTCACTTGCCTTGATCCCAATTATTTGAAAATTTGTCTGGGCAGCATACGGAGGCCTAAAATCAACTAAATGTCGGTTTTGTATGGCACAATCATATGTATAGTTAAATGTGGGGGCATTTTCAAAACAATCAAAAAACTTAAAAGTATCTCTCTCGATATAATCTGAAGGTGTTGCTGTGAGGCCAACCTGAATCGCATAAAAATAGCTTAATACGTCTTTCCACTTATTATATATTGAGCGGTGGCATTCATCTGCAATGATAAGATCAAAAAAGCCTGGTGAAATTTTATGAAAACATTCCATCATTGTCTGTATTGTTCCTACGAAAAGACGACTTGATGTATCAACCATACGACTTTTTATGTAACAGCGCGATTCATTTGGAAGATGCTGCTTAAATCCATCGCTAAAGGCTTGTATTGCCAGCGCCTCTCTATCTACTAAAAACAATACCCTCTGACACCATCCTGCCCGCATAAGCACATCTATTAATCCCATAGCGGTCCTTGTCTTTCCGGTCCCGGTAGCCATAACTAACAAAAATTTTCGCCTATTTTTAATAAGACCGTCAAAGACACGTTTTACCGCTTCAATTTGATAATCTCTATCTATAATCGATGGTTTAATAGAAATAGAATGCGGATCTTTTTTGAACTGATTTTGGTATCGTAAACGCTCCAGGTCGTGCCGCGTAAAGAACCCATGCACCATTGATGGAACATAATACTGTCTATTCCAATACCATAATTCGTACCCATTAGTCAGAAAAATAAAGGGATCTGTTCCAATGGCCTTTTTTATACCCTCTGCATAATCTTCGGCCTGCTGTTTACCAGCAATAGGATCGCGTGATGTCTTTTTAGCCTCAACCACTGCTAAAGGCTCGCCGGCGCGGTCAAGAAGAAGATAGTCTGAAAATCCGGAAGGATTAAATGCCGTTTCCTTTTGAGCAATCTTATATTGCGATGCACTGGCACCAATTATCTCAAACTCCTCTACTACTTCAGCTTTATTGTTTAAATGCCAATCCGCAGACTCTAACAAACCGTCAATTATCTTTTTTCTGGTTTGATGTTCTGATAAATTTTCACTTAACATATTTTACTATACCTATTAGAGCAGTTTTTATCAAAACTATAAAATTCATCGGTGCCAAATATTATATGGTCAAGCAGCCTGATTCCCATTGGCTTACAGGTTTGCCTTAGTTGGGTTGTAAAAAGTTCGTCGTCTTTACTTGGTTCTGGCTCTCCCTGTGGATGATTATGCACGCAAATAATCCCGGCAGCAAAACTTTGTAATGCCTTTGAAATTATTTCTCGTATTATTGGGTAAGATTCCACGGGAGTACCCTGCGCAATTTCAACAACATCGAGAATCCTGTTTTTAGTATCACATAAGATTACTTTAAAAACTTCATATTTGAGATCCCTCATTCTTGCTTTAAACATATCTACCACTTCTTCGGTATATTGTAACATTGGTTTTTTAACACTGTTATTCTCATAATAGTTAAAACGGCGGGCAATTTCCAGAGCCGCTCTTAGTTGAGCAATTTTTGCCATGCCCAACCCCTTAAATTCAGTCCATTCTCTCTTATCAGTATGGCTCATCTTGCGAAATGACTTAAACTTATGTAATATTTTTCTTGCTAAATCTATTGCACTTTGTCCTTTTGTGCCGGTTCTTAAAAGAATCGCCAATAGTTCAGAATCACTTAGCGTATGTTCACCATTTTTTAATAACTTTTCTCTTGGCCTATCTTCTTCCGGCCATGTAGGAATAGCGCTCGTACTTTTCTGAGAACTGATCATTCGCCCACCAATTCATATATCTTAACCCCAAAAGCATTTACGATTTTTGTGATTGTTTCAAGGGTCGGGTTTTTGTTTTGACCGGATTCAATTTTGATAAGAGTGCTGCAGGTTATTCCGGCTTTCTGGGCAAGTTGCTCATGGGATAGCGTGTTTTTTCTTAGTTTTTTAATATTTGCTGAGAGCATATTTTTTTCTCCACTTTTCTCTTGCCCCGGCTATTCTTTCTCAAAAATATGACCATAATATTCTTTTATATAGGCAACATCTATTTCAGACAAAGAATACCTCTTGATTGCCTCTTCTATTTTTACCTGTTTTTCTTTATTTTTCATCATCAATTTTAGTGCCCACTTTATTAATTTCTGAACCTTCGTTTTATTATACCCTTCAAGCCCCTTTTCTCTAATTTCCTGTTCGTATCTTATAGCTATTTCTTTTTCGATCTCATCCAATCTCTTCCCATTTTTTATTTTAGTAATATGACCGGCCATATGTAAAGCACATAACTTTTCAAAATTCATTTGCTCGTCCCGTTCGAAAATTATTTTTGCAGCATCTATAAATTCATCCCACGAGTTCGTTTCTTTCGATACAATATAGTGCGCTTCTAACTTATTAAGGCTAACTTTACACCCATATTTTGCAAACAATTGTTGAGCTTTAATTATTGTAAAAGGATTATTTCCTCTAAGTGCTATGAACAGATATTGTAGTATCATATTCTAATTTCTAACATCTCCCATTTTTTACGTAGATGACCTTGTGGAAAATACCGCTCCAAACTTTCTTTTAATTTATATCTTCCTGCTCTACATGCCCTGTACGTGCTTATTTCTTTCTCTGTGTGCTCTGCGGCTTTGCGTGATATTTATTTTATTTTAATCGGGATTTTTTCCAGCATATCAATTAAAACATTTCTAAACGATTTCCCGTGAAAAATATCTCTTTTGTGCCGCTCCTCACCGTAAGAAAAAATCACCTTTTCTTCTTTGAGACTAACAAGCTTCATTTTTACCGTTGCCGTACTTTTTTCCTGAAGTCTATTAAAAAGGCCGCGGTTAGCAATAAAACTTTCAATTTCTATGTATAGTACCGTATCAATAAATTCCGGAATAACGTCTTTCATTTTTAAAGTTTGCTTAACCAGCGGCTCATCGCCTTTTTTTTCCTCTTGTTCCATCACTTTTTTAAAATCTACCTTTTTTTCATTTCCGGCTTTATCAGTAAGTATCCTTTCTCCGGCAATAATTGTTTTTAAAAAAACATCTAAATCATCGCTGTAGGTTTTGGTTGGCGAGGCTAAAAATTCCTGCAAAGCCAATTTAACTATTTTATCATTCTGATTATCTAAATCCAACTCGCGGTACTTTTTATTCTGACGGACAATTTTATATCCTCTTTTTTCAAACTCCAACGCAACAAACTCATTAATCATATTTTCTTTTTTATACAGATAATCCTGCAGTTTATTTTGTTTAATACTAAACTGTGAATCAACCTTAACTTCTATTACCACCGGCATGATATATATCGAACTGACAGTCTTAGAATCAGCAAAAACATCCGACCTTAAATACACATAAGGCATCGTTGCACAACCTGCTAAAAATATTGCTATGAGTATTAATAAAAATATCTTTTTCATGTAATGGACGCGTTTATTTGTCTTACTATAGTTAACGTTGTCCCTCGATAATACTTATATCGTTTAGTTGTTAATATCGTTTTCTTCAGGCAAATTCTCGACTTTCATTCTTGTAAGCCCCATTTCTTTATAAATTATGTCTTTAGCCTCTCGCACTAATCTACTGAGTTGTCCCTCTAATTTTATTATTTTTTCGACCTCAAAGGGAATCTTTTTCATCATTCTACATACTTTAGAGACATTAATCTTCAAAGTTAACCATTTATTAGAAAATTCTCGTGGTAAAAAAAGGCAATTAGTAAAAAACCACTCTTCATAGTCCTGCATTTTATTTCTAACATCTTCCATGTTATAACTCTGTATTAACATTGATTCAATCCTCTTGGTTCTTATATATGCTTCATTATTTGCAACTATCTTTTTTTCAGCAATTATTTCATCCATTCTTATCTTTCTGGCGTTCTTTGCCTGAAACCATATACTTACCATACCTCCCACCGTAGCAAGAATACCGCCAATAATAAGTTCCCACATTGTTAAATGCCTTCTTAGAATGCAAATAATTGTTCAATCCAATGCACTATATTCTTGTTGTTGTTCTTGATGTTATACTATGTGATATTTAGACTATATTTTATTTTTTGTTTATCTAACACTCAATATCAGTGGCTGGGTTTCACTCCTTAAAAGGAAACTCTGACAGTTTCCTTTTAATATTTTTCTTCCCTCCGCCAATGTTGTTCCAGTACGCTGATACCGAATGTGGAACACTAACAAGAATCACATCGGCATCCCGATGTTACTCTTACGAATTAGTATCATTCGGAATAGGGAAAAACAATCTTTTTCCCTAAAACTCTTTTTTCGGGTTCGAATTACTTAGTGAATTACTACTGGCAAGATGTTAACTATTTTTTGAACAATTGAACATTAGATCACCCGCCTTACGCGGGTTCTGATTTTTGCCCGCCACGTTCTTTGGCGGGCAAAAATCTGGTGGAGGTGGCGGGATTCGAACCCGCGTCCTTGGGGATCGTAACTTATGCTTCTACATGCTTAGTTTGCTGTTTTCGCTTAGGCATATAAACTCCAGTAAACGGGATTTTATATGCGGCAGCCTTTTTGAGATTCGTTCGGCGCCTAAAGGCTAATCGCGCCCAACTATCCTGCTTAATGACGTCAACCTTAGCCCACAGGAAAAGCCAAGTTGACGGGCTGCCTTATCTTAAGACAGCAACGGCCAATGGAACAGCCATGATTGGATTGGCAATTCCTGTACCAATCTTCTCAATTAGCTGATCCACTGTTGCTGGAACAGTTATATTCTCAGCGTTTGTTTTTTGTCAGGTGTTTTACGAGGCCTCCCGACAACCTCGGCATGCCACATAAGCCTATATCCCTAAGTCGATACCTTTCACCCCCACATATTGAATTTCAAAATCCAAACTAAAGAATGACAAATTCCAAATGACAAAATTCAAATGAATCTTTAAACATTCTAATCCTCAAAAGAAAAAAAATAACCGCTGTTTTCTTTATCTGCCTGCCCGCAGTGTCGTTTGGCAGGTCATTTTTTTATTTAATGATTCATTTGTCATTTGGATTTTGACATTTGTCATTCATTTTTGTGTCAACAAAAATGCCTATTTATTTATTTCTCGCCTTAATCGCTCTCTCAATCTCCCGCTCGGTTGTTTTGCGCCGTAGTTGTTCTCTTTTATCATACAGGCGTTTGCCTTTTGCGATGGCCAGTTCAATCTTGGCAAAACCCCTTTTAAAATATACCCTTAACGGCACTAAGGTAAGCCCCCGCTCGGCAATTTTACCAGTTATGCGCTGGATTTCTTTCTTATGCAGTAATAATTTTCTTACCCTTATCGAGTCAACATTAAAACGATTACCCTGCTCGTACGGGCTGATATGCATATTGTAGAGGTAAATCTGGTTCCCTTCGACTCTGGCAAAACTATCCTGTAAATTTGCCCTTTTTTGTCGAAGTGACTTGACCTCTGTACCACGTAGTTCTATGCCCGCCTCAATTGCTTCAAGTATGTGAAAATCACGTTTAGCTTTCTTATTGGTCGCTATTACTGTCATACCACTAACCTGAACAATGTTCTGTCAAAAATCAGTTACACTTTTAATCAACAATCATAAATTACAAGCAACCACAGATTTTCACAGATTATTCTGATTTTTAATATCTGGGATCATCTGTGGTCACATAATCTGAGGTGATTAATAAATCGAAAAACTCAGCAGCTGAGGCACCCCACCAATGTAATTTGGCTACAGGTTACAGCTTGCTGTAGTAATCGGTAATATTTTTTTACCACAGAAATATTATACCATTTATTTACTTAAAAATCAATACTGCCAGGGTAAAACATAACGGTATCGTAAATATACAAATTATATAGCTTATTACCGTAGATTGCGTTATAAACTCTGAACTATTTCCCCATTTTAGTGAAATTATCGGAATACTCGCGGCCGTGGGCATGGCTGCTTGCAGCACAAAGACCAAACTCAGTGTACGCTCAAGGCTGATAATTTTTACAAAAATTAGCGCCAATAGCGGTAAAATTATAAGTTTACCCATAATCAGATAAATAATTGAATATTTGAACTGGCTAATACCAAATCGCATATGCCCCAGTGTTACCCCAAGTACAAACATGGATAAGGGAACAATACTGCTTCCGATTAATTTTAGCCCCGGCATGAAAAAATTAGGAATCAGGGACTTAAAATTTCCTATAGCAAACAAACTCCCAAGTAACACCGCACAAAACGGAGGATTTAATATATCTTTTATTCCTGTTCTGGAAAAGCCTGACTTGCTGATTAGCCCTGCCCCAACCGACCACATTAGAGTTGAACAAGCAAGCATCATTATAAATGTATATATATATGCCTGTTCCGCTTGCGCCTTTTCAAACAACACGGCAATTAAGGCAATCGGCAGATACCCACAATTGTAGAATGCAGACATCGCCAAAAATTCTTTTTTACGTGTAATACGCCGATCTATGCTTAAAAATAAAAATGCCATAAAACCCGCAGCCGTTAAAATAACTATGCTCAGCAAAAAAACTATGGTATACGTAGAAACAACCGCCGCATCAAAATTATTTACTATTTTATAGAAAATAAATGCTGGCGCACAGATATTAACCAGCAAATTGGTCAATCCCTGTATAATATTTTGTGAAAATATCTTTCTTTTTGCAAAAACGGCCCCGAGCACACTAATTAAAAAAATCGGGCTTAGCGCAAATACCGTTGTTTTAAACATTGTCCAAAAAAGCATCATAGTTCTCCCGTATTTTCGCTATTATAGCAATAATCACTTTAAATAGCAAATAGTTGACTTTTCTTCAAATGCGCACTATACTAATAGTATCTTTTTTATGGCCGTACCAAAAGTATATAGATAGGATTAACACGTATAATTAAAAATCTTGCAAATCATGGTCATTCTGTCAAAAAACAAAGTTAAACAATTTGATTATTATTCATGCAACATCTGTGTAAATCCGTGGCTAAAACAATAATATCTGATTACTTGTAACCTATGGCTGCTTATTAAAAGTGTCGGTTATTTTTAACAGAACCACAGTTACTAACCGGGAGATGGAATTATGAAAATACGTAATCAAAAATTCACACTTTTACTAACACTGGCATTAATTTTCTTTACCGCTTCAGGATTTACGATTAACTTTAAGGCATCAAAGGCATTCAAAGAGGGAAAATCAGAATATATTAACGGCAATGTTCCATATGCCTTGCTCAACCTAAGATATGTTCTTTATACTTACCCATCTTCTGTATGCTCAAAAAATGCCGAGTTTGGCTTAGGTGAATGTTATTTTGAACTACTATCCTACCAAAAATCATTTGAGCACTTTGAAAACTATTTAGCGGCATACCCAGATGATCTTAACAATATATGCGCAAAAATTTACATATTAAAAATAACTTCAACATCCCCGGCCAATCTAAAATTATTTCAATCTTATACTAATAAAGTAAAGAAAGAGCTATATGACAAACCTTTTTTTCTCGCTTACCAAGACTACAAAGGAAAAATATTAATTACCCCCCTTGGCAATAAATTTGAATTTCGCGAATATGTTAATCGCATAGAAATCTACAAAAATGACCAACTTTTCTACAAAATTATACCTTAAATTCGTTGTAATATTTCTGATTACTATTTTTATGATCATCCATACGGCTTCGCTAATATTTACGCAAATAAATAAAGGCATCCTCAAAGAAAATATTCTTAGCGAAATTAAAAAGCTATCCGCAGCCAAGGTAAGCTTTGATGATCTCTCGGTACATCTTTTACTGGGGCTGAAAATAACCAATCTGACGCTTGAGTATGAAAATAATAATTTTATTTTTATTAAAGAACTTTGTTTAAAGCATAGGCTTTTGCCGTTATTAAAAAAAAGAGCGGTTTATTCTAAAATATTATGTTTCGACCCGGTTATATTCTTAGTGTGTCCAGAAAAATCTGCCGCACAAATCATCAGCTTAGAAAATTTAGAATTGCCGTTAAAAGGGAAATCCCCTTTCCTCTTTGACTGGGAAATAAACTCGCCAAACATTCGTGTGCGAAATTGCAAATTACATTATACCGATTTTTGCAGAGAAGAATCACTGCGTTTTGCGTTTCAAAAGCTAAATCTATCCGCGAATATCCCCAATCAAATTTACCCGCTCAAATTAAATCTTAGCACACAACTTCTAAACAACCAAAAAACGACTATTAAAATAAATACCGTTATATCAAATCTAAAAAACCCGCATTTATATATATCGGCAAAAGCAAATTTTTTCCCGATAGATTATATCCGCAGATACATCAAAGAATTCCCTTTAAACAGCGGCTCGGTTAATTTACAAACGCGCATAAAAATAAATAAAAACGGCAAAATGTCATCAGCGGGAAAAATATTATTTTTAAACACTGTCTATCACAGCCGGCACTTTATCCGAAAAAATTTCCGTTTAGAAAATCTCCCCATAGCATTTACATTAAATGGGCATTATGATAAAAATACCTGGTATTTCACTAATAGTACGGTTAATATTGCGCAAATGTTTGTTGATATTTCCGGCTCAATATTTGCCCCCCCACAGTCCCCTTCGGAGGTCAATCTCATCCTTTATACAAAAAACCAAAAGCTTAAGCGTTTAAAGTTTTTTATAAACAATATTGACTTAACGGGCACGTTTGAGTCAAACTTACATATTGCCGGTTTAATAAACAAGCCCCTAACCAGCGGTAAAATCACCCTAAACAATTTAGCGCTTGAAAATAAAAACCAGGGCATCGTAATCAATGATTTAAATGGTGAAATAAACATAGAAAATAATAAAATTTTACTGACAAATCTTACGACCTATTTAAATAACAATTATATCGAAGCAAAAGGCCGGGTAGATGATTTTAAAAAGACCCTGCTGACAATTGACGCAAAAATCTTTCCTCCCCTCACTCTAAAAGAACCGATCGTCGCTATGAGTATCCGTTCACATATTAAAGCGGAATTCACCGATAAACTCTACGGCAGTATTTCTTTTATCATTAAACTGCAAACAAGTGATAATGAAAATCAAAACATGATTCTTGATTTTCAAGACCTCTATTATCCCTCTCTCAGTACCGGGCAAGATAAAAACATTTTCGGATTTAAAAAATTCACGATTTACTCTTATACGCAGCATTCAAAACAAAAGGCATACCATTTAGATTTTAAAAACTTAAATCTTGAAACTTACATAAAAGACAAGACCTTATGGATTGATAATATCAACGCTATTGGCTACCGCGGTAAGTTAGCCGGTTCTTTTAGTATTAAAACCGCTTTTGATGATTCAAAAATATTAGGCTGTCTGCATATCAAGGATATAGAAATCACCGAATTTCTTAAAATATTCCATCCCGACCCTCCGATCGAGGGCTTATTTACGACAACCATCTGGTTTAATTTAACTAATCTTTCCTGTGAAGGCAATGCCCATCTTAAAAACGGGGTTCTGCCGGCAAAAGGCCCCCTTAGGCTAACCAGCAAATACCTTGGTGTTCCTTTGGAAAATATTTCACTTAAAACATTATCATTGGATTTTGACATAAAAGACATGGTACTTTACATTAACAACCTAAACATTAACAGTAACGAAGTATCTGCCCGCGCTAATTTTAAAATAGATATCAAAGAAAATGTTTCCGGTACCACAAACGTAAAGTTTAATCCCCGGCTTTTAAAAAAGTCAGTAAAAATGCAGGCAATTGCCATGCTGCTTGGCGAACGGCTAAGCGATTTACAATTTCTTTTTAAATTTGCCGGGTCATTAAAAAACCCACGTGTTGAACTTGTACGTCAAAATTTAAAACAAAGGATGAGCTTTTTAATTGACATCAATCGCCGGCGGATAGAAAAAAACGTTGAGAGCGCCTTAGATAAGCTATTTTATGAGTAACAAAGGAAAAGATAGCGCCACGGATTAACACTGATTGAACAGCGATAAAAAAACACTGTGAGCTTTGTGGCTCCGTGTGAGAATAAAATTATTTAAAAATCTTGTAAATCCTATGCGTCTTATCAAAAAAATGAGGTTAAACAATTTGATTATTAAAAATCTGTGCAATATCTGTGTAAATCCGTGGCTAAAAAATATTTAATTCTTGAACCACAAAGAGCACAAAGAAAAACTATATGCTGAACTGTTACGGAAATGTTGACATTTTTTTGATTTTGGGATAAACTTATATTTTCTAAATTTGCCGAGATGGCCATTCATAATATCGAAGATCCGCTAATGTATTAGTGGCGGACTGGCGAGGCAGGCAAAGACATAAAATATCCGCCTAATAAGCTAGCGGATTCAATTCGCACTTATAACTTACCTCACTCTGTGTTCTGTAAGTTATGTGCTCATTAAAAACAAGCCGAAGTGGCGGAACTGGCATACGCGCTGCGTTCAGGGCGCAGTGGCTGCAAGGCCTTGAGAGTTCAAATCTCTCCTTCGGCACCAATATAGCAAAGGGCAAATAGCTAATGTCAAATGGTTAATAAATATTATTTTATATTGCTAAGTGGGATAAAGGTGGCTGTTCCTTCTTCGTATAAAATTTCTTTATAAATGCTGAACTATTACAATTAGTTAGAGTTGCGTAATATTTTGTTTGCTGATACTTTAACTACTTTACCGTTTCGCCATATTGCCAGAGGACGTCCTGTTTGTTTATGACGTTCGACAACCTATAATGCTTCCCTAAATTCAGACCACTGGTTAAGGTGTAAAAAACGTGGTAAAATGATCTAAACCAGGATGTCAGGATGAAGAAGCGAAAGATATATCCGAAAGAGTTCAAAGCGCGCGTAGCATTGGAGGCAGTCAAAGAAACTAAAACGATCGCAGAACTGAGCTCTGAGTACGAAGTTCACAGCAACATGATCAGCAAGTGGAAAAAGCAGCTGCAAGAGAATATTGCGGATATTTTTATTCGTAAAAATGATCAGGAGCCGGATGCACAGCAGCAGATAGAAAATTTGTATAAGGAGATCGGGCGTATCCAAGTGGAAAACGCCTGGTTAAAAAAAA
>JBDRCZ010000042.1:0-20254 GCA_043821285.1 Candidatus Omnitrophota bacterium | reverse complement strand
TCCTTATCTTTTTTTGCAAAATATTTACTGCATTTCTTCCCCTTTTGTCCCTCTAATTTTATCTTTTTAATCAATCCTTTCTTTGCTTTTTTCCTTCCTGTTGTAAAAAACCTTATTCCCTGCCTTCACCGAGAATTGCTGACTTGAAGGCGGGTCAGGGGGGGGAAGTACAGTAGATGATCAGGTAGCGTTCCCGGTAGAGCAAGCAGGGCCTAAGAAAGTAACTTCTCGGCCAGCAGCAGGGACTGCAGACCATGCAGTCACCACGGAACTGCCAGAGACGCAACGTGTTGTAGAGCCAGTAGTGCTTTTCGAAAATATAGCAGTGATACAGAGTGCGATTTGAGGGAATTTTTATCTGTCTTCATGCAGAAATCTCCAGGCGTAAACCTGGGATGAATGCGTAAGAGCTCAGAATTAAACTTATTCCTGCGAATTCTTGCTTAGACATAGATAGATTAGGGAAGATGAACTTCATCTTACAAATTCTACAGTTTCTTCTTCAGCCAGTGAGGCAGCATATTGTAAGGCAGCTTCAATATCAGCCTTTTCCATGTAGGGATATGCCTTAAGGATTGATTCTTTAGTTTCGCCAGAAGCCAAAAGTCCCAGCAGGCGAGAAACAGGAAAACGGAGATTTCTGATACAGGGTTTTCCGGTACAGATATTAGGATCAACGGTAATTCTTTCGATATGCATATATATCCTTCTTTTCACAAGGCAGAAATTAAAATATCATACTTCTACTGAAAAGTCAAGCGTGTTTTAGTTTAGTACTTTGCTCAGTAATGAAAAAAACAAGAAAGGCTTGCAGGATAGCAAAAGTACGATAAAACGGAATAACTGCAGTGTGGCAAGAGAAAAATTTGTTAACCACCAATTGCCACTAATAACCCTTTTTCCATTCGTGTTAATTTGTGTTATTTCCAAAATCTTAACCATCTTCAGCCATTCCTAACGCAAAATCCGGTAAAAAAATAAAATGGAACTATTGCGAAATAAAGGGGTCAGCCCTTGAAACTTGCAAGCGGCAAAGGAAAAGTATAAATTTTATCTTTATGCCTATATATTAATGTCCAATATCACAAAAGAAGTGTTGAAGAAATATTTAGGATGAAGAATCGTCCTTTGAAAGAGAGGAAGATAGCCATATATTTACTGAAGCGATTTACGGGGCTAACTAATCCCGAGATAGGCGAAAGATTTAACATAACGTTTACAGCAGTAAGTAAGGCAGCGAAAGAAGCAGCTTTGCTTATAAAAAAGGATTTGAAGATAGAGCGTGAAGTTAATAGGATAATTTCAAGTTTCAAGGGCTGACCCCTTTTTTTTGCGCTAAAGCTAAAGTGCAAAGTTTACTCTGTGTAGTAAGTTACGAGTTTACAGATAATCTGCTGTATTTGTTGGACTGTCACCCAAAAAACTAAGGTTTTCCCAAACCTCTGTTTTTAAGGCGAAGTCGTAACAAAGTAAATGGAGCTGATTACGAGTATTGGATCTTATCCCAAGTTTCGTAGTTAGCCCCAAAAATCGGTCTTTTTTATCCAATCAACCCTGTCTGATTTCCTTTAGTTTTTTTACCCGAAACTCCTATCCAAACTCCGGTACTGAATTGCCTCGGAGATATGTTCTCCTCTGATATTATCGCTTTCTTCAAGATCGGCAATTGTTCTGGCTACCTTTAATATCCGGTCATAGGCCCTGGCCGAAAGTCCTAATTCGTTAATCGCCATCTTGAGCAAATTCTTGCATTCTTCATCAAGAACACAGTATTTCTTGATTAGCTTGTGATTCATTTGGGCGTTGGTGAGGATTTTGTTTTTTTTGAAACGCTTGTATTGGATCTTTCTTACCTTGTTTATGCGCCTTTTTATGGTTTTGGATGTTTCTCCATCGGTGTTTTCCTGGGAGAGTTCTTTATAGGCAACTTGCGGGACTTCAATTTGAATGTCAATGCGGTCAAGCAAAGGGCCGGATATTTTATTACGGTATTTTTGTACTTGATAGGGTGTACAGTGGCAGGACTTTTTTGGGGTGTTTAAATGCCCGCATGGACAAGGGTTCATGGCACAAGCAAGCATGAAATCCGACGGCAGAGTCAAAGACTTTGCCGCGCGTACAATGGTTACTTCCCGATCCTCTAAGGGCTGGCGTAAGGCCTCGAGCACGTTGCGGTGAAATTCCGGCAGCTCGTCCAAAAATAATACCCCGCGATGTGCCAGACTTACTTCTCCCGGCCGGGGATATGAACCTCCGCCGACTAAAGCGACATCGCTGGTTGTGTGATGCGGAGAACGGAAGGGGCGCGTGGCAATGATTGCTGTATTGCTGGAAAGTAAACCCATGGAACTGTGGATTTTTGTGACCTCTAATGCTTCCGCAAGAGTCAGTTCAGGGCAAATCGTGGGGATGCGTTTCACGAGCATGGTTTTGCCCGAACCCGGGGGGCCGATTAAAAGAACGTTGTGTCCGCCAGCAACCGCTACCTCTAATGCCCTTTTTGACAGGTATTGACCCTTGACATCGGAAAAATCTATTTCGTAATTACTGCTGTCTTCAAAAATTTTGTTGGCTTCTGAGTGTGCAGGTTCGATATCAATTTTATGGTTTAAAAAACATGTACATTGTGCCAACGTCGAGATAGGATAGACGATTATATCATTTACTACCGCAGCTTCAGCAGCGTTATCTGAAGGAATAAGCAGGTTCTTTTTGAGTTTTGCAGCAAGACAGGCAATGGATAATGCCCCCTTTATTTTGCGAACACTTCCGTCGAGCGCAAGCTCACCGCAAATTATATATTCTGAAAGTTTTTCTTTACCGATATGATCTTCGCAGGCAAGGATTCCTAAGGCAATTGGTAAGTCAAAAATTGAACCTTCTTTTTTTACATCTGCCGGAGCTAAATTTATCGTAATCTTTTTTACCGGATATTTAAAATCACTGTTTTTTATTGCAGATTTTACGCGGTCTTTGGATTCTTTTACCGCCGTATCTGGCAGCCCGACAACCGTTACCTGTGGCAGCCCGTCATATATGTCAGTTTCAATCTCGATTAGATATGCGTCAATACCCGTGAGACTGGCAGAATAAGTTTTGGAAAACATTGTTTAGCTCCCAAATCGTGGCAGTGTTCTGTAAAAAAGTAACTATAGATAAACAATATAGCTCGACAAACTTGCATTTAACAAGGACATATAAGTAATAAAAATATAACACCATATTGAGTATTAGTCAAGAAGGGATTGCTTTTTGTAGATGTTTGTATTATAATAACAACGAATCTTCCCCGCAGCTTGCTGCGGGGAAGATTCGTACATGGAAAATGCAAGCAGTTTCCGGTCATTTGCTTGCATTGATTTCGCAAAAACAAGAACCTTGTATAAAGATACCCCTTCTCAAAAAACGGGAGAAATTCATTTTAAAGGAAAATAAATGTCAGATTTTTTTATAGAAATTGGCAAGAATAAAATTATTTGGATAACGCTTCTTTCCTGGATTGTTGCCCAGGGAATAAAAATAGTGATAGGGATAGTTAAAGAGAAACGGTTTGATTTTAAGTGGATTGTTGGCACCGGAGGGATGCCTAGTGCGCATTCGGCCGGAGTAACCGCTCTGGCTATGTGTATTGGGATAAATCGCGGGTTTGCTTCGCCAATGTTTGCGATTACCCTGGTTTTTGCGCTGGTTATTATGTTTGACGCGCAGGGGGTACGCCGTTCTATCGGTCGCCAGGCAACAACATTGAACAAGCTGATTGAGGATATTTATTTGAACCGCGGAGTACAGGAAGAAAGATTTTGGGAATTAGTAGGACATACTCCGATAGAAGTATTGGTCGGAGCATTTTTGGGTATTGTTATTGCGGTTTATTTATATTAGTGGAGGAGTTTGAAGGTGAAAAATAGAAATGTGTTTTTGTTGGTTATAATAGTGGGAGTGGTGATTGCAGTGTTATTTTTGCTAACATCAAGGAATAATAAAATGAAACCGGCGGGCAGTGAATATGACGCAAGCGAAGATTTTTCTTGTACCGAGATAAAAAAAATGGTCGAGGAAGGAGAGATAGATACCGCGATAGAAAGGTTAAATAAGGCCATTGTCGAAAATCCCCGCGCAAAAAATATTATTGAAGGACATATATTGTTGGCAGAACTTTATGTTAAAAATGATCAATTGCTTAAGGCAAAAAAGGTTTATCATGATTTAATTGCAAAGTTTCCAAATCATCAGGATGTCTCAGCGATTCAGAACAAACTCTGGGATTTGAATATTAAGGTTTTATTTTCACCGATTAAAACGGATGATGCCACGATATATGAAGTACAGGCCGGGGACGCATTGTTCAAGATTGCTAAAAAGTTTAACACGACCGTGGGGATGTTAACACGTGCGAATAATTTGTCTTCAAGTCATATATATCCAAGCCAGCAGCTAAAAGTTACCACCGCAAAATTTAGCATGATAATCGATAAGTCGTTAAATACATTGACCCTAAAGGCTAATGATGAAATATTAAAAATTTATCGTGTGGCTACCGGTAAAAATAACTCAACCCCGGTGGGGGATTTTAAGATTCTAACTAAATTAATTGACCCCCCATGGTATAAAACCGGAGCAATATTGCCTATCCCGCCTGAAAGCCCGGAGAATATTTTAGGCAGCCGCTGGATGGGTATAGATGTACAGGGATATGGTATTCATGGGACAACAATTCCTGAAAGTATTGGAAAAAGCACAACTGCCGGTTGTGTGAGAATGCTTAATACTGACGTTGAAGAATTGTATGATATTGTTCCAGTAGGGACAGGAGTTGTAATTCAGGAATGAGCCGTCCCATCGCTTGAGACGGAGTGGCTTTATATATGGAAAATGCAAGTATTTTTCGGTCATCTGCCTTAGCGGATGAAAACGAAATTGTCTTTGCTTTTGCCACGGCGGATCTACGACAATTTTGCAAAAAACCTTTTACCCTCTATCAAGATAGAGGGAATACTTAAGTTAAAGATGAATTCTACAGGTTTGGATTTCGAACGGCCAATATTGGATTTAGAAAGAAAAATAGAGGAACTGAAGAGGTTTGCTTCAGATAAGAATATTGATCTTGCCTCAGAAATTCTGTCTCTGGAAAAAAGACTGGACGAGTTAGAAACAGAAATATTCGGTAATTTAACCCCTTGGCAAAAAGTACAGATTGCCCGTCATCCCAAACGTCCTTATACGCTTGATTATATATCAATGATCATGACGGATTTTTATGAATTGCACGGAGACCGGTTTTTTAGTGATGACCGGGCATTAATCACCGGACTGGCAAAAATAGACAATCATAAAATTGTGATTATTGGACATCAGAAAGGACGTGATACCAAGGAAAATTTGCTGCGTAATTTTGGCAGCGCGAACCCAGAAGGATACCGCAAGGCGCTAAGGGTGATGTTACTCGCAGAAAGGTTCCGTTTACCGATTGTTTGTTTTATTGATACCCCGGGAGCATACCCTGGTATTGGTGCCGAAGAAAGAGGTCAGGCAGAAGCAATTGCCTGTAACTTGCGGGCAATGATTGAACTCAGCGTGCCGATTATCGTTGTCGTTATTGGCGAGGGCGGTTCTGGCGGGGCGCTGGGGATAGGGATTGGGGATAGAATATGCATGCTCGAAAATGCTTATTATTCTGTTATATCGCCGGAGGGATGTGCGGCAATCCTCTGGCGGGATAGAACAAAAGCCAGAGAGGCAGCCGCGGCCCTAAAACTTACAGCCGATGATTTATTAGCGTATAAGATTATTGATGAAATAATCCCGGAACCTTTGGGTGGGGCACATCGTAATATCGAACAGGTAGCAAAAGAATTAAAAAAATCTATAATAAAAAATATTGCACAGCTCAAAAATACTTCCCGGGAAATATTGCTTAAGGAACGCTATGAAAAATTCCGCAAAATTGGCGTATGGGTGGAAGAAAAGAAAGAATGAAAATCGTTTCGTCAAAACACATGAAACAATTGGATCTTACGGCGCAGGAAAAATTTGGTATCCCCTCGCTTATTTTAATGGAGAATGCCGGATTGCGCGCCGCGGATATTGCGTTGGCGATGTTAAAGAACAAAAAACGGCCTAAGGCAGCTGTTTTTTGCGGTCAGGGGAATAACGGCGGCGATGGATTAGTTGTTGTCAGGCATTTGATAAATAAAGGCATAAAAGCTTCCGTAGGAATAGCTGGCGATCTTAACAAAATGACACAAGATGCCGTAATAAATCGGAATATTTTATTGAAAATGGGACAGTGTCTGGAAAATATTTCTGCGAAGAACGTTATGGGGATATGTGCGAAAAATATCGATTTAATTATAGATGGCATTTTTGGCATTGGATACAAGGGAATAGTAAAAGAACCGTTTTATTCAATTATTAAATGTATAAATTTAACCGGATTGCCAGTTTTGTCTCTTGATATTCCCTCAGGATTAGATGCGGATAGCGGAAAGGTAGAAAATATTGCGGTTTATGCTAAACAGACAGTAACATTTGGTTATCTAAAAAAGGGGATGTTGATAAATCAGGGAAAGGTTTATTGCGGCAGGATTTCGGTAGTTGATATTAGCCTGCCGCGGAACTTATAATGCAGCTGTTGGTGATAGGGTGCCTATTTACCACAATACTGGTGGATCTTCGATATCGATTACGTTATAACAAATCCTAAGCACGAATATCGAAATCCTAAAGAATTTCAAAATTCCCCGCCGGAGGCGGGTCCGCCTTTGGCGGAGAATATTATAAGATTCAAAGCGTTTTACTTACCGGTTGGTGGACAGAGAATTTGGAATTTTCGAATCTAAAATTAGGATTTAGTGCTTCGGATGTAGGATTTAAATAGAATTAGAGCAATTAGGTTAATTAGAGATTTAGAAACATAACTGTTAGATCGAAGCTGGAAAAGGGATATATTGAAGATATGGATATTTTGATTATTGACGATGAAAAAGAAGTTTGTAGTGTAATTAGTGATTTTTTGAAACCGCTGGGATATAATCCACTCTCAGCTTATTCTGCGGATACGGCTTTAAATATTATAAGGAAAAAAAAGCCGGCCTTGGTTCTCTGCGATATAAAGATGCCGGGAGTAGACGGCATAGAGTTTTTAAAGGCGATACGTGCTTACGATGCTAATTTACCGATTGTGATGATGAGCGGTGCCGGAACACATGAGAGAGTAATTAAGACGCTTGAGGTTGGGGCCTCGGATTTTATCGCTAAGCCATTTAATTTTGAAAATTTAAAAAATACCGTCCGCCGTCTTGCCGGTAGTGTAACGAGAGAAAAAGCCAGCTTGTCACCGATTGAAAAAATTTTAAAGCAATCTTGTCTTGATATTTTAACTGCGTTAGCAAGTACGTTAGATGCAAAAGATTCTTATACGCGCGGGCATTCTGAACGGGTTAGACAATATGCGGTGAGGATTGCTGAAGGGATGGAGGTGGCTCCGGAGGAGGTTGAGGTGATAGAATTTGCAGCAATGCTGCATGATATCGGCAAAATTGCCGTAAATGACATAATACTGCAGAAACCAGAAAAGTTAAATAAAGAAGAATGGGATGTTGTAAAGAAACATCCAATTGTCGGCAGTGATATTCTTGAACGGCTTACTCTTTTACACAGCGAACAGCCAATTGTCAGGCACCATCATGAACGTTTTGACGGCCGGGGCTACCCGGATGGCTTGAAGAAAGAAGAGATTCCACTAGGGGCGAGAATCCTGGCCGTGGCCGATAGTTTTGATGCCATGACCTCCAGACGCCCCTACCGTAATGCGTTTACAATCGAGCAGGCACAGCAAGAGCTTGTGAAAAACAAAAAATCCCAATTCGACCCAAAAATCGTAGATGTGTTTTTAAAGGGATATAAAATTTAACTGCCCAGTTTTTTAAATTTGTAAAAATTTTAAAAATTTACTTGACAAATAGAATAACTTAGGATATACTAAAGCTGTGATAAATGAGGTGATAGAAATCTTTGGCCGTAAAGCGAAGAAGAGTCTGCCTTACGGTTTTTTTTATTTCTATCAAAAAACCTCGCCAGGATATCCCGCATTTGTACGGGGATGAATGGTTGGAGAAATGCATTGCATTTTTCCGTGGATGGAGAACACGGACAAAGACGTGGGTATCCATTTAGTCTAGAAGAAGGGGAGGTGTAGTGGATAATGGAACGAGGAACAGTGAAGTGGTTTAGCAACCAGAAAGGTTATGGTTTTATTGCTTCCGAGTCAGGAACTGATGTATTTGTGCATCATAGCGTAATTCAGGGCGATGGATATAAGTCATTAGATGAAGGCCAGGCAGTTGAATTTGAGATTCAGGAAGGTCCCAAGGGAAAGCAAGCTTCAAAAGTTGTAAAGTTATAACCTAATAAATAATAGGCCCGGTATTAATTACTGGGCCTTATTTTCGAAGGAGACATGAGATGCATACCGGTAAAATAAAGAAACTGGTTCGTGATCGAGGGTTTGGGTTCATTAATGATACTGACGGCAGAGAAGTGTTTTTTCACCAAAGCAGTTTGCTTGGTGTTTCATTCGATGCCTTGAGTGGAGATGAGGATGTTGAGTTTGAAGTTGAAAAGTCTCCCAAAGGACCGCGTGCGGTTAATGTGAGTATTGCGAAGAAATAAGAAGTTAGCACCAATTATCAAAACAGTATAAACGCTTGTAAATAATCCGAGGCAACAAAAATGCCCATCTAATAAAGATGGGCATTTTTGTTGCCAGTTTGCAATTGTTCAGCACTACCCACGAAGTTCAAGTTGCTAATGCAAAATTGACAGATAAATATAAAAGCGCTATACTATATCTATCGATGATTTATTGTTATCGGTTACAATACCGTAAATGTTTTTGATTGTTCCGCTGCAGGGAGAAAAAAGCCGCGACAAATTTATAAATATTTTTTTTGAAAGTTTTGGGTTGGATTTTTGACAGAACCCAGTAACTAAAAAGGAGGTAATCAATGGCGCTTTTAAGTGTAAAAGTTCCCGAAGCGATGGTGCCGTTATTTGAAAAAGCGGAAGAGTATGTAAAAAGTTATTTCTCTTCGTTCGCAGCTAATAAAAAAGAAGGAACGATTACTATTGGGGGAGAACGTTATATTTTAGTAAGAGCTAAATCGTTAAGAGTTGATTTTGCTAAGAATCTTGGGGAGGCGCTGGGGTTATCGGAGGAGATGGCTGAGGAGGCGGCGGATAATTTTCTTTATATTATGGCAAAGTCTATCGGCCGGGAAGATGCAAAGCATTTTGTTGCCGCGCAAAACGTTACTGACGCAATTGCGAAGTTAGCGGCCGGACCAATTAGTTTTAATTATTCCGGCTGGGCGTTCGTCGATATTTTTCCGGAAAGTAAACCGTCTCCGGATGAGAATTATTTTTTGGTTTACGAGCATCCGTACTCCTTTGAATGCGAATCGTATATTGAGGTAAGAGGAGCGACCGCGAAAAGACCGATTTGTGTGATGAATGCGGGATATTCGGCCGGGTGGTGCTCGGAGAGTTTTGGGATTAACGTAGATGCCCGGGAGATTATGTGTATGGCAAAAGGAGATAAGGCTTGCCGGTTTGTGATGGGGGTTAAGGAAAAATTAGACGCATACGAAAAGTGGGCGAGGGAAAATATTAAAAGATAGGGGAACGGACAGGCAATAATAATGAGCTCAGATTTTTATAATCAAGCCTTTAAGATATGTGAAGTGTTTTTTAAGGAAGGGACAAAGAGATTTTTGGACCGGCAGATAGAGGCGCATTTGTCTAAAATACCAGAGACGATAGATTATACAGACAAGGAAGCATTAGCCAAATGGGTAAGAATTTCTGCCGGGCTCATTTTACCTAAAGGAGACGCCGAGAAGTTATATAATAAAATTTGCGCATTAAAATGAACCCCCTTTATCTTTCTTACTAAAAAATGATATCAAATCTGGTTAAGAAACTACTTTGATATCGCCGGCCAAAGTCGATTTATTCCCGTGATCAGAATAATAAATGTTGATTCGATACTTATAATCGCCTGTTTTTATGTTTGTTAAACCCAAAATTTGCATTAGAAATATTAAGCAGCGGTAACGTCTTTATAGCTTAGTAGTCAAAAAAAGAACATCTGCACCAAAAAGATACATGCAAATTTCGGGTTAAACCTAACGTGCGGCTAATATATTACATTGATTTGTGCTAGCGGTTATGATAATATATGGAATAATAAGGAATTATAAGGAATTAATCTGGAGGTAACGTTTATGGATGTAAATAATTGTCTAACAGTTGAGCAGGTGTCTAAAAGAATCGGTTTGACTGAAGAACGAATCAGAGAACTTATTAACCTAAAGCAGATTCGCGCGACAAAGATCGGCAGATGGTGGATTAAACCGGAAGATTTAGAGGAGTTTATTAAGGCGAGGACGAATAAATGATAATGAGCAAAAAGTATAAACGACGTCTGGATAATTGGGTCGGTTTCTTCAGGCAGATGTTAGTAAAAGATTTTCACGATCTTGGTCAGACTTTTCTTTGGAATTAGCGGATGTTTTAAGGTAGAATAAGAGAAAAGAGCGAATTAAGAAAAAAAATGAAAAAGGTCTGTTTTGCGGTTATTATTTTTTGCTTATTTTGTTTTTGTGTTGAAGCATCCGGGCTGCCGGTGGAGGAGATTGTCAAGAAGCGGGATGAATTGATGCGCGGGGAAAGCACTTATGGTGAGTATGAAATGCAGTTGGTTTCTCCGCGCTGGAAGAGAACGCTTAAGTTTACTGCCTGGTCCAGAGGAAAGGATGAAAGTCTTATTCTTACGACTTATCCCAAGAAAGATAAAGGCATAACCTTCCTTAGGATTAATACGGATATGTGGCAGTATATCCCGAAGATTGAGAAAACAATTAAAATCCCGCCGTCAATGATGCTGCAGTCATGGATGGGTTCGGATTTTACCAATGATGACCTGGTTAAAGAAAGTTCGATTGTTTCTGATTATACCCACCAGTTAATCAGGGAAGATGCGGCAGTTTATGTTATCGCGTCTTTTCCCAAACCCGCGGCCGCGGTTGTCTGGGGTAAGGTTGTTCAGCACATTGACAAAAATCTATTTGTTCCGATAAAGGATGAATTTTATGATGAAGATGGGGTTTTGATAAAGCAGCTTGTTTATGAGGATGTTAAACCGCTTACTGACCGCTATTATCCGATGCGCTGGATAATGGAGTCTTTGACGGAAGAAAAAAGGGGACATCAGACCGTTATTATTGTTCATCAACTGCAAATTAATCAGCCAATCGAAGAAAATATCTTTTCCATGCAGGCATTGAAGCGATATTCAGATTAATGAAACATAGCAATAGGTAATATCAAATAGGCAATGATAAACCTAAAGTGATTATAGATTATAAGTAACCACAGATAACTCAGATTACAGAGATAGTTAGATTGATAAAAAAGAAGAAAATAAAGCCACGGATTGATACTGATTGAACAGGGAAAAAAGTTGTGGCTAAAAAACATGTAAACCACGAATAACACCAATTTTCACGAATGGGGCATGTTTATTGTTCAGAGATTAGACTTATACGATAATCGGAGCAGCTGTTGAAGCTTAACCCAAGCTTTGACAAGAAAGACTTGTTATAATCAGTATTTGTGATGATTAGTGTGAATTGTATGCTGAAAATATAGTTAACTCACGTTTTTTTAAAGAGGTAAAAAAATAAATGTTTTGGAAGATTGCCTGGCGGAATATTTGGGCGGCTAAAAGACGCGCTATTCTAAAGATTGCCTTAAGTGCGTTTTGTACGGTGTTTTTGGTCTTTTTTTTGTCGTTTATGCACGGGCAGCATGTGAAAATGATTAAAGATGCGGTGGAAATTTATACAGGCTACATCCAGATTACCGGCAGGGACTATTATGACCATCCGGATTATGACCATTTGATTTATAATCTTAAAGCAGTAAAGAAAATTATTGCCGGTTATCCGGAGATTGAAAGAGCCAGTGAGCGGCTGGAGACGTTTGCCTTATTTTCTGGGGAGGAAGATTCCGTCGGCGGGATGTTAACCGGGATTAACCCGGTGGAAGAACAATATATCTCGCGTATTAAGAAAGCAGTAAAGCAAGGAGAATATTTGGATGGAACTGCAAAGCCGTTTGCCTTAATCGGGAAAAAACTCGCGGAAAGACTAAAAATAAGACTAGGAGATAAGGTGACTTATATTTCCCAGGCAATTGATTATTCGATGGCCGCGGATAATTTAATTATCAAAGGAATTTTTACCACGGGTTCGCAATTGGATGCCCAGGGGATTTTTATTAATAAGGCGTATATGGATGAGGTTTTTCTTACGGAAGATATTGCCTCACATTATTGTATATTGCCAAAAGAGAAATTCCGGGAAACGAAACTTAAATATTTAGTCGGGAAACTTAACCAGCAATTGCCGTCCAGTGAAAATACCGCGGTTAGTTGGAAAGTACCGCTTAAATCTTTAGTACAGTTGGTGCAGGTGGATAATGCCTTTGGATATTTTTCTTACGGGATTTTAGTGGTGGTTATATTTTTTGTGATTATGATATTTTCCTTAATCAGTATTTTTCAGCGTACCAGGGAAATTGGCATTTTACGGGCCGTAGGGACTAAGCCGCGTGAGGTTTTAATGATCCTTCTGGGAGAGGCGTTTTTTTTGGGGATGATTAGTGTGATTGTCGGCGGGGTAGTTGGCGCCTTTTTAGTCTACTATTATCATATCCACCCGATAGAATTTAATGTGCCGCAGGAGATATTAGAGCAGTATCAGAAATGGGGGGTTGTGGATATGATTTTCCCCACGGTGTTTTCTTATGCGGCGATTCTCAGAAATTGCTTGTTTGTTTTAGCATTAAATGTATGCGCGGTAATTTATCCGGCCGTCAAAGTGAGCCGGTATAAACCGATTGAGGCGATTAATTATGTCTAAGGTTTTCTCTGGCCGCTGCCAGAGAAAATGGGTAACGGTTAAGGCAACGAAGCCCGTATCGGTCAAGGGATAGGGTAACGTTAATAAATACGTATTGCGTATCGAGTATTGTGTATTGAGCATAAAAACTAAAAGGATGATGATAAAAACGCAATACTCACGACTCAATATACAATACAAAAAACTGATGTTACCGTAACCGAACTACGAAATCGAAGATCCGCCGGGATTGTGGTAGACGGGCATCGTAACCCTAACCGAAAAACGTTATTGTAACTTATGTCTACTGCATTCGTAAAGATTGCCTATTTTAATCTTTGGCAAAGAAAGAGCCGGACGGTTCTGGTGATTGTGATGATTGCCTTTGGACTGGGGGCGATGATTTTTTCCCAGGGGTTATATGATGGAATGATTGTGCAAATGAAAAGTGACCAAATCCGCACGGGCGGCGGGGAAATTACGATCACAAAAGATGGTTATCAGAAGTCAAAACTGTTAGCGGATTATATTAAAGATGTTCCTGCGGTAGAAGCGGTACTTAAGGGACGCGAGGACATTCAAGATGTTACCGCGCGGCTTAGGTGTGAAGGAATCGTCTCTTCGGCGAAATATGCCCAAGGTGCGGTAATCATTGGCGTTGACGTTGACCGGGAAGCCCGATTTATTAATTATAAAAAACCGGTTGTCAGGGGACGATTTGCCCTAAGTCCGGATGAAAATACCGTAATAATCGGACAGGGGTTAGCGGAAAAATTAAAGGTTGATCTCAAAAAGAAGATTGTTATTCAGGGACAGGCGTTAAATAAAGAAATTGTTTCAATGGCTTCTCGTGTGGCCGGGATTATAAAAACCAATAATCCGGATATTGATAATGCCGGTGTGCTTATTGCGCAGACACAGCTTCAGAAGATGTTTCAGGTAGAGGGGGTAACGGAATTTAATATATTGTTAAAAAAAGAAAGTTTGTTATCCGCGGTTAAGAAAGAGATTATCGCGGCATTGGAACATAAAAGCCAAGAGAAATTAGAAGTTTTTACCTGGAAAGAGTTGCTGCCGTTTTTACTGATGTGGGAAGAGGTATTGGTATATTTTATTTATATCAGTTATGCGATTGTGTTTTTAGTTGTCGCGCTGGGTATCTTTTTTATCATTTTTATTTCCATTTTTGAAAGGATTAAAGAGTTTGGCATATTAACCGCGATGGGGACGTCATTTTCATCGATTGTACAGATTATTTTCTTTGAGGCGTTAATTATGGGGGGCTTGGGTTATATGTGCGGGGCGGTTTCCGGTTTTTTGCTTTTAATCTTGTTTAAACAAAGCGGAGTTAATCTCTCCTATTTTTCCGCCGGGTTAAAAGATATTGGCATGGCCGCGGTTATGTATCCCGATGTCCGGTTTGAATATTTTGTTTTGGGATTTATTGCAATGGTCATTTCATCATTTGCCGCAGTTATTATCCCGGCGTGGAAATTAAAAAGATTAAAGGCCGTGGAGGCGATTAGGTTTGTCTAATTTTCACTTATAAAAATAGTATGGAGTATCGAGTAAAAAAGCAAAAAAACACAATACACACGACGCAATACTCAATACAAAAACTCACGTTACTATAATTGTGAAGCACTACACGACCAGTAGGCAATACAAAATATTGGAGGCATTATAACATGCTCCTTATGAAATTGGTGGATCTGGTGAAAGTGTATTTAGCGGGGAAGGCAATTGAGACGCGCGCGCTTAATGGGGTAACCCTTGAAATACAGGAAGGGGATTTTATGGTTATTTCCGGACCTTCGGGTTCCGGGAAGACAACATTGTTAAATCTGATGGGCGGGCTGGATAGTCCGACAAAGGGCACCGTTTATTTAAAGGATATCCCGATAAGCAGTATGAACGAAAAACAGCTTGCCAAAGTCCGCCGGGAAAATTTTGGGTTTATCTTTCAAGCCTATAACCTCATCCCGGTTTTAACCGCAGAGGAAAATATTGAATACGTGATGATGCTTCAGGGAGTTATTGTGCAGGAAAGAAAAGAAAGAATACACCGGATTACCCGTCGCTTAGGGATTCATGAATTACTTAATAAAAGACCGAACGAAATGAGCGGGGGACAGCAGCAGCGCGTGGCCGTGGCTAGAGCAGTAGTTAGCCGGCCAAAAGTTATTTTTGCCGATGAACCCACGGCTAATTTGGATTCCGGAAATTCATCAACCCTTTTGGAGCTAATGAAGCAATTGAATGAAGAAGAAAATATGACTTTTGTTTTTTCTACCCATGACCCGGTTTTGCGGCAAAAGGCCAAGCGTCAAATCGTACTTAAAGATGGGAAAATTGTCTGATGCGGAAACTCTGGAATAAAGCAGCAATTGCCATATTTCTGGTTTTTGTAAGCCGGCCCGGCTTTGCAGAAACAAACCTCGCCTTTTCCAATACCAATTTTATCAATTCCTATAAAAACCCTTCGGGCAGAACCCGTGTGTATGATTATAACCGCTTGCGTGCGGATTTTAGCATGAAAAACACTACTGAGCATATTCGGGTGAAAGGGATATTGGATTTTGAAACTTATCTCAGCCGGAATTTTTTAAACACTGCGGCATTTGATGTTATTAAAAAGGCCGACCCCAAACTTCCGTTTAATCCTTATACCGGCATGTTTAAATCAAACGCGTTTGCCGGTAGATGTTATCTATACAGAATATACACTGAATTAAGGTCCGGGCGTGATGACTTAATACTTGGCTTGCAAAGAGTTCCGTTTGGCGTGGGCAGATTATGGACACCCACGGATACATTTAATCCGGTTAACGCGCTTCGGGTAGAAGCGGAAGAACGTTTAGGCGTTTTTGCGATAAATTATACACGGCACCTAACGGATTTTTCTTCGTGGAAAATAATTTCCGATTTTGCTGAAAAAATGACAGTGGATAAATATGGGCTGAGATATAAAGGGTATCATCAAGGTATAGATATGGGTGTTACTTATCTACAGAATGCAGATTTCCAAATGGCCGGGGTTGAAGCAGAGTCAAATTTGTTAGATACCGGAGTGGAAGTCCGCAGTGAACTAGGTTTTTTTGAGCACGATGATTTAAATAAAAGATATTTTAGCGGTATTCTGGGGTTAGAGTATGCCTTTCCCAAAAATATAACTGTACTCACAGAATATTTTTACAACGGACTTGGGAATGAGCATAAAAACGAATATGACCGCAGCATATTAATTAACGGAAACTGGAACCTTTCCCGGCATTACCTCGGGTTAATACTAACCGGTAAAATAAATGCGTTAACCGGCATTTCCCTGCCAATTATTTATAACATTGGAGACAGCAGCCTGTTTGGCGGGGCGGCGATAAGTTACAGCATAAGTGATGAAGCAACATTTAATATTGGCACAAATATTTTTACCGGCAGCACTGCCAGTGAATTTGCCGGATATGATAATTTATATTATCTAAAATTTGTGCAGTATTTTTGAGCGTAACAAGTTAGCTTTGAAAAAACGAAAAAAATCTACCACCAGCATACACAGCACACAGAGTGCACAGAGAAAATACAAAATCAGGCAGGATTAACGGGATGCCCAAGATAAAAAATAAAAAAAATAATGTTAATCATGTGTATCCTGTCAGAATTGGGAAAGTTTAAAAATTGGGATTTGATTTCCGCCTTGGCGGAAAAATTCAAAAGTTTTTCTCTGCGTGCTCCGCGTCTCCCT
This sequence comes from Candidatus Omnitrophota bacterium, assembly GCA_043821285.1. Classification (GTDB taxonomy): domain Bacteria; phylum Omnitrophota; class Gorgyraeia; order B26-G9; family JBDRCZ01; genus JBDRCZ01. Next base: position 3,550 of record JBDRCZ010000042.1, on the reverse strand, counting down.
CCCTGCCTGCCGGCAGGCGTATGATAACTTTATTTTCTTCATTCGTCATTTTTTTCTGCTCGCGGTCTTTTTTTAACGTATAGGAAACAATAAGATTTTTAATCTGTGGATAACAAGGGAATTGGGGTATAGATTGGTATATTTAATTCATTGTTAAGGGAAGGGTTAAAAAACTACGGTTTTTAAATGGATAAAAAGATTCCGAAGGAATTTTTTTATTCTGTTTACCCCGTTAGAAAATCAATTAGATGAAATTAGCAGCAGAATAGTATTGTACCACTTTAGGTTATGCATATTATTTCCCCAACAGTGCCCGTTGATACTTTCTTTCGGGGTTCATCCGGTCTGATTTTTGTATTTCTTTGCGCGCTCTGCGGCTGGGTGTGATATGTTAAATTTTTCTTGACAGAGGACATATGCGGTGTTAATTTAAAATTTACGCATAAAAGTATAAAAAATGAACTATATACAGATAGAGAAGGAATTAAAAAGACGGAATATCAAGATATTTTCTCCTCTGGAGTTCCGGAGAATATTCAAGGCATCTTATAATAATTCCAAGAGCTTTATTAATCGTAATGTTAAAAGAGGTCTGTTTGAGTAAATAAGCACAGGTTTATGTGTTTTTAAGGACGTGGGGGAATGCTGCCGCAAGAGAAATATATAATTAAAATTGATTTCAGGGAAAGAGATTGCGGGGTGGGGACTGTTCTTCATGCGCAGTATGGGGTTGAGGTTATTGAAGAGAAATTACCGGTTGGTGATTATTTGATTGATGAAGAGATTGTTGTTGAGCGCAAAACAGTTTCAGATTTTGCGCAGTCTGTCGTTGATGGGCGGCTGTTTAAGCAGGCACAAAGAATGAAGTCGTCGTTTGACTGGTCACTGTTTATTGTTGAAGGTGATATTGCCGTGAATAATACCGTTAACATGCACGCGCATACGATTAAGGGCGCATTAGTCAGCATTGCTTTAAGATGGCAGATTCCGGTTTTGTTTAGTAAAAATATAAAAGAAACTGCTCTAATCTTATGGTTAGCCGGACAGCAGCGGGTAAAGGCGGCTTATGATTTGTTTCCGCGCAGAAAGAGACCGCCTAAGCGGTTATATAAACAGCAGCTTTATATTCTGCAAGGCCTTCCGCAAGTAGGACCGAAATTGGCCGGGGCGCTTTTGAACTATTTTGGCAGTGTAGAGGAGGTAATTGGTGCTTCGGAGTTAGCACTGAGAGATGTCGATGGGGTAGGTAAAATAAAAGCCAGGAAGATTAAACAAATAGTAGGCAGCCAATTTAAAAAATAAAAACATGGAAATATTTTCAATAGTATTTGGTCAAGATAATGAGAAGTTATCGGAAAAATTCTTTCGTCATAAGACATTTGAATCACGCCCCCAGCAGGTAGAGATGGTAAAAGCAGTGCAAAAGGCGATTGGTGATGATCGGCATCTTATTGTTGAGGCCGGTACCGGTGTTGGTAAAAGCCTGGCCTATCTTTTACCGCTTATAAAATGGGCGGCAGATACTAATAATAAAGTAGTAATTTCCACCTATACGAAGACTTTACAAGAGCAGTTAGTTAAAAAAGACCTTCCTCAATTAAGAAAAGTTTTGGGCATAGATTTCCGGTTTTCCTTATGTCTGGGCTCGAATAATTACATTTGCTTAAGACGGACTTCGCAAAATCTTATATCCGGTTTCTATGAGACCACAGAAGAAAAAAACGATATAACGAAGCTGCAGGAATGGCTAAAGAAAACCAAACTTGGTCTACGCTCAGAACTTGGTTTTCGTCCGCCGGAAAGTTTATGGAACAGGCTCTGCCGGGAAAGCGACCTTTGTCTGGGGAAAAAATGTTTTTTTAAGAATGATTGTTTTTATCGCAAAGCAAGGCTCCAGGAATTCCAAGCGCATATTCTGGTAGTCAACCATCATCTTTTCTTTGCGAACATTGCCTCGGGGAATAAAGTTCTGCCTTCATTTAAGGCAGTTGTTTTTGATGAGGCGCATACCTTAGAACAGGTAGCGACAAGTTATCTGGGCATAGAAATATCCAATTTTCAGGTAAAGTATTTTTTTGACACTTTGTATAATCAGCGCACCGGCCGGGGGTTATTCTATGGGATAAAAGGCGTGTCCAGGCGTAAGATTGAAGAGGCAAAAGAGAAATTAGAAAATTTAAGGAAAGCAGCAGAGCAATTTTTTTCAGATACACGAGAAAAATTCGGTGAGGAGACAAGAACGATACGCCTGAGAAAACCGGAATTAAACCCGGTGCCTTTTCAGGAAGGATTTTTTAATCTGGCGGGGGTATTAAAAGAGATTAAGGAATTAGCCAGCAAGGATGAGGATAAGATTGAAATAAAACATTTTATATCCCAGGCTTATGAGTTCGGACAGGTATTAGGAAACATTATCAAATTAGAGCTTGCCGGTTATGTTTACTGGTTAGAGGTTGACAAGCGCACGCGGGGGATAAAATGCACATTCTCTGCCGCGCCCATAGATATATCCGCCGAGTTTAGGACTAAGGTATTAGAGCAGCTAAACCCAGTAATATTGACTTCGGCAACACTATCGGTTAATAACAGTTTTGACTTTTTGAAAAAAAGTCTCGGATTTGAAAATAATACCGATGAACTTATTCTTGACTCCCCATTTGATTACCGCAAGAATGTTCTATTGTATATTCCCAACCGCATTCCCGACCCCACGTATAAATTCGAAGAATACAACGCCGCGGTGGTTAGCCAGATAAAAGAAATTTTACCTTTAATGCAGGGAAGAACGTTTCTATTATTTACCAGCTTCAAAATGATGAGCCGGATTTATTGGGAAATAAAACAACACTTTCAAAAATTAGAGGTCTTGCGTCAGGGAGACGCACCGCGTTATAAGCTGTTAGAGACATTTAGACGAAATAATAATACCGTGTTATTTGGCACGAATACTTTTTGGCAGGGCATAGATATGCCCGGGAAGGCCTTGGAATGTGTGATTATCAGTAAACTTCCCTTTGCGGTTCCTGATGACCCGGTTACCGAAGCAAAAATGGAGCTTTTGGAAGCGCAGGGTAAAAATCCGTTTACGCATTACCAAATCCCCCAGGCCGTGATCATGCTGCGTCAGGGGTTTGGCCGGCTTATTCGTACCAAGACTGACCGGGGCATGGTGGTTATCCTTGATCCGCGGGTTAAGACACGGTATTACGGAAAGAGATTCCTTAATGCCTTACCGCAATGTAAACATATATCTTCTCTGGAAGAGGCGAGGAATTTTTTTAATCCAGAGATTACAAAAAAGAAGCCGTTACATAGAACCCTCAAAGTCAAGGAAAATTCCATAGCTGAGGGCCGACTTTTTTCCATAGCGTAAGCAAAAAAAATATTATCACCTTCTTCCCAAAATATCCGCTCTTTATTTGAGATTACCGCCAATATTTTTTCCTTAGCCATATTAACCCCTATCCTTTTTTACGTTTTTGGCTCTGTAGCTATACCCGGTTATTTTAATAATCGTTGAATAATGAACAATCCGATCTAAAATGGCTGC
>JBDRCZ010000041.1:0-19840 GCA_043821285.1 Candidatus Omnitrophota bacterium | reverse complement strand
CGCACGCTTCCACAGAAGGCGTAACTCATTACCTTAAATCCGCAGCAGGTTTCCTGCTGGAGAAGGAAATAGAATACTTGGGTAATGCGCTGGCTGATCCAGAGAGGCCATTCATAGTTATTTTAGGAGGGGCAAAAGTTTCTGATAAGATAGCTGTTATTGAGAATTTACTTCCTAAATTCGATGTCATTATAATCGGCGGAGGGATGGCTTATACGTTTTTAAAGGCTCAAGGAAAAGAGATAGGAAACTCAAAGCTGGAAAAAGATAAATTGGATTTAGCAAAGTCTATTCTTGATAAAGCAGTAAGCTTGAAAAAAGAAATATTACTGCCGGTTGATAATGTTGTAGTCGGTAATATAAACTCTGAGGCAAAGTCTGAAACTGTAGGCGAAAATATCCCTGAAGGAAAAATTGCAGTAGATATAGGGCCAAAGACCATTGTTTTATTCGAAGAAAGGTTAAAATCGGCAAAAACAATTGTTTGGAACGGCCCTTTGGGAATTTTTGAAATGGATGCTTTTAGTAAAGGGACAGAGGAAATTGCAAAATTTATCAGCACCCTTGCATGTATCTCGATTATCGGCGGCGGCGATACTGCCGCGGCAATAGCAAAATTCAAATTAGAGGCCAAGATGACCCATATTTCAACCGGAGGGGGAGCAAGCCTAGAGTATCTGGAAGGTAAGGTTTTGCCCGGTATAGCTGCTCTGACTGACAGGCCAGAGGGCTGTGGTTTGGCCTCCGATAAGCCAGGGGGCAATGGTTTGGCCTCCTTTGGCCAAAGCCATAGCCAAAGCCATATAAGCCAAAAAGATATACAGGATATATTCTTCTGCGAAAAGCACGGTGTGGAATATGTCGCTCAGTCATTTGTGCGTACGAAGAAGGACATTTTGGATGTAAGAAAACTGCTTAAGACAGGTTCTCATTGTCGGGTCATCGCCAAGATAGAGAATAGAGAAGGCATAAAGAATATCGATGAAATAATCAAGGCTTCGGACGGTATTATGATAGCGCGCGGAGACATGGGGGTGTCGTTACCCATCTACCAAATACCCATTATTCAGAAGATGATAATAAAAAAATGCAACCGCGCGGGGAAATTTGTTATTACCGCGACACAGATGCTTGAGAGTATGACCGAAAACCTCCGCCCGACCCGCGCCGAGGTTACGGACGTGGCCAACGCCATTATAGACGGCACTGATTTTGTCATGCTTTCGGCTGAGTCTGCCGTGGGCAAATACCCGGTTGAGACAGTTGGCATGATGAATAATATAATAAAATTCACTGAAAGACACCTTAGGTAAGATAGTTCTTAGTCATCCGTACTGATTTCTTACGCTTAATGACAAGCGTAAGAAATAAGGTGTTTGGATAGGGATGGGTCGCGGGTCCTTGGAAGGGGGGTGTTGGCCGCGGGTCGGGCGAGGCGCGGGGAGTCAGTGATTGTGGTCAAAAAAATCGATGTCAATGTCAATGCAATTGGGGTATCCCGGAGCAGGCGCCAGAAAGCCTAAAAACAGCGTTTATCGACGGTAAATAAGGGGTTTTAAGGCATTGAAAATAGCTCCTCCAGAGGCCAAAAATTGCAGTTTTGAGTGACATGAATTGACATAAATATGTCGCAAAAACTATATACTTTTTGCGACAAAGCCGTGGCGCTTGATAATCCGCATTTATTAAAAATATTGAATTTCTACAAATTTACGATCAAAATAATTTATTGACAAACTAACTGCTGTGTTCTATACTATCGAACAGTTGTATTATCAAATAGAACAGGAGATGAAAATATGTTGATCCCGGCCGGAAGAAAAAAGATGCTGGAGATATTCCTAAAAGACCCTTTTAAGGAGATCCACTTAAGAGAAATCGCCCGCCAATCAAAATCCTCACTTGCCAATGTGGACAACTCAATGCGGTTATTCGTGAAAAACGACATGTTTAAACGCAATGAAATGTCGCATTCCACGTTCTTTAAGCCTAACCTTGAAAACGATGAGACTATAAAGATATTTGAGCTCTTGGAGCTTGATCGGCGCAAAGCATTTTACGCGAAGAACAAGAATATAGCCCGCCTTATTAAAAAATACACGGATTCTATTATAGAGCTTTCAAACAAGAGGATCCAGCTTGTCATTCTTTTTGGTTCTGTAGCAAGGGGCGAATGGACAAAGGGTAGCGATATTGACATACTGGCGGTCGTTCCTGATAAAGAAAACGATATCATTGATATATTAAACAAGGCCAAGACAGATGTCAGTCCGCTTTTAGAAATCAGGCCGATAAGTACTACAACAAAAAAGTTTATCGATGGTTTTAAGGCCAAGACCGAATTCTACGATAATCTGTGGAAAGATCGCATTGTGCTGTATAGCGAATTCTTGTTCTGGCAACTTATAAGAGAGGGAGGAAAATAATATGCCCGAGAACTTAGAGCGAATTTTACAAGGATGTTTTCATCCAAAAGAAGGCAGACCTAATCTGCAAAAAGTACCGGTTAGCTCAGAACGGGCGCAACAACATATCGACAAAGCGCACAGTAACCTTCGAGCGATGAAGATGATGTTTGACGGTGACTTGTTCGATTGGACGATTATTTGTGGATATTACGCAATGTATCATGCTGTTTTAGCGGCTCTTTATAAAATAGGCATCCGTGCGACAGCCCATTACTGCGCGCTTGCGGCGTTTAAAGAATTCTATGTCAATCGAGGGAAAGTAAAACCTGAATTTTTAACATATATAAATCGCGCCAAACAACTTGAGCAGAAATATTCCGAGTCATTAGATAAAGCTCAGGAGAATAGAGTTGTTGAACAGTACGGCGTTGAAATTATCACCAATGACGATGCCGAATGGATTATTGAAGATGCGAAAGACTTTGTGCTTAAGATTGAAGAAGTGCTGGCATCATAAAGGAAACGAATACAGTGGAATACACAGTAAAACATAAAAATCTCATCGCGAAGCTTTTCAAAAAAGCCGAAATGCTTGAAGAGGCAGATATTGTTATGTCTTGTGATAAGTATAAGTATGAGATCGCTAACGCCATGCGGGAGGCCGCTACAAAGGCGAATGTTCCTATTGGGTCGACTCCGGCATTGTTAGACGCGGCAAGGCACTATGAAACCAGAAACTGCGCCATTTTTAAGGAGTGTACTTTGACTCGTTGCGAAGGCGGAGTGTGGTGCAATATCTATAACCTTGGCGGGAGTCATGGACGCACGGGTGATCAGTATAGTCATTTGGGTAAGCATTCAGTATTGGTTCCGATACGTAAACGGCGCAAAATTATGCTTGAGATGCTGGAATACAAAACCCGACATAAACAGAACAAACACGCCAAAGGGGCGCTAATAGGGTAGCAATTCCAGAATGGGGTAATAAATAGGGTAATAGACAACGGTATACCAATCCTACGAATGGTATACTGAATGGTATATTAACAGAGAATGGGAAGAATGAAGAGGGAATCTAAAGCTGTGGGTATTAAGACTTGGCCGGAGGACGACAGACCGAGGGAGAGCAAATAGGATGTGTCACTAAGTCCTGAGAGCACGGAAACAATAAATATTATGGCGAACGATTATTCAAAGTTATCAAAAGAAGAACTTCTAAAGGTTGTTGGGAAGCTCGAATCCCGAAAAAAATACGGTCTTATTTGGGATGAGGAGCGGACAAAAGAGCAGTTTGAAAAAGAGTCCAAAAACACCCTTCCGGTATTGAAGGAAGTCAAGGGTAAAGAGATTAAGACTGATACTTCAAAGCCTGTGAATATCCTCATTGAAGGCGACAATTATCACACCCTATCGGTTTTGAACTATACCCATCAAGGTAAGATTGATATTATCTACATCGATCCGCCGTATAACACAGGGAACAAAAGCTGGAGATACAATAACGATTATGTTGAAAGAGATGATACCTTTGATACTGTTTTCCAGTCATGGCCGGTTACTTGCGATATCTCGCTTTTATTCATCCCTTTTTCCCTAAGTGTCTTTATTGTTGTATACATTGCTACTCCTAACATTTTATTCACACCCTTAATACCTTTATTATATAGCATTAAGGGGTATGGTTATTAACATATTCACATTCCGCCACAAAGTCGTAGACCATCCAAACAGCAATGGCGGGCAGGTCCGCCGTCGTATTAGTGGCGGACATTGGCGGATCTTCGATATTAACAAAGAAAGAAAAATTACCAAAAAGAAAGAAATTCTACGGCTACTGCTATGGAATTTTCTCGGCCCTTTCCTATGGAATTTTACTTGACTTTGACGTACGATTCCAAGCAGTGCTAAAATATCTTTAAAAGCTATCGGTTGGCGCAAAATTATGGATGATGCAAGCAAAATTGCTATAAAAGACTATTTTCCTGATTTTTGTATACATACCCAAAAAACAAAAGTAGACTTCTCGAGTCTACATGAACATATATCGGAAACAATAAACAATACAATTAATCGACAAAGCTTACGTGCTATAAAGAAAAGCATTGTGAATACTTTATTAAGAGCATTGCGATATGAGAGCATTACCGATACGGATGGAAGAAATTATACAGAAAGTCGGCTATTGCGTTTATTGCGTGAAGAACATAGTAATATTTTTAAATGCGATAGTTTAGCGGTTGAAGTTGGAACAATACATTCAATAAAAGGTGAAACGCATACAGCTACGCTTTATTTAGAAACATATTATCAAGGCGATTATGAATCTAATAGGTTAAAAGAACATTTTAAAGGGAATAGAGTAAAAGGAAATGAAGGCGTGCGAGCCAGAGAATCATTAAAAATGGCATATGTTGGTTTGAGTCGTCCAACTCATTTATTGTGTGTTGCTGTACATAAGGACAGGATCAAAGATTATATAAGTGAAATATCGGACGATTTATGGCAAAAAATTGAGATATAAAAATAAATTTCCTCCCTCGGCAATCGCAGTCGTCCGGCTTCATCCCGATAAATCGGTATTCCGCATCGTCCTTTGTGCGCTTGCCTTCACCCTCCGAAAGAGGATAAGGTAAAATACCTAAATTTTTCGCCGCCGCTATCAAAAAAATATTTTCCTATTATAAAAAATTTTGTTTTACCCAAAAAGCCCGACGAAAGCGGGTGCCTGAGGAAGGGTATAAAAACAACGCTACGATTACAACACAACGGTGGTTTGCAGGCTTGGAGTGCGGAAAGCGAAGGCACGACGAGTGCCGAAGCCCGCACGACAAGACTGCATGCAATGAGCGAGCGGCCAAGCGAGCGAGGCAGTGAGCCTGAGCCCTAGCGAAGGCGAACGGTGGATACACCAACAACGTAGCCCGCCATAGCGGGCGGTGCATTAGATTATCAGAAGAAGAAAACAAGGAAAGATTTTATATATTGTAAAACCTGTATAGAAGGTCATCCGAAAGTCTTTATTAATGTAAGAACGTGCACAATATTTTTAAAGCCCGCTTATCACCGTTAGAATTTTCCGCTGGTCTGAGTATCAAATCTGAGTATCAAATCCCCCTTGCTAAATCCTGCCTGAAATTATACAATATAAAAGCTATGAAAAGGGGAGTTCTATGCCGCGGGGTGTTTTTTGTCTATATTGTGGAATGTCGTGACGGGACGTATTACACGGGGTATACGCGGGATTTGGAGAAGCGGTGGGCTTGGCATAATAAAGGTCTTGCTTCAAGATATACGCGGAGCAGACTGCCGGTAAAGTTGGTATGGAGTAAAACGTGTAAAAACCAGCGTTTTGCTATGCGGACAGAATTAACTCTGAAAAGGTTAACACGAGAGGATAAACAGCAGTTAATTAATGGAAGCCGTTTAGATAATATTTTACGTAAATATGTTAAATAATAAAAACGGCATCCGAAAGTCTTTATTAATGAAAAAATATAATATAGAAAAAGGAGTCAGGTCCTTGCGCAAGCATGTTGATGAAAATCTCTGCGAGATTTCCCTCAATGCGCTGCGGACACGGCATCCGAAAGTCTTTATTAAGACTTTCGGATGCCAGCAAAACTTCCGCGATTCGGAGATTATTGCGGGGCTCTTGCAGGGGGCGGGGTTTGGGGCTGCTGGTTCCCTTGAGTCGGCGGATGTGGTGTTGTTTAATACTTGCTCTGTCCGCGAACATGCCGAGCAACGGGTCTGGGGACAGATTCGTGCTGTTGCTCGAATGACAAATGACAAATGTCAAATGTCAAATCTTTCTCGCAATACGCAATACGCACGACGCAATACTCCAATCATCGGTGTGATTGGCTGTATGGCGCAGAATTATCAATCTGAAATATTTAGTAAACTTCCTCAGGTGGATGTTGTCTGCGGGCCTGGGAATATATATGATTTGCCGGATTTGGTGAAACGTGCGCTCTCCGGGGAAATGCATATCCTTGCCTGCGATAAGCAAAAATCGGAAACTAACGACCTTTCTTTACGTACTAACCAGGTTAAGGCCTTTGTTAATATTATGACCGGGTGTGATAATTTTTGCTCTTATTGTATTGTCCCCTATGTGCGCGGTAGGCAGATTAGCCGGGAAATTAGCGAGATCCTAAATGAGATTAAATGTTTGGCGGATAATGGGTATAAAGAGGTTACTTTGCTGGGGCAAAATGTAAACAGCTTCGCTGTTGATGAAAAAATCCAAATGACAAAATCCAAATTAAAAGAAAATAAAAAATCTGCGTTTGTTACATTGCTTGAAGAAGTGAATAAGATATCAGGGATTGAGCGGGTGCGGTTTGTTACTTCTCATCCTAAAGACGTGACTTATGACTTGGTTGTGGCGATGCGGGATTTAGAAAAAGTCTGCGAAAGTTTGCATCTGCCGGTGCAGTCCGGCTCGGATAAGATTTTGCGGCTGATGAATAGAAAATATACTAGTAAACATTATCTTAAATTAATCAATATGCTGCGAAAGTTTGTGCCGGAGGTGGGGCTAAGTACGGATATAATTGTCGGGTTCCCCGGGGAAACAAAACGGGATTTTAAACAGACCTGCGATTTGATAAAATTAATCGAATTTGATAATGTGTTTGTGTTTAAATATTCTCCCCGGCCAAAAACAAAGGCAGCGGAATTTTCTGATAACCTGCCTTTTGAAGTAAAAAAAGAACGTAATAAAATAATTCTTGAGCTGGCAAAGGAGATTGCCCGGAAAAAGAATAATAAATTAATCGGTACAACGCAGGAAGTGCTGGTCGAAACCATGTCAGAAAAAGATAAAACAAAAATGCTCGGCCGTACACGAACTGATAAAATCGCCTTGCTTAAAGGTGATAAGCGTTTAATCGGGAAGCTGGTTAATGTTAAAATAAAAGAGGTAAGGTATTATACGTTGATTGGGGAAAAATAAGTAGTTTGTATTGAGTATTGTGTATTGCGCATAAAAAAACGCAATACGTATGACACAGTCTGGATGTGGTTTCTAAATTAATGGATAAAAACAAAAAGTCTATAATATTTCTCGTTGGTCCGACTGCCGTGGGGAAAACTGCGGTCTCAATTGCCTTAGCGAAAAGGATAAATGCGGAGATTGTTTCCTGTGATTCGATGCAGATTTATCGGGGGTTTGATGTGTTTACCGCGAAACCTGCAAAAGCCGAGCTGCATATGGTGCGGCATTATTTAGTAGATGTATTTTCTCCGGAAAAAGAGTATAATGTAGCCATCTTCCGCCGGCAGGCTCTGCTGGTAATAGGAAAAATTTATAAAAAAAATAAAATCCCGCTAATTGTCGGTGGCAGCGGGATGTATTTTAAGGTCTTAATCGATGGGATATTTCCTGAGGTGGAGAAAGATATCGGATTACGCAGCCGCTTAATCGCGCTTGGCTCGCAAAAAGGTACCGCGTTTTTATATCAGAAATTACAGGATATCGACCCAGAGATTTGCCGGATTATCCAGGTAAATGATCTGCGCCGCATTGTCCGGGCATTGGAAGTGTATGAAATTACCGGTAAAAAAATGTCGGAGCTGCAGAAACAAAAAGAACCGTTGGAGAAAGACTATAATGTACGCATATTCGGACTGAATAGAAACCGCCAAAACCTCTATAAACTTATCGATAAACGCGTAGATAAAATGTTTGAACAAGGGCTGGTGGAAGTGGTAAGAAGGCTATCAAAAAATAAAATCAGTATTTCGGCAAGGCAAGCATTGGGTTATAAAGAGATTGTTGATTATTTAGAAGAGAAAACAACATTGGAAGAAGCAAACCGTTTGATTAAAAGAAACAGCCGGCATTTTGCCAAAAGACAGCTGACCTGGTTTAGGCAGGATAAGAGAATTGAATGGATAGATATTGATGTTTTATCAATTAAGGAAGTAGTTGATAGAATAATTAGAGAAATGACTAAAAACCGTTATAAGTTATAAGGGTTAAGTTTTAAGTGTGAAGAATACTATAGAAATTTGTTTTTTTCTTTTGGTCTACCTTTTCTTTTTAAAGAAAAGGTAGATGGCAAATTAGTGCCGAAGGCAATAATTTATGGAAAGTGTACTCTTAGTTATTATTGACTGGAATAATCGCGACGGGTGGTTTGTCGAAGATATGGAAACGGAGTTGAAAGAACTCGTGCGTACCAGCCGCGCCGAGGTGGTTGACGTTGTTGCCTGCCGCCGCGATAAACCTACGCCGAAATATTTTATCGGTAAAGGTAAAGTGCAGGAAATTGCTGCGCGCTGCAAGGCAAATAATGTGGATGTGGTTGTGTTTAATGATGACTTAACTTCTTCCCAGCAACGTAATCTGGAAGATGCCTTTGAGGTAAAAGTTATTGACCGTACACAGTTAATTCTGGATATCTTTGCCCTGCATGCCAAAACACAGGAAGGGAAAGTACAGGTAGAACGGGCACAGCTCGAGTACCTGCTGCCACGGCTGGTAGGAAAAGGTATTGTTCTTTCCCGCCTAGGCGGGGGGATTGGGACAAGAGGCCCGGGTGAGCAAAAATTAGAAGTCGACCGCCGCAGAATTCATGAAAGGATTGCAAATCTTAAAACGGAACTTCGCCAACTTGAGAAACGTAGAGAATCTTTGCGCAGAAAACGCACAGAACACTTTATTCCTACGGTGGCAATAATCGGCTATACTAATGTTGGTAAGTCAACTCTGCTAAATGCGCTTACGGATTCGCATGTTGTTGCACGTGACGAACTTTTTTCTACCCTTGACCCGATAACCCGCAGGTTTATCCTGCCGGATAATCAAAAAGTGGTGTTTTCCGATACAGTCGGCTTCCTGCATAAATTGCCGCATAATCTTATTGAGGCATTTAAGGCAACATTGCAGGAGGTAAGTAACGCGGATATTCTGCTGCATGTTTTGGATATCAGCCATCCCCGGATTATCGAGCATAATGAGGCAATATTTGAAGTGCTTAAAGAATTGAAAGCGGAAAATAAACCAATCGTCTATGCGCTAAATAAAATAGATAAACTGGAAAATGATATCTTGATAACAAGGTATCAGCGCTGCTTTAATAATGCTGTTGCGGTCTCTGCGCTAAAAACGCAGGGACTGGATACATTAATTGGCCGGGTACAAAGTATGCTTAATGCACAAATAAAACGTATTAAAGTTTTTATCCCGCATAACCGCATGGATCTGGTGCAAGTCTTTTATAAAGAAGGGAAAATTTTTTCAAAAGAACATAATGAATCAGGAATTATTATTGATGCCCAGTTGCCGGAAGTTATTGCAAAAAAGGTCTTGACAAGTTTAAAAACAGTATGCTAATATACTTAGCACTCTATTGCTTAGAGTGCTAAGCAAAAATTTTTTCTTCCTGACTATCTATATAATAAGCCTACTGGGTGTTACACTAAGATAATGTTGGTATGCAGCAGCGGAAATTTTTTATACATTGAAAACCTACGGGTTTTAAACATTTCATACATTTATAAGGTTATGCTGTGGTAAGACCACGGTGAATAAGCAAGCTTAAATTTAAGAATTCCCTTTAGTAAGATAGAAGGTAGCATGTATTGTTGTGAAATTATTGAGATCCGCGGTGACGGGGAGAAAGACAATTTTGCTTGTATTAGCATTGGTGGATGATCGGAAAATGCTTACATTTTCCGTGTATGAAGATGCCGCTTCGCTTGCGGAGGGGGAGATTCATTGTTATGCCATATGTGGATAATGAACAAAGGCAACGAAGAATTTTAGGATTTATCGTGACCAGTTATATATCGTTAGGTAATCCGGTTAGTTCAAGGACGATTTGCCGCAGATATAGACTTGGGCTTTGTCCGGCAACAATTCGTAATGTAATGGCCGACCTTGAGGAAATGGGATTGATTACTCATCCCTATACTTCGGCCGGCAGGATCCCCACCGATAAAGGATATCGTTTTTATATCGACGCGTTACGGCAGGAATTGATGCCAACACAAGAGGAAAAAGATTACGTAGTTAAAGAATTCCGTAAGATTGAAAAGGAATTGGAAAATTTGCTGGTTAAAACCGGTAAATTACTCGCAGATATGACAAAATATACAAGTATGATTTCTCCGCCGCAAATTGAACATAGCCGATTGAAACGTATTGACCTCATTTTATTAGATAATGAAAAGGTGGTGGTGGTGGTAGTTTCAAATGCCGGGGTAGTGAAACATACGATTGTGAAACTAAAAATAAAAATAGAGGAAACTGAGTTAAGACAATTAGTTAGTTTTCTTAATGCTGAACTTTGCGGGGTTGAACTGGAAAAGGTCAGACGTATGCTGATGCAGAAATTTATTGGGGAGCGCGGAGAGCTGGCGCAGCTTATTAAAAAGGGGATTGAGTTGATCAGCTTGAGTACGTTGATTTCGACAAACCGGCATTTGTATATGGAGGGAACAAGATATCTTTTTGAGCAGCCGGAATTTTTGGACGTGGAGAAAACAAAAAGGCTGATGGAAATATTTGATACAAAACAACAGTTGCTTGAAATAATGCAGCGTGGTGCAGGAGAAATTGGGGTGAAAGTATATATTGGCCGGGAAAATAAATATGAGGAAGTCAAGGACTGTACAACCATAATTGCGAGTTATCGCGTGCGGGATAATAGTGTTGGCGCGGTTGGCATTATCGGTCCAAAACGTATGGATTATGCTAAAGTAATCCCAGTGGTTGAATATGTGGCGCAAACTTTTGGCGAGATTTTGGCGGAGATTGCACTTTAATATGTCATTACATAAAAAACATTCTACAGATAATCATCACAACAGCGATAAACAAAAAGAAGATACGACACATTTAACAGATGCACCTCTGAATAAAAATCCAGGGCTGGATAAAGAAGAACCGCATCAAGAACAAAATAAAGAAATGATCAGTATTTTAAAAACCGAACTTGAAGAGCTAAAGGCTAAAGCCGCAAAGGCGGATGAATATTTGGATAAAATGTTTAGAATTGAAGCAGATGCCCAGAATTTAAAAAAAAGACTGGAAAAACAACGGGCGGATTTTTTTAAATATGCAAATGAAACACTACTGAGAGAACTTTTATCGGTTCTCGACGACTTTACCCGCGCTAACCAGTACGCGCTGAAAAATGAGGATTATGATGTTTTACATAAGGGTGTAGAGATGATTATTAAAAGGATGAATGAGCTTTTAAAGGCAAATGGCGTTAAGGAAATAGAGGCACAGGGTAAGATGTTCGATCCCTACCAGCACGAAGCAGTGATGCATGTGGAAACCTCTGAGCATGAGGATAATATTGTCGTTGAGGAGTTGAAAAAGGGATATATGATGTATGATAAGGTACTGCTTCCGGCAATGGTTAAGGTGGCAAAAAAAATAGAAAAGAAAGAAGAAAAAGAAATAGATTAGAAAATTTGCAAATTCGCAGATTTAGAGATTAGAAAGAACTACGGATGATGCAGATTGTATAGATAGTTAGCCGGATAAAAAACAAGCCACGGATTAACCCTGATTGAACACGGATAAAAATGAAAAATATTTCAACCACAAATAACACCAATTTTCACGAATGGAGCATATTTATTCGTGATAATTAGTGCAATTAGTAGTTAGAAAAAGAATATAATTTCGTGGCTAAAAAAATACGGATACTTTTAACCAAACCAATAAAAATAAGGGGGTAGGAAGATGGCTAAAGTGATTGGTATTGATTTGGGGACTTCTAATTCTGCTGCGGCAGTGATGGAAGGAGGACGGCCGGCAATTATTCCTTCTGCCGAAGGTGCGGGTGTTGCCAGTGGTAAGGCGTTTCCTTCATGGGTAGCGTTTACAAAAGAAGGACAACGGCTGGTGGGAGAACCGGCAAGACGTCAGGCCACAATTAATCCGGAAGGCACGATTTTTGCTGCAAAAAGAAAAATGGGCACGGACTATAAATTTGAAGCCTATGGTAAGAAATTTACCCCGCAGCAGATTTCGGCGTTTATTCTGCAGAAAATAAAACAGGACGCGGAGGCGTTTCTTGGTGATAGTGTGCAGGAAGCGGTTATTACCTGCCCGGCGTATTTTAATGATAATCAAAGACAGGCAACAAAAGATGCCGGTGAGATTGCCGGGCTTAATGTCCTTAGAATAATTAATGAACCAACAGCCGCATGCCTGGCCTATGGTCTGGATAAGGTAGGTAAAGACTTAAAGATTATGGTTTTTGATTTTGGCGGCGGGACATTGGACGTTACCGTAATGGATATGTGGTATGATCAGACGCATAATGCCAGCGGGTTTGAAGTTAAATCAACAAACGGCGATACAGAGCTTGGTGGAACAGATATGGATAATGTGCTGATAGACCATATAATTGCTGAATTCAAAAGAGAATCAGGTATTGATTTAAAAAATGACAAAATGGCCTTCCAGCGTCTGAAAGAAGCCGCGGAAAAGGCAAAGGTTGAATTGTCCAGTTCATTAACTACGGATATAAACCTGCCGTTTATTACCGCGGATGCCACCGGGCCAAAACATTTAACCATGTCAATTACCCGGGCAAAATTAGAAGATTTGGTTGGCCCAATTGTTGACAAATGTTCCGGACCGATTGATCAGGCGCTTTCCGATGCCGGACTTAAACCCAATGATATTGATAAGATTATTATGGTTGGCGGTCCGACCAGAATGCCGATTGTGCAGAAATTTCTCGAAGACCACGTTAATAAAAAGATTGAACGTGGTATTGACCCAATGGAGTGTGTGGCATTGGGTGCTTCGATACAGGCGGCAATTATTAAAGGAGAGGCAAAAGAGGTGCTTCTGCTTGACGTAACTCCGCTTTCCCTGGGGATTGAAACACTTGGTAGTGTGTGTACAAGATTAATTGAGAGAAATACAACCATCCCGACAAAGAAAAGCCAGGTGTTTTCCACAGCCGCGGATAATCAGACCGCGGTAACAGTCAGGGTTCTGCAGGGAGAGCGCCAGATGGCAAATGATAACGTAGAGCTTGGCCGGTTTGATTTAGTGGGAATTCCGCCGTCGCCGCGCGGTGTGCCGCAGATTGAAGTAACCTTTGATATTGATAAGGACGGGATTGTTCATGTGAGTGCTAAGGACCTGGGAACCGGTAGAGAGCAATCAATAAAAATTACTGCTCCGAAGAAGCTTTCTAAGGAAGAGATTGATAAAATGGTGAAAGAAGCAGAAAAATTTGCCGCGGAAGACGTAAAACGTAAAGAAGAAGTTGAAGTTACAAACCAGGCCGATACTCTTGTTTATTCCACGGAAAAATCACTTAAGGACTTTGGGGATAAGATAACTGCTGCTGATAAGAAAAATATCGAAGAAAAGATAAAAGAGCTGAAAGAGATGATTAAGATAAAAGATGTGGCAAAAATAACAAAAGGCATAGAAGAATTAAATAAGGCAGCGCATAAGCTGGCAGAAGAGGTTTATAAACAAACCGCGGCCAAACAGCAGCAGACAGGGCCGCAGGCAGGACCGAAGCCAGGACCGCAACCAGAGCAGGAACCGCCAAAAGATTCCGGTAAAAAAGAAGAAGATATTGTAGATGCGGAGTATAAGGTGGAGGATGAGGGAAAGCAATGACAAATGTCAAATAAATGACTTAATAAAAAAATGACAAATGCAAGACATGTTTTGCAAATAGTTATTTTAGAAATTAAGATATTAAAAGATTTATTTGGATTTTGTCATTTGGATTTTGTCATTTTGTTAAACAGAAACTTGTTACGTGGATTTTGAGATTAACAGTTATGACTAAACGCGATTATTACGAGATTTTAGGGGTTAAGAAAGAAGCATCTACGGATGAGATTAAGCGGGCTTATCGCAGCTTAGCGTTAAAATATCATCCGGACCGGGTATCTCCTAATGAAAAAAAAGAGGCCGAAGAAAAGTTTAAAGAGATATCAGAGTCTTATGCGGTTTTAAGCGATGAACAAAAACGCAGTCAGTATGACCGCTTTGGACATGCCGGTATTGACAGCCGCTATAGTTACGAAGATATCTTCCGCGGCGCTGATTTTAGCGGGTTTGAAGACCTCTTTCGCGGTGGTATTTTTGAAGATATATTCAGCGGTTTTGGATTTGATATATTTGGTTCTGGCGGGTCTCAACGTCAGGGAACACGGGCCAGGCGTGGTGTGGACTTGCAGTATAAAATGCAGATAGGTTTTGAGGAAGCGGCTTTTGGTGCGGAAAAACATATTAATATCCCCCGTTATGAAACGTGTACTGAGTGTAAAGGCGAAGGGACAAAACCCGGAACAAAAAAGTCACAGTGTTCAACTTGTAAAGGCACAGGTCATATTAATACCTCGGCTGGTTTTTTCAGCCTGACACAAACATGCAACCGTTGCGCGGGTGAAGGGGTGATTATAAAAAATCCCTGCAGCCGGTGTAAAGGTTTGGGTAAGGAACAGGTTGAACGCAAAATACAGATAAAAATTCCGCCGGGGGTAGATACCGGCTCACAGCTGCGGATAACCGGTGAAGGAGAAGCCGGAACACGCGGCGGGCCGCGGGGCAATCTTTATATTTTAATGTATGTTAAGCCGCATGAAATATTCCAGCGGCATAATAATGACATAATTTGCGAGTTACCGATAAGTTTTACAAATGCTGCGTTAGGTGCAGAAGTAGAAGTCCCTACTTTAAACGGGAAGGTTATGATGAAAGTGCCGCAAGGTACACAAAGCGGCAAGATATTCCGCCTGCGGGGTAAAGGGATAAGCGATCTGCATGGTTACGGACCGGGAGACCAGTTAGTTAGAGTAGCGGTTGAAGTGCCCACCTCCTTGAATGCCAGGCAAAAACAATTACTGGAAGAGTTTGCCAAGATAAGCAATGATAATATACATCCGCAAATAAAATCTTTTTTTGAAAAAGCGAAAAAGATATTCAAAAAATAAATCTTCCTGTTTCTTAAAACAGAAGAGATTTATTTGGAAATTAAATGATTTATTTGTCATTTGGAATTATGTGACGGAGGCACATGTTATGCCTACATACGATTACGAGTGCCGGAAATGCCGGCGTACATTTGAAGTCTTTCAGAAAATGACTGATGAGCCGCAAAAGAAATGTCCTAAGTGTGGTGGAAAGGTGAGTCGTCTGATCGGTGCCGGGTGCGGCCTGATTTTTAAAGGCAGTGGATTTTATATTACCGATTATAAGCGTAAAGATGACAAAAAACAAAAACAGGATAATAAAGATAGCAAACCACCGGTCCCGGCCGCAAAAGAAAAAACACAAGAGTCAAAGAGCGAAACAAAAACAAAAGAAAAAGCAGGTCCTGACGCATCAAGTCAGAATCAGGAGAAACATTGAAAAAGTTTATTATTTATTGGCTGCCGGTATTAGCCTATGCGGCGCTTATATTTTTTCTCTCCAGCCGGCCAAGGATGCCGGAAGTAATCAGCCTGCCTTTTATGGATAAGTTTGCGCATTTTATAGAATATGCCATATTTTCTTTGCTTATTGCCCGGGCATTAAAAGGAACGAAAAATAACTGGCGATTTAATTTAAAAATTATTGCGATTATCTTTGCAATTTTTTATGCTTTTTTTGACGAAGTACATCAATCGTTTGTCCCGGGACGGGAGATGGACTCGCTGGATCTATTGTGCGATGGATTAGGAGCAACTGCCGCACAGTTTTTAAGGCGGTAATATCAGAACCACGGATGGCACCCCGAAAGAAAACTCTACAATAGAGTTCAGTTGTGCGGAAGGTATAGAAATAGCTCAAAGATTAACATGTATAACAACAGTAGGTTAGCATTTTCTTACGGGGCAGGCAGAAAAGGATAAGTCTTAACCACAGATTGTGTAGATACTTAGCCTGACAAAAAAAGAAGCCACGGATTAACACGGATTAAAAAATAAGTTTCGGCTTAATTGCATATTGATTAGAAGACTATATTGACTAACCGCCTAAAATTATGTTTTACATGGTATAATATTATTAATACACAGATATATGGTAAACAATAACCAGCAGCTAATAAGCATAATTTTATATAGAGAATAAATTATGCATTTTTTAGTTTTATATTATACAAAATTTTAGCAGGTCTATATAAAATTAGGGCAGAATTATTTCTGGTATACACATAGTTAGAAGAAAAAAATAATAAAAATAAATTAATCAAATACATAAAAAGTACCAGACAAGGCAAAAGAAAAAAATAGAAAATTATTTACCACGAAGACACAAAGGGCACGAAGAATGAATACAAAAACTTTGTGGTCTTTGTGATCTTTGTGGTTAAAAATAAAAATAGATATCCAAACGCTGTAAATTCACATCGCTGGCGCGGTTCAAATTACTGAGCTTTAATACTCAGAACTTTAATATGAGAGAGTTTTTGACACTACCGGTAAAATAAATTAGGAGAGCACATGTCTAATATTATTCCTTTTCGTGGTTTCTTATACAATAAACAACTTGTAAAAATTGAAGATGTGGCTGCACCGCCGTATGATGTAATTACCGCAGAAGAAAGAGTAAATCTTATAAGAAAATCCGAGTATAATATTACCCGTCTTATTTTACCTGAAGAAAAAAATGACAGCGATATAGTGGATAAGTACGTTCAGGCCGCCAGGCAAATTCACCGCTGGACGGATAATAAAATAATCGTTAAAGATCAAGACCCGTCTTTTTATGTGTATACACAGGATTATGAATATAAGGGAGAAAAAAAAATTAGACTGGGATTTATCGGACTGTTAGAGATAGAAGAATTGAGTAATAAAAATGTTTATCCGCATGAGTATACATTTGATGCCCCACGCGAAGATAGATTTAAATTGCTCGCGGAGACAAAAACAAATCTTAGCCCGATATTTGCCTTATATACAAATGATCAAGGAGAAATTAGAAGACTGTTTTTTGAAAATATTAATCGGGAGTGTCCTTATTTTGAGGTTTTCGATGAAAATAATGTACGTCATAGGTTATGGGCGGTAAGCGATCGGGTTGTTTTAGATAAGGTAGTTTCTCTAATGCAAGATAAAGAAATTTTTATTGCTGATGGTCACCATCGTTATGAAGCCGCAAGAATGTATTATGAGCATAGGCGCAGGACCGATAAAAAAGGGCAGGATACGAACCGATATAATTATGTGATGATGTGTTTCGTGGGATTGGGCGATGAGGGACTGATGATTTCTCCGACACATCGTTTAATTAAAAAAGATGTTGACTTATCAGAACTTAATCGTCAATTAAAAGATTATTTTAATATTGACGAAAAACGTGACTTAAAAGATATGCTTAACGAGTTGGCAGCGTGTGCTGATATTGCCATTGGTATGTATAGCTTACAAGGCTTTTTTCTTTTGAGATTGAAGGATCAAACAGTGCTTGCTGACTTAATGCAGGATGTTCCAGCTATCTGGAAAAAAATTGATACGGCTGTTCTGAATAAAGTCATACTTGAGAAAATAATAAATGTATCTATTAAGGATAGAGAAAGTATTGAGTTTTCTAATTTAGCCGAGAAAGCGGTTAAAAGTGTAGACGAGGGAAAGTCCAAGGTTTGTTTTTTTCTTAATCCGGCAAAGTCATCAAAGCTGCAAGAGATTGCGATAAGTGGAGAAAGGATGCCGGAAAAGTCTACATATTTTTATCCAAAACTGTTAAGCGGTTTAGTAATAAATAGGTTTTAAGACAGATGATGGAATTACCGTGCGAAATTGTTTTTAATAATTCCGTTTTCCACGGTCTTGGCGGACGGTCAAAAAATATAAAGTGTTTTCCGGTATGAAGACATTCCGTTGCTTGTTGTGGGAGGTAATTATTTTAGCCTTAATCGGGCTGGCTGGGGCAGGTAATATTACTTTTGGCGAAAAAGAAGCAACAAAACCAAGTGCATACTATTCAGAAAATTGGCATGATGTAATAAACCGTCCTCATTGCAGTGATGATTTTTATCCGCTCACACTTAAAATCACTCCGGAGAGACTAAAAAGAACGATTGATGAATATTTTACCACGGAAAGTATAATTAAGGAAAAGTTGTATCAAGGGGTTGATTATTACGAGTGGTTTGATGAATTTGACAATAAATATCTTGAGCAATACAAACTAGATTTAAAATATGATGCTACAGATTCCCTGCTTAAATTATACTGGAAAAATGAATTTTAACTAAGGTTTTATAAACTTCAGAGATAAAGTTTGCCCCGGTTATTCCAGCACGTATATTTGTAAATCGTTAGGTAGAGATTATTAGCTTAAGTTAGCCTTGACGGCTTATACTTTAGATAGTATACTTAAGACATAATTAAATAGTGGGTTATGTATAAGGAAAATTTTTGAACTTGAGTAGTCCCTCTATCTTGCTAGAGGGTGAGCTTTTGGATGGAAAGCTTGAACACGAAAGGTTTTTAAATGGATAAAAAATTTCCGGTGCTGCATTGCCTCATCAGCGTGGCATAATATCCTGTAGTCTTAAGGATAGTCAAACAGAAGGAAATTTTTTATTGAGCACACAAAAAGCAAGACAGTGGAGTGTGTTTGTTTAGAAAATGATTAGTCCCTCGCTTAAACAAGGAAAAATTCTCTGCGATAATTTTTCCTTAAGCTTCGCCCTCCACAAAAATTGGCGGGCAGGGGATCAATTCGCGTGAATAAGTTATGTCGCTAAAGCGACATAACTTATTCGCTCATTGAGGAGGTGCTTGGTATGCGTAGAGTTTTGGCGATAGGGTGCATAATCGTTTTTGTTTGTATGGGGATTAGTTATGCAAAAATGCAGGAATCAGAACCAACGCCAATAGCAGTAGAAGCAGCAAAGAATAAGGTTTTTAGTGCGTTTGGTGCGGTGAAAGAGGTTAAGGTCAGTAAGCAGGGAGTTATATTGTTGATGATTTCAGACCGCAGCGGCAGTGATGTAACTGTAAATTTGTCAGAACTTGAACAGGATGCAACGGTTATTGTTACTTATATTAAGAAAGATGATGTAAATGTTGTAAAGACATTAAGCATAGTAAAAAGTGCCACTGCTCCAAAGTCAAAAGAACGTTTTAAACAAGTACCACAACAGAAGACAGAAGAATAGAGTTGTATTCTTATAACATTGAATGCATTCGGGGCGTGGCTCATCCGCCTAACAAACTGGCGGATTTCGCTGCAAGTTATAAACACAACCAGGAGCAGCTCAAGTTTGTTGAATTTGTGCAGGACAGGTTAATGTTGAAGTTATAATATCCGGGGCGTGGCTCAGTTTGGCTAGAGCGCTTGCTTTGGGAGCAAGAAGTCGATGGTTCAAATCCATCCGCCCCGACCAAGTTAGCAAATGGCGGATAGCTTGTAGCAAATAGATAAACAAAGAAGGGGTTTAGAGCGTCCGCCTAGGCGGGAAGTCGATGGTTCAAATCCATCCGCCCCG